>JBBDQO010000016.1:0-418 GCA_040905925.1 Acidimicrobiia bacterium | reverse complement strand
CCCCGCTTCCTTTGGGCGGGTGCCCTGAGGGCAGCGAAGCCGGTTTGATCCCGGTGCTGTCCCGCAACTGTGAAGCCCCTGAGAAGGGGATGAGCCAGGTCGCCTGACCTCGGGGCCACGTAGAAAGTCTCGGATGAAGACGACTCGTGGGCTCAGGGAAGCCACCGGCCTCTTCATCCTCCGAACGGAGGATGTTTTTTATGCGTAGGACTGCGCTGCTGATAGCCCTTGTGCTCGCCGCGGGTGCTTGCAGCCCCGCCGAGAGTGGTGACACCACCACGAGCCAAGCGTCGTCGACCACCGTGGTCGACACCACCACCACCCCACCGGAGACCACGACAACCGTGTCAGATGGGTTCCCGGTCTCGGTCACCGACCCCAAAGGCGAGGTGACTATCCAGGAGAGACCAGAGCGGAT
>JBBDQO010000015.1:0-11725 GCA_040905925.1 Acidimicrobiia bacterium | reverse complement strand
AATGCGACCGCGACCTCGGGTCGCCACGCCATCGCAAGGACCACGATCGTGGTCCCCACCGAGACGATGGCAACGGGGGCCGGTTGGAGGAGGGCCAGGCCGGTGGTGATCAGCGGCCAGATGATCCTGACCGCGTAGAGACCCCCGGGAAGAACTCTCGAGTACCAGAGGGCGGCAAGGGGGGCGGTGAGCCCGACAATGACGGTGGCGGCCGTGGGCCTGTCCCAGGCCGCGAAGCCGATCGCGGCCGGTGTCCCCGCCAGGATGAGAGCGACCAGCACGGCCTCGGACGGTGGGCCGGTGGCCGAGGGGAGCTTGCGGATCCGCCGGGTGACGATGGGGAGGCACAGGAGCACTCCGGCCGTGATAGAGGCGCCGAGCGCCACAAACCAGATCGGATCGGTAGGCCGGATCACCGCAACCGGGAGCGTGGCGAACACCGTCGCCGCGCCGGTGCGCAGAGCCCAGCGCCCCCCAACCACGATCATCCCGATGACGCCGACGGTCGCCATTGTGAGCAGCCCCAAACCGACCAGGAAAACGGACCACGGAGCCAGTGGACGCGGGTCGACGAGCAGGGCCGCGGTCCAAAGGAGGGCAGCAAGAAGGGGAGACGCGGAGGCGATTGGAACCCTCACGCCGGGAGTTTCGCATCGGGGGCGGTCAAGCCGAAGTCGGGTCTGCCGATTCCTCGTGCCGGTGGAGCACCCTCAGCCCCTGGTGGTCGGCGACCCTGGTCGACTCGCCTGGCTCCCACACCGTTTCCTCACGCCAGACCTCGCCTGGGCGCAAGGTGACCACCGCCCCGTGACCTGGCTTCTCCTGATGCAGCCCGGCGAGCGGCGACCCGATGAGCCGAAGCCGCCCAGCCTGGATCGGGTCCTGATGGGACACGATCACCACATCGCCGTGTGGGTGCTCCGTGTCGAGCCGTCGGGCAGTGGCGGCCATCCGCTCTGCCAGGTCGTTCAACGACTCTTCCGCGAATTCCAGATTCTCCGGGTGCTCGAGATATGCCTCGAGCTCACCGGGGAAACTGTCCGGGAGATCACCCCATGTGTGCCCACGCCAGCGGCTGGTGACCCGCCATTCGGTGAGCCCGGGGTCGACCTTCACCGGGACGCCGGTTCGGCTCGCGATCTCCTCCGCGGTGCGCAGGGATCGTTCCAAAGGCGAGGACCAGATCGCAACCACCGGTCGGGGCCCGAGGTACCGCCCGACCCGACGGGCCTGTTCGAGCCCGCTCGGGGAGAGCCCGAACCCGGGAAGGTCGGAGTAGACGAGATGCTCGGGATTGTCGACCTCGGCGTGACGGACCAGATGCATGAGGGCAGCCATTGCCACCAGTTTGGCCGTTGCTGTCACTTGTCACGGGTAACTTGGCCCGGGTGTGGACCGAACCGATCCTCCACGTCGACATGGATTCCTTCTTCGTCGAGGTGGAGCGGCTGGAGAACCCCGCGCTGCGCGGCAAGCCGGTGGCGGTCGGCGGAGGAGGGGCGAGGGGCGTGATCGCCAGTGCCTCGTACGAGGCGCGGGCGTGTGGCGTGCACTCCGCTCAGCCGACGGCCATAGCCCTTCGCCAATGCCCGGGGCTTGTCGTGGTCACCCCCGACCACAATCGATATGGCGCAGTATCCGAGCAGGTGTTCGAGATCTTTAGGTCGTTCACGCCGTATGTGGAGGGTCTCGGTCTCGATGAGGCCTTCCTGGATGTCGCCGGCTTGCGGTTCCATTACGAGTCGCCCATTGCGGTGGGCCAGGAGATTCGCTCCCGCATCAAGGGCGAGCTCGGGTTGCCGGCATCGGTCGGAGTGGCGTCCACGAAATTCATGGCGAAGCTCGCCTCCGAATCGGCCAAGCCCGACGGCTGTCTCCACATTCACTTGGTCGAGCAGCTCGACTTTCTGCATGCACTGCCGGTCAGCTCGCTGTGGGGAGTGGGCCCGGCCACTTTGGCCGGTCTCCAGAGGTTGGGAGTGGCGACGGTCGGCGACCTTGCCGAGCTTCCCGAAGCCGCGGTGATCTCGGCCCTGGGCCCGGCCAACGGGCGACATCTCCTCGCCCTGGCTCGGGGTGTCGATGACCGGGTCGTGGAACCCGATGTCGAGGCCAAGTCGGTCTCGGTGGAGGAGACCTACGAAGTCGATCTCCACGGCCGCGACGTGGTCGAGACGGCGCTTCTGGCACACGCCCAACGGCTCTCCACCAGGCTTCGGAGAAGCGGATTAGCGGCGAGGACCATCACCATCAAGGTGCGTTACCAAGATTTCACAACAGTCACCAGGAGCTTCACCGGCCAAAGCGCCCTGGACGTCTCACGTGATCTGTATCGGGTGGGGCTGGGGCTGCTCGAGAGTGTCGACCTCGACAGACCGGTCCGTTTGTTGGGGTTGGGTGGCTCGACCTTGGAGGACGGGAGCGAACCGAGACAGTTGACGATCGACGCCAAGGAGGACTGGGACCGTCTTGCAAATGCGATATCCGGGGTCCGGGCCAGATTCGGAGATCATGCGGTCGAGCCCGCCCGTCTTGCAGAGCCACCGGTCGTTGGGCGGGGAACGGAGCCGTGAAACTGTTATCGGGTGACGTGTATTGTTTCACCCGGGCTTGGATCTAGCTTGAGGAACGAGGTAGCGATGCCCCTCGATGATCACGAACAGAAGATCCTGGCGGAGATCGAGCGCCAGTTCTACGAAGAAGACCCCGAACTAGCCCGAGCGGTCCGCGACATCAGCCGGCCCTCTCGCATCGGGGCCCGTCTTGCCGTGCTCGGGATGATCGCCGGCCTTGCCATCGTGATCGGGTTCTTCACGACCAACACCCTCGTCGCCATCCTCGGGTTCGCACTCCTAGTTGTTTCGGCGACCGCCCTCGTGACCGGGATACGCTCTCGCGGGTGGCAGGTCACCGTGGCCGAGCCCGACGACGACTGAACCGGCCCACTCCACCCCGACTCGTCACGCCGCGCCAGTCTGCAAGCGGCTAATGTTCCGGCCCCCGGCGGCTTCCCAGGGAGGGTAGGGACGTCTCCAAGGAGGAGGACACGGCCCCACCCTCAGGGTCGTCGCTGATTTGTAGGAAGGGACGAGTGGAGCAGTCATTCACAGCCGAGCAGGCGTGCCGGCTCACTAATTGCACGCATCATCAGCTTCGTTATTGGGACCGTGTCGGATTGGTGAGTCCTTCCGTGCAACGCACCGGCGGCCGACCGGGGGTGAGACGGCTCTATTCATTTCGCGATCTCGTTGCTCTTCGGGTTGTGCGAAGCCTCCTCGACAACGGGATGTCGCTGCAGCGGGTGCGACGGGCCTGGGACTATCTGCGTCGCGAGGGCGAGATGGAGAATCATCTCGCCGACATCAAGCTGGTCACCGACGGTCAGACGATCTTTCACGTGGGATCCGACGAGGGCGAGTTGATGGACGCACTGCGTAAAGGTCAGTTGGCCTTCTTCGTCGCCATCGACGAGATCGCACGGGAAGTCGAAGAAGACGTCACCCGTTTCGAGCTAGACCGGAACCGCTTCCTGGACATGCTGCGCCGCGTCGAAGACGACGTGTCAGACGAGCAAAGAGCGGCCAACAGGTAGCTCACGGCTGGCGGTCGATCAATGACCGCAAGCTGAAGGCGGCCCGCGCCCGTTCCCCGCCCTCGTAACGGAGTTTCAGCCACTGTTCGAAGTGGCGGAGATCCGATTCGGTGGCCTTGCCGTTGCGGCCTCCGTAGACCGCGGCCGTGTACGACCTGGCGATCGGCACCAGCACCCGGTCCCGTGCATTCGCAAATTCGAGCGGTGTCTGATGCTCAGGGACCGGCTGTCGGAGGTCGGCGAGTCGGTCGACGATCTCATCCCAGACCGCGGTGATGTCGCCCTCCTTGATCCGGCGGCGGCGGCGGCGGCGCCGGACTTCTTTCAACATCGGTACGCCGGCTGCGAGCACAACGAGCGCAGGGAGTATCCACCACCAAGAGGCGATGTCGAGTAGGGATCCGCCCTGGTCGATCGGGTTGCCCTCTTCGTCGAGCTGGTCAGAGGTTTGGCTTTCATCGAGGAATCCGGGTCGGGCGATGTCCGGTGCGTTGGGGTCGGGTGGGGGAAGATAGGCGACAGGGTCGAAGGCGGCGGTGACGCTGTCCGGCAAGGTCCCGTCGCCACGCGGCGTCGGGTCGAACTTCACCCAACCGAAGCCGTCCATCCACATCTCGACCCAGGCGTGTGCGTTTCTGTCACGGACAACGATGACCTCGGTGCCATCGGCTTGAGTCTGGACTTGCCCGGGGGTGAATCCCCACACCACACGGCTGGGGACACCGATTGCCCGGCCCAGGACGGCCATCGAGGCGGCGAACTGCTCGCAGTACCCGGTGCGATAGTTGAGGCTCGACGGTTCGGTCAACCACTCTTGGAGGTCGAGGAAGCCGTGACCGCTCGAGACCTCGGTGGAGTACACGAACTCGCTGCTGTCGCGGAACCAGTGCTGGAGAAGCCAAGCCCGCTCGAAGTCGGTCGTCGCTCCTCGGGTCTGTTGTCGTGCCAGCTGCAGGATGCCCTCAGGCAGATCCTCGGGGAGCTCGATGAATCGCTCGATGTCATCGGGTCGCTGCACCGGGCCCCCGCTCAGCCCCGGCTCGGGGATGAAGACCCCGTCCTCGGCCGCATTGGCGAAGAGAGGGCTGAGGGACCCGTCGGGCAGGGTGGCGAGCGTTCCGAGGTCGGCGTCGAAGTCGGGGAAGACAGCCTCCACTTGATACTGGTCACCCTCTCCCAATTGCGCCTGATAGAGGAGTGATCCGTCGGGTGTGGTCTGGAAACCGGCGACATTCACCGAGTCCGACTGGAGGAACCGGGCGATCCCGGCGGTGGGCAGCACGGGGGAGCGGAGGAGATCGATCTGGATCCGCTCGCTGATGACCTCGGTCGTTCCCTGGTAGGCATGCTCGGGGTCGCCGCCCGCCGATTCGGGTGTGTAGAAGTCGGCAATCGCCATCGATGGGCGCCAGGTGGACCCGTCGAAGTCGTCGAGGCTCTCCATCCGCCAGTAGATCTGGTCGGCAGGCGGGGACCCGCTGCTCAAGGTGGCCCGGAACAGAACTGCATTGGAGCGTCTGATGATCCGCTGCCGGAGGTCGGCCAGGCGGTCGAAGGCCACCCCACCGAACCCGGGGCCGTATCCGCCGCCCAATCTCCAGGGGAGGTTGCCGTTGGGCGGCACCAACCCCGAGGCTCCTTGTGTCGCGAAAAGGGATCCGGTGGCGACGAGGAGGGCGATGGTCATTGCCCAGCCCCGAGCCCGCCTCGGGAGGGGCCTTCCATCGGCGTCTCGAACCTGCCCGGCGTCACTGCGTCGCTCCAGGGCAACGGCGGCGATGGCCAGGGCGATGACAGCGATCGAGGCGCCCATCCATCCTCGCCCCGCCTGCATCCGGTCCATCACCGCGAATTGGAGATAAAGCGCCAGGGACGGGACCACCATCGCAGTGGTCGGCCCGGTGGTCGCACCCCAAACGTAGAGGGCTCCGACCACCCACATCAGCACGGCAAGGATGCCGATCAAACCCGACGTCGGGAACACCGGTGCGACTCCGAATCTGATCAGGTCGACCGCCTGGGCCAACTCGTGGGCCACCTCCCCCGGAGTCTCCAAGGTGGGGATGAATCCTGCAATCAGCGTCTGGGGGACCGAGGTTCGAAGGAAAAGGGCGACCGCCAGGATCGAGAGAATCGCCACCACCAGCCTCCGGTTCTTGATGGTCTGGCCCAGCACCCACCAGACGGCTCCGCCAAGGAACGCACCGGCGATCATGATCAACTGCCATTCGGGGGCTTGCTCACTCGAGTCGAGGAGACGCCCGCTGCGGGCCAGCATCAGCACGAAGGCTGCGAGGCCTGCTATCCGACCGAGGCTGTTGTCCATGCCGTCCTCATCGTCGTGACCCATGCTGGCGCCCAGGGCTGGTCGGGCTCGATCGAAACGGTCGCCACTCCGAACCGGCGGAACCCGACAAGAGTCTGAGAGGTGGAGGAAGAGACCGTCATCAGGACCGTCGTTGGGTAGTCCCGCGCCAGAAGTTGTTGGACCGTGAGCAGGGAACGGTCGGCGATCCCGGTGATGATCACCAGCGCACCACCACCGCCCTTCTGCCGGATCCGGGCGGCCACCGCCTTGATGTCAATTGCCCGATCAGGTTGGACTAGTGCAAGACGCTCCATCGCCGAGCCGTAGCGCGAGGCGTCGATGGGATCGGCGTCCCCGGCCCAGAGGTCGGCGTCGAAGCCGGAGCTCACGAGATGGGTCACGATCGTTGCCGTTCCCGAGACCGCTTTCTCGAAGGCGTCTCGCGACTCGTAGCTCGCATCCCTCACATCGAGGAGGACCAGGGCGCGCGACTGCCACGGTGTCTCCAGCTGGCGGATCATCAACTCGTCGGTTTTGGCCGAGGACGGCCAATGCACCCGCCGCAGGTCGTCTCCGCGCTGGTACTCGCGAAGTGTGTAGAAGTCCTCACCGCCGCGGCGGCTGTGCTCGGGGCGGGAGGCCTGCATCGCCGGGTCCTGGCCTCTCACGATGGGGAAACCGCTCAGCTCCTCGAGGGCGGGGTAGACCACGATCCTGTCGACAGGCCCGGTTGGCATTCGAGTCTCGGCCAGTCCGAGCGGGTCGGCTGCGCGCACGATGGTTGGTCCCACCCGATAGACGCCACGAGGTCTGCAGGTCACCCGGTAGGTGGCCGTCGTCGTCTCGCCCCTCCTCAGCCTGGCGACCTCGAAGCTCGCCACCCCCAGATGGTTGACGTCGTCCTCGATCGAGATGTTCCCGATCGCCCGTCGAGACTCATTCTCGATGAGAAGGGTGACGGTGGTGGTGTCACCATCGTGGACCGTGGCCGAGCCCAAACGTCGGTGCACCTCCAGTCGTGCGTGTCGGGCATGCACCACGGCGATAGCGAGGATCTGGGAGAAGAGGAGGAACAGGGCGGCGAGCAAGAGCTCGATGTCTCCCAGGGCATACCACAGAACCAGGAGGGCGAGACCAGCGCCGGAGAAAGCCCAGCCTCGCAACGTTGGCATCAGGTCGCGATCCGAGAGGTGGTTCCCGGCACCCTGAGCCTGGTGATGATCTGGTCGATCACCTCGGTGAGGGTCTCTCCCCGCATCTGGGCTTCGGGTCGAAGGGACATCCGATGCTCGAGAACCGGATGCGCCAGCGCCTTCACATCGTCGGGCGTCACATACTCGCGGCCCTGGGAGGCAGCCATGGCCCGTCCCAAACGCTGCAAGAAGAGGGCTGCCCGGGGCGAGGCGCCCAGCAACACGTCGGCGTGGTGCCTGGTCCCTTCGACCAGGTCGATTATGTAGGTCTTGATCGACGGTGAGACCGCCACCCCTTGGGCAATCGTGACCATCTCGTCGACCTCGCCGATCGAGACAACCGGCTTCAGATCGAAGAATGTGGACCGAACGGCATGGGTGTCGAGGATCTCCAGCTCCTTGACCCGGCTCGGGTAGCCGATCACCACTCTCATCATGAATCGGTCCAACTGCGCCTCGGGCAGGGGATAGGTGCCTTCGTGCTCGAGTGGGTTCTGGGTGGCCATCACCATGAAGGGGAGGGGGAGCGCCCTGGTGGTGCCGTCCGAGGTCACCTGGCGCTCCTCCATCGCCTCCAGCAAGGCGGATTGGGTCTTGGGGCTCGCCCGGTTGATCTCGTCGCCTACCACCAGGTTGGCGAAGATCGGCCCCGGTTTGAACTCGAACTCGCTCTGGTTGCGATCCCAGACAGACACCCCGGTCACGTCGGAGGGGAGCAGGTCGGGGGTGAATTGGATACGGTTGAAGATGCTGTCGATCGAGCGGGCCACCGATTTGGCGAGTTGGGTCTTGCCCACTCCGGGGACGTCTTCAACAAGCACGTGACCCTCCGCCACGAGGGCGAGGAGAACCAGCTCGACGACGTCTCGCTTCCCCTGGATGACCTTCTCGACGTTGGTGGCGATTCGATCGAAACGCTCGCTGAAGGTCGCTATCTGCTGTGGTGTCACCTCGGTCAATGAAGGCTCCCGCGTCGTCACTTTATTTGACGAGACTCTACCGGCGACGACGAACTGAGACGCTAGAGTGCTCGGTGGGGAAAGGGTATCGCTCGATGGGACAACGGCTGGGGCTGGGTGGCGGCCTGCTTACGCTGGTTCGTAGGCCCGTCCTGTTCTGGGAGGCCATTCGCGCTGCGTTGGCCATGCGCTCGCGTGGAGGCGTGACGCCATCTCCCGACTATCTCGCCTGGAGGCTTCACACCGCATACGGCGACGACGCCTCATCGGTGCCTCCCGAGGACCTCGCTGCCTATCTCGGATGGCGCCGGATGATGCGGAAGCTGTCATGAGCACCAACCTGGTGAATCGCATCCAGGACATCCCCGGAGTGGCCGCGGTGTCCTTGGACCTCGAAGATCCCGGGGCCGGAGGGATCAACGTTCGCCTGGAGCCCGACGCCGACGAGATGGAGGTGTTGGAGCGGGTTCGGGGGCTTCTCGTCGCCTATGGCGTCCGTTCCCAGGGCTATCCCACCTTGCGGGTGGGCCGGACCAGGATGACAGGGGATCGACGGCTGGGGGTCGACGTGCGCATCACTCCGATCAAAGGCGGGGCGCGGGTTGAAGTGGTGGGGAACACGGTCAGGTCGTTCCGGGTGGTGCCCCCCGAACCGACCGTCATCGCCCAGGGTCTCGCCGATGCCTGGTGCCAGGTCCTGGGTAGAGCCCCAGTGGAGATCTCCCGGGTCTCGGTCACCGACGACAAGACGTTGGAGGTCGTCGCCCTGGATGCGCCCATCGAGCGAACTGGGGCGGCGGAGCTCAGCGACGGTTGGACCCAGGCCCTCGCCCTGGCTGTGGGGGAGGCCATCGGGGTGATATCCAAAGCCGAAGAGGTCATTGACACAAACGTGCCCAGCACTGCTTGGTAACGTTTCGGGCGCAATAAAGCGACCGTATGGCCAGGGTTCTTGTCCTCAACGCGAGTTACGAGCCGCTCTCGGTGGTGACCACACGCCGGGCGGTTGTATTGGTGCTGCATCAAAAGGCAAGTGTCGTGGTGGGCAAGGACGAGGTTTGGGTCTCGGAGAACGACGCGGTCGAAGTTCCCTCCGTGGTGCGGCTCAATCGCTACGTCAAGGTGCCGTATCGTCGGGCGGCACCGGTCACCAGGAGGGCGGTGTTCGGGAGGGACGGCCACCGCTGCCAGTACTGTGGTGGGCCGGCGGAGTCCCTTGACCACATCATGCCGCGCTCCAAGGGGGGCAACCACTCCTGGGACAACGTGGTCGCTTGTTGCCGGCCCTGCAACATAAGAAAGGGCGATCGTCTTCCGTCGGAGGCGGGGCTCCGTCTCGACCGCAAGCCGGGACCGCCCCGGCAATATGCCTGGATCTATGCCTCCACCGGTTATCAGGTGGACCCGGCCTGGCACCCCTACCTCGGGGCCGCCTGACCCCGTATGCCGCGGATTCGCCTCGTTGAGGCAGGCGACGCGCTCCAACTCGCGGCGATCCTTGGCAGCGGCCCGCCCACCGACGGTCGATCGAAACCGCGATCTACCTCCACGGATGTGGGCTCGATGAAGCGCCTCCTCACCGGCCTCTCCTGACCGCAGTCGACCTCTAGGGCGGGCCCCCGCTTCTCCACCCAACCCTGCCTCGGAGCGATCACTCGTGTTCCCGGGGTGGGATTGTGTGTGCAAGTGGGGGAAAAGGTTGACAAGTGGGTGGAAGTGGGTCATAGTGGCGATCACGACCCATAAGGGGGTCAGCAGTGCGGACGGACGGAAACGAGAAGAAGTGTTCCTTGGCGAGTTCTTCCACAGTCTCGACGGGAAGGGCCGGGTGGTCCTGCCCTCCACTTTCCGCCGTGGTCTCGAGGAGGGCTGTGTGGTTGCCAAAGGGCAGGACGGTCAGTTGGTCATCTTCTCTGTCGACGACTTCGAGGCAAAGGCCGCCGAGGTGATGGAGAAGCAACAGAACCGGAGCGGGCGTCGTTTCTCACGGACCGTGTTCGGCGGCGCCGATCATCAGGACCTCGACAAGTCGGGGCGGCTCCTGGTCAAACCCGATCTTCGACGATTCGCCGCTCTCGAGGGCAGCACAGAGGTCGCAGTAGTTGGGGTGTTCGACCACGTCGAGTTGTGGAACCGGGATCGGTATCTCACCGACCGGGCGACTGGAGACGAGAGCTTTGTGGAGGAGGACGACTGAAACGACACCCATCGAACTGGCTGGCCCATCGCCAGCCCCCCGGAACCAATTGGAAGGCCCCTGACTCCGCCCGCTTCCTTTGGTACCAGCGCCCGGGGGGCTGGCAATGAGCCAGGACCGGAGCAGAAATGGCCGGGACTACCACCGGCCGGTTCTGGCTGATGAAGTCGTCGGGTTGATGGCCCCCGTGCTTCCCGGGGTGGTGGTCGACGCCACCTTCGGGGGAGGAGGCCATGCCAGACGTTTGCTGGACGAGTTCGGAGAAGACGTGACATTGATAGGGATCGACAGGGACCCGGCCGCCCTGGCCAACGCCAGGGACCTCGGCGTGATTGCCATCCAGGGCAACTTCAGCGAGCTGTCGGCCCTCGTCTCCTCGATCATCCCAGCCCAGATCAGCGCAGTGCTCTTCGACTTTGGCGTGTCGTCCCACCAGTTGGATGAGCCAAGCCGAGGGTTCTCCTACCGCAACGAAGGACCGCTCGACATGCGGATGGGCCCCGACGCCGAGCACAGTGCCGCAGAGATCGTCAACGAATGGCCGGAGGACCGGCTCGCCGACGTCATCCGTCGTTTCGGTGAGGAGCCTCTAGCGCGTCGTATCGCCCGAGCCATCGTCGCCGCCCGCCCACTCGAGTCGACCAGCCAGCTATCCACCGTCATCGCAAAGGCATTGCCTGCGGCCCGGGGGGCGGGGGGGGGGGGCCCCCCCCCCCCCCCCCCCCGGGCGGGTCACCCCGCCCGGCGCACCTTTCAGGCAATCCGGATTGCGGTCAACGGCGAGCTGGATGCCGTGCAAGCAGGTCTCGACCAGGCGTTGCAGATCGTCAGGCCCGGTGGCCGGGTCGTGGCCATCTCCTATCACTCTCTGGAAGATCGCATCGTCAAGCGCCGTTTTGTGAGGGGAGCCAGAGGTTGTACCTGCCCGCCGGAGATGCCGGTGTGCGGCTGTGGCAACACGGCAGAGCTGAGGATCCTCACCCGTAAGCCGATCCGGGCCACTCCCGCCGAGATCGCCGAGAACAACCGGGCCCGGTCTGCCGTGCTCCGAGCGGTCGAGAAAGTGGCGGCATGACCGCCCGGCCCCTCCGCCGCGTCGTAGAGGCCGATCCGCTTCGGGTCCTCAAAGGGAGGCGGCTCAACCGGCCCGCCCTGGCGCCCTGGATGATCATGGTCCTGATCGCAGTGATTGCCTTTCTCGGGTTGGGTTTCGCCCGCACTTCTCTCGACCGATCCGCATTCGAGCTGTCCGAGTTGAGCCGATCGATCGCCGACGAGACCGCCCTCAATCAGAGCCTCAACCTGGAGATAGCGCGCCTCGAGAACCCGGCACGCATCGCCCCACTGGCAGAGGACCTCGGTTTGGTGATCCCGTCCAACACCAACCAACTCCTGGTCGATCTCGCACCGGTCGGCCCAACGGTGGCCGGTGCGGAACCTGACGGAGCAACACAGTGATGACCCGACGCAGCGCTG
>JBBDQO010000014.1:0-1930 GCA_040905925.1 Acidimicrobiia bacterium | reverse complement strand
GCGCCCGAGATCATCGTCAACAACGAGAAGCGGATGCTCCAGGAGGCCGTCGACTCGCTGTTCGACAACGGCCGCCGTGGCCGCCCGGTCACCGGTCCGGGCAACCGGCCGCTGAAGTCGCTTTCCGACATGCTCAAGGGCAAGCAGGGCCGGTTCCGGCAGAACCTGCTGGGCAAGCGCGTGGACTACTCCGGCCGTTCGGTCATCGTGGTGGGTCCGCAGCTGAAGCTGCACCAGTGCGGTCTGCCCAAGCAGATGGCGCTGGAGCTGTTCAAGCCTTTCGTCATGAAGCGGCTGGTCGACCTCTCGCACGCCCAGAACATCAAGTCCGCCAAGCGGATGGTGGAGCGGGCGCGTCCCGTCGTCTGGGACGTGCTGGAGGAGGTCATCACCGAGCACCCGGTGCTGCTGAACCGCGCGCCCACCCTGCACCGGCTCGGCATCCAGGCCTTCGAGCCGCAGCTGATCGAGGGCAAGGCCATCCAGATCCACCCGCTCGTCTGCTCGGCGTTCAACGCCGACTTCGACGGTGACCAGATGGCCGTGCACCTGCCGCTGTCCGCGGAGGCACAGGCCGAGGCCCGCATCCTCATGCTCTCGACCAACAACATCCTCAAGCCGTCGGACGGCCGGCCGGTCACCATGCCCACCCAGGACATGATCATCGGTCTGTTCTTCCTCACGACCCTGCGTGCGGACGGGCTCGGCGACGGTCGGAGCTTCGGCTCGTCGGCCGAGGCGGTCATGGCGTTCGACCGGGGCGAGCTGGCCCTGCAGAGCACCGTCAAGATTCGTCTCACCGGCATCGCGCCGCCTGCGGGCACGGCCCTCCCCGAGGGTTGGACCCCCGGCTCGCCGCTCATCGTGGAGACCACGCTCGGGCGCGCGCTGTTCAACGAGGCCCTGCCGGTGGACTACCCCTTCGTGAACTACGAGGTGGACAAGAAGGCGCTGGGCAGCATCGTCAACGACCTCGCCGAGCGCTACACCAAGGTCGAGGTGGCCGCCTCGCTGGATGCCCTGAAGGACACCGGCTTCCACTGGGCGACCCGGTCCGGCGTGACGGTCTCGATCGAGGACGTCGTCACCCCCGCCGACAAGAAGACCATCCTCGCCGGCTACGAGGACCAGGCCGCGAAGGTGCAGAAGCAGTTCGAGCGCGGTCTGGTCACCGACGACGAGCGTCGCCAGGAGCTCATCGAGATCTGGACCCAGGCGTCGAACGAGATCGGGAAGGCCATGGAGGCCAACTTCGACCGGTCGAACCCGATCTACATGATGGTCGACTCCGGCGCCAGCGGAAACATGAACCAGATCCGCCAGGTCGCGGCCATGCGTGGTCTGGTGGCCAACCCCAAGGGCGAGATCATCCCGCGGCCGATCAAGGCGAACTTCCGCGAGGGTCTCTCCGTGCTGGAGTACTTCATCGCCACGCACGGTGCCCGCAAGGGTCTGGCGGACACCGCACTGCGGACCGCCGACTCCGGCTACCTCACCCGTCGCCTGGTCGATGTCTCGCAGGACGTCATCATCCGCGAGGACGACTGCGGCACCGAGCGTGGTCTGCCCAAGCGGATCGGCGAGCGGCTCCCGGACGGTCACGTGGTCAAGGCGGAGAACGCCGAGACCGCGGCGTACGCCCGGGCCTCTGCCGTCGAGGTCTCCCACCCCGAGACCGGCGAGACCCTCGCCGGTGCTGGAGAGGACCTCGGCGACGTGAAGATCGACGAGCTGGTCGCCGCCGGCATCGAGGAGGTCAAGGTCCGCTCCGTGCTGACCTGTGACGCCAAGACCGGCACCTGCGCGAAGTGCTACGGCCGCTCGCTGGCCACCGGCAAGCTCGTCGACATCGGTGAGGCGGTCGGCATCATCGCCGCCCAGTCGATCGGTGAGCCCGGCACGCAGCTGACCATGCGTACCTTCCACACCG
>JBBDQO010000013.1:0-11861 GCA_040905925.1 Acidimicrobiia bacterium | reverse complement strand
TCGAGGACGCTGCCCCCCGGCGGGGTGTCCCGGGAGATTCTCCCGGTGATGTACATGCCGGCGGCCCGGGACTCCGCCACCTCGGTGAAGACCGCGCTGGAGGTGAGGGCGCCGAGGCCCTGGCCGGCCCGGTACTCGTTGATCCGAACCATCACCTCGGCGGCCTCGTCCCGAACCTGTCTTATCTCATCGGCCCGAGCACCAGGAATGGTGATGATCTCATTCCCTTCCGGCACCGCTCGGCTCGACCCGAGCACGGACTGGATGGCGGTCAGTGAAGCCAACACCTGGCTGGAGCCGACCGACTCGAACGCCTGTTGGGGCAATGCGTCCGGCCCGGTAATTGCCTGGGCCACGGCGGAGTCTTCGACTGCCTGATCCCAGCCTGCGGGCAGGGGAAGGACCCCGGCGAGATTGATGAGGACCAGGACGATGACCACGCCCCAGCCCATTGCCACCGCGGCGCCACCAACCCGATTGATCAGGGTCAGCCCGGGAAGGTTCATCACCTTGGAGAGATACCGGGCGGCCACGCTCAGCGACACCCCGAAGAGCACGAAGAGAACTATCCCCGCCCCCACTCCGGCGACTTCGGGGGCCACTCCGAAACGATCGGTCAGGAACTCGCCTAGCGGCCCGCTCACCCTGAAGGCAACCCAGACTCCGAGAATGAGCCCCACCAGATCGAGGGCCTCACGCACGAATCCGCGGGTCCAACCCCTGACCAGCAATCCAGCGAGCACGAGACCGAGGACGAAATCGAGCATTCCGGGTACTTGGTACTAGGTACCTGGTGCCTCGAGCGACATTCGGTTCCAGTCCCGCGATCCAGGGCTACTCAGGACCGATTGGAGAGCAGAAGCTCGCCTCTCCTCAATCGACCCGCACCGTGAGGACGGGGCAGGGGGCGTCCATGAGGATGTCGTGGGCATTCGAACCGAGCAGGAACTTCCCTGCCGACGTTCGCTGGCGGAGGCCGATGACGATCAGCTCACCGTCTAATTCCTGGGCGGCCCGGACGATGTCCTGAGCAGGCGTGTTACCTCGAACGAAGTTATGGACCGAGAACTCGATCCCCTCGTTCGTCAGCCTCTTCTCGAGATCATTGAGATCGCGGTCACTTTGGATCACGTCTTCGTCGTCGTCCTTGCCGGCGCCGTGAAGCGAGTGCACGACGACGAGACCGGTGTTCCGGAGCTTGGCCTCTTGGATGCCCACATCGAGGGCTTTCTTCCCCCGGTCCGACGACAGATACCCGACGATGACGCTCATGATGTGCCTTTCGCTGGCTTGCTGGAAGGGGACGTTAGTGACCACCAAGATCGGCGAGCTCGATCCTCATCCGCTTGTTTGCCTTGCCCTTTGACTCGGTCTTGACCACGCTCACATGACCCACCTCGAGGGTGGAGGCAACGTGGGTGCCGCCGTCCGCCTGGCGGTCGAGCCCAACGATGTCGATGACCCGGATCTCCTCGACCCACTCCGGGATCAGGTTCACCTTGGTCCGGATCAGATCCGGGTCCCGCAACGCCTCGGCTCGGGCCATGAAGACGACCTCGGTGGGATAGCCCCTGGTCAACTCGTCGTTCAGCTTGCGCTCCACGAGCTGGCCGAACTCCACCGAGATCCCGTCGAGCTCGAAGTCCATGCGAGCCACTCCCGGGTCCATGTTCCCCCCGGTCACCTTGGCCCCGAAGTCCCGGAAGATCACCCCGGATAGGGCGTGGAGGGCGGTGTGGGTCTTCATGGTGAGATAGCGCCGCTCCCAATCGATGACGGCTTCGACGGGTGTTCCCGGATCCGGCAGCTCGGCGTCCTCTTTCACCAAATGGAAGGGCTTGCCCTCACGTCGGATGGTGTCGATCACCTCGACCTGACCGCCGTCCCAGCGGATGAATCCAAGGTCTCCGGGCTGGCCGCCGCCCCTCGCATAGAAGGCCGTCCGGTCGAGGAGAAGACCGCTCTCACCGGCCTCGAGGACGTGGCCCTCGGTCCGGGCCAGATAGGCATCCCGGGGGGCGAGCTCCTCGATCGGTCCGGTGCCGGCCATGTTTCGAGGCTAACGGGAGGTGGAGGCGTCGGGGACGAAGGGCTCGCCGTGGCCGGGGACGATCAGGGTCGCCATATCCAGCACCCGCTCCCGGCCGAGGTGCAGGTCGTCCGGACTGGTGCACAGCGGATCGTCGTAGGGAGCGGTTCGGTACCACCAGAGATGGGTGAAGGCGACGATCTCGTCTCCGGCCCGCACCATGGTGGTGATGTCCTGGGGAGTGTGCCCCGGGGTCTCCCACAGTGAAATCTCGGGAGCAACCTCGAATCCCTCCGCAGGTCGTGAATCCCAGGAATCCCCGTGATAGATGGCCCAATGGTCGTGGACCCGGGCGTTGGGGAAAAGGGCGATGTTGATCGTGTGATCCGGGTGATGGTGCGAGATGACGACGTCGGTGATGTCCTCGGGCCGATAACCGAGCGACGCCACGGGATCGAGGATCACCGAACGCGACGCAACCATGCCGGGGTCGATGACGACAAGGAAGTCCTCCGACACCACCAGCGACACGGTCGAGGCAACTCGCTCCCCGCCGTAGCCGGCTAAAAGAAGGTGAAAGCTCGCCACTGGGGAGCTCAGGCTTCCCCAAAGCCAATTGCGGACAGGGGAATCGATGTTCTGAACATAGGTGAACGGTACGCCTACCCAGCCGGGATCGAGTCGGTCAGGGCGCTTGAAGCAGAAATGGGGTCTAAAGTCGCCTTACGGCACGGTATCGACGTGTCGCGCTCAGCAAAGTGGAGGAAGGAAACATATGAAAACGAAGAGAGGCCTCAAGCTTCTCGCGGTTCTGGCTGTCTTCTCGCTGATCCTCGCCGCCTGTGGCGACGGAGAAGGCGAAGGCACCACGACCACAGGTGGCGCAGAGGCGACCACTACGACGGCAGCTCCTGAGGCGACAACGACCTCAGGCGCGGAGCCTGCGGGTCAACTGACCATCGGCGGGCTGTTGCCCCAAACCGGTTCGCTTGCGTTCTTGGACCCGCCTGAAGAAGCCGGCGTCTATCTCGCCCTCAGCGACATCAACGCCGCTGGCGGCGTGCTCGGAGCCGATGCGGTGTTCATACCCGGTGACTCAGGCGACACCTCGACCGACATCGCCAATGCGACCGCAGACAGCCACCTGGCTGCCGGTGTTCATGCCATTGTCGGTGCCGCGTCGTCAGGTGTGTCGTTCACAGTCATCGACAAGATCACGGGAGCCGGAGTCATCCAGTTCTCGCCGGCCAACACCTCAGCGGATTTCACCGATTACGACGACAACGGGCTCTATTTCCGCACCGCCCCCTCTGACTTCCTGCAGGGTCAGGTTCTGGCGGAGGTGGTGGCGGAGGAGAGCCTCAGCGCCGGCGTGATCTACCGCCAGGATCCCTATGGAGAGGGTCTGGCAGAGCGGTTCCGTGAGGTATACGAAGGACTCGGTGGTGAGATCACCGACTTCATCGCCTATCCGGCCGAAGGGGTGACCACGTTCGACGCCGAGGTCGACCAGCTGGTTACTTCCGACCCCGAGGCGATCGTTGTGATCAGCTTCGAAGAGGGAACCCTGATCCTGGAAACCATGCATGCGCGGGGTATCGGCCCGGTGTCGGGTAAGGCGGTGTGGGGTGTTGATGGCAACATCGGCGGTCTCCACAGCGTGATGGCCGACTCGTCGATCCTAAACGGGATGCGCGGCACCCAGCCGTCGGTCGACCTGAGCACCATCACCGACTTCACCGATCGTCTCAACGCTACGGAGGAGATCGGCGACCTCGCCGGTGTCTTCTCCTATGGCGCCGAGGCCTACGACGCGGTGACCATTATCGCCCTGGCCGCGGAGATTGCCGGCAGTCTCGACCCGGTCGCGATCGCGGCGCAGATCAACGATGTGACCCGTGGTGGTGAGAAGTGCACCGACTTCGCGTCGTGTGTTGCATTGATCCAGGCGGGAACCACGGACATCGACTATGACGGTGTCGGTGGCCCCTACGAGTTCATCGATGCCGGTGAACCGTCGGCTGCGAGCTATCAGATCGTCACCCTCGGTGAGTTGGCCGAGTGCTCCTCATCAGGGACCGATCAAGAGCCTCCGTGCTCTGGTCCCGATCCCTCGCTTGACGAGTACCTGAACGCCGAGTTGCAGTAACAACCGACTCCAATTCGGAGAAGTGAGAGGAGGCCGACCCTGCGGGGCCGGCCTCCTCCACGTTGCGCGCTATTGTCCCAACATGCGTCTGGTGGTCGTTCTGCCAGGTGGTGTGGCCACCCGAGAGGTGCTCGCCCCACTCGAGGTCCTCCACGAGCGTCTTGCCCCGGAGGTGATCTGGGCGGCACGGGAGCGGGGGCCGGTGCCGGGACACGATCCACCGATGTCTTTCCATGCCGATGTGTCCCTGACGGAGATCGAGTCACAGCCAACCGTGCTGCTGCTCCCCGGGGGTTTCGGATCGCTGGAGTTGGCGATGGACCTGCATGTCCTGGCGGAGTTGAGGCGACTGGCAGAGGCTCCGACGATTTGCCTGGGCGTTTCGACCGGCTCGCTGCCCCTCGCTGCTGCAGGCCTGATCGATGGTCTGCGGGTCACCGGGCACTGGTTGTCCCTCAACCATCTCCGACGATTCGGGGCAGTCCCGGTCAAGGAGCCGATGGTCATCTCAGGGCGGTTTCTCACCGCCTCCGGCGCGGTATCGGCTACCACCCTTGCCGATTACGTAGCCGATCGGGTGTGGTACGGGCCGGGAGCGCCGATGACGGTGGAGGGCTCCTCAGTCGACTTTGGCCAGGGTTCCTAGATAGAGCTCGATCACCTTCGGATCACGCAACAGAGCGTCACCGGTATCGGTGTAGGCGTTGCGCCCCTGGTCGAGGACATAGCCTCGGTGGCAGATCTGGAGACAACGACGGGCGTTCTGTTCCACCATGATGATGCTCACCCCGGCTCGGTTGATTTGACGGGCGCGGACGAACACCTGATCTTGGAGAGTCGGGGACAGCCCGGCCGACGGTTCGTCGAGGAGCAACACCTTGGGGTCCATCATCAGCGCCCTGCTCATGGCCAGCATCTGTCGCTCGCCACCCGAGAGCGAGCCGGCGCGTTGCTTCAGCCGTTCTTCCAATCGGGGAAAAAGCTCGGAGATGAATTCCAGTCGTTCGTCGAATCTCTTCGGCTGGAGGAAGATCCCCATCTGGAGGTTCTCTTCGACACTGAGACTGGGAAACACATTGTTGATCTGGGGGACATAACCGACGCCTCTCGACACCAGCTCATGCGCCTTGAGGTTGGTGATGTCCTCACCTTCGAGCTTGACGCTCCCTTCCCTGACCGAGATCAGGCCGAACAGCGCCTTGAGCAACGTCGACTTGCCGGCTCCGTTGGGGCCGATGATGCCCACCAGCTCCCCCCGTCCCAGTTCCAGCTGCACGCCCCTGAGGATGTCGACCTCGGGCACGTACCCGGCCGTAACGCTGTCGATTCTGATCAACGGTTGGTCGGTCACGTGATATCGTCCTCGCTGTCGGCGAGCTCGGCCTCGGCTCTGGCAATCTGCTGTTCTTCCTGCTCCTCGGTCAACGGTGCGTCATGATGAGCGCCGAGATAGGCATCGATGACCGCCGGATCCTGGCTGATCACGTCAGGTGGACCTTCGAATATGACCCTGCCTTCGGACATGACAACCACCCAATCGGAGATGTCGCGCACCACGTCCATGTCGTGCTCCACGAAAACAACCGTGATCCCCCCCGCCCGTAGACCCTTGACGTGCTCCAGCAGAGACTGAGTCAGGACGGGGTTCACCCCTGCCATGGGCTCGTCGAGCATGACCAGCATGGGTTCGGCCATCAAGGCGCGGGCCATCTCGAGCAGCTTTCGTTGACCCCCGGAGAGGGTGCCGGCGTACTGATCTCGCATGTGCGACAACTGAAAGCGCTCGAGAAGGGCTTCGGCTCTATCCTCGATCTCCTCCTCCTGGTATCGCCACATGAAGGGAACGAAGGCCCTCAGGAAGGACTCCCCCTTCTGATCTTTGGCACCCAACTTCATGTTCTCGATCACGCTCAACCTGGTGAGGGATTTGGTGAGCTGAAAGGTGCGCACCATTCCCTTGTTGGCCAGCTTGTAGGAAGACATGCCACTGACAGACTGACCGTCAAAGGTGGCCGTGCCGGCGTCGGGCTCATCGAATCCGGTGAGCAGGTTGAAGAAGGTGGTCTTTCCGGCCCCGTTGGGACCGATCAGGGCAGTGATCAAGCCGCGCTGAACCGACACCTTGTCGACATCCACGGCGAGGAGACCGCCAAAAGACCTCCGCATTCCCTCCACAACCAGAATCGGGTCTGGTTTGTCGACACCGGGCTGGTGAGCAACACCAGCCAGCGCGCCGGCCGTATCAGCGGGCATCGAGCATCATCTCCTCTCTGCTCCCGAACAGACCTTGGGGACGGTAAATCATGAGGAGTGCCAGCCCCAGGCCCACCAGCATGAAGCGAATCTGTCCGACCTGTGATGAGTTCATCAGCCAGCTAGGGACCCATCCTTCGGCCTCGAAGCCACGGAGCACGCCGTCGGTGACCGTCAGCAGGCCCCAGAACAACATCGACCCGACGATAGGCGACCAGACCCGGCCCACTCCTCCCAGGATCAGCGCCGTCCACATGAAGAAGGTCTGCACCGGTACGAAATAGTCTGGTTGGACAGTCGAATTCCCGATGGCGAGCAGGATGCCGGCCAGACCACCGATCACTCCACCCAGCATCAGGGACTGCATCTTGTACCAGTAAGCGTTCTTGCCGAGGGCCCGCGCCGCATCCTCGTCCTCACGGATCGCCTTGACCACCCTCCCCCACGGGCTGCGCATCAACTGCCAGATCAGGAACGTAACCAACAAGACCAGGGGCCAACCGATGCTGAGGATGAACAGGTTGGGGCCGGTGTAGAAGAAGGGCCCGAAGTCATAGACCCGCTCGGTGAACGGATTGAACTGGTAAAAGGCACCGGCGAAGTTGGTGATACCGGTGTTGCCGCCGGTCCACTCGGCAAGGGTCGTGGAACGAACCAGGATCCGCAGCACCTCTGAGGCGGCAATGGTGACGATGGCGAGATAGTCCCCACGCAGACGCAGTGTGGGAACACCCAGCAGGAGAGCGAAGATCAACGCATAGACCAGGCCGACCAAGATCCCCAGCCACGGGTTCCAGCCAAATATCGTGATCGACATCCCCAACCCGTAGCCGCCCATTGCGACGAAGCCGATCTGCCCGAAGTTGAGGAGACCGGTGTAACCGAAGTGCACGTTGAGCCCGATCACAGCCATCGCAAAAACCATGGCGTTGACGCCAAATGCCTGGGAAATGGTCTGTTCCAGAATCGACCCCAAGTTCACCCGACACGCTCCTTTCTCCCCATCAGCCCCTGCGGTCTGATCAAGAGGATGACGATCATGAGCAACAGGGCACCGATGCTTCGCAACTCTGATGCGAGGAACAGCGTGGAGAGCTGGATCCCCAGCCCCACCAGAATGCCGCCGACGAGGGCACCGTAGGCGGTACCCAAGCCACCGAGGACCACCCCGGCGAAAAGGAGCAGGAGGATCTGAGAGCCAACGTCCCATCTGATCACGTCTGACTGTCCGAGCAACACACCACCGAGAGCCGCCAGAGCGGCGCCAGCGACCCAAACCCAGCGAATGACCCGCTGCACGTCGATCCCTGACGACTCGGCGAGATCACGGTCGTCCGACACCGCCCGCATCGCTCGTCCCGCCCGGGTCAGCTGCAGGGTCAGCCCGACACCGATCAGAGCAACCAGGGCCACCGACATCGCGATGATGTCTTTGTAGGTGACTGCGATCGGGCCGATGGCTATGGCCTGCTGACCGGCGTAGCTTCGGAAGAAACGCCCGGTACCGCCAAACAAATAGAGATAGATGTATCGGATCAGGATCGAGAGGCCGATCGTGATCACCATCTGGGCGATGAGACCGGTCCCCCGACGACGGAGTCGGGCGAACACAGCGGCGTCTGCAGCCCACCCCAGCAGCCCGCCCAGGATCACGGCCATCAGGGCGGCGCTGATCAGGTCGACCGGGCCATTCAGGATCCATGGCCAACCCGCTGTGAAGCCGAACAAGGACGATACTCCAAGCACATTGAAGAAGTAGGCGACCAACATCCCCCAGGTGACGAGCTCGGCATGGGCGAAGTTGACAAGACCAGTCGTGCCAAAGATGAGCGAGAGCCCGATGGCAGCCATGGCGAGAAACAGGCCGAGTTTGATCCCATCGACGGACAGCTGGAGCACCCGGCGGAGCGTGATATCCGTGCCCCTCGCACCCCCGCCACCCTCACCCACGACAAGTTGGAAGATCACCGTGGCGAAACGACCGGCCTGGACGTTTGCCTCTCGCCTGATTTCTTCGGCATTGGGGAGGCTCATCCCCTCTGGGATCGTTGCCGCGTCGATCTCGACTTCGTAGATCCCGGGAGCCGCCAATGGAATCTCCGCAATACCCTCGGCGTTGGTCACCTCGCTGCCCAGCTCCGCACCGCTTTGGTCGAAGAATCTGACCGCGACCCCCTCCACCGGTTCTCGCTCATCCGTCGCAGGGTCGTCGGCGAGAACCCGGGCTCGCACTCCCTGCTCGCCTTCCTGGGCCATACCGACGGAAGGGAGCAGCCACAATGCGGAGGCGGCGATCAGGAGGAGCAGGAGGCCTTTCTTGAGCCGTTCGCTTCGTGTCGTGACTCGATCTGGAGCTTTCCTGTTTCGCCACGCCACAATCGGTGCAATGTAATCGAAGGCGTCGACCGAGGTCGGGGACAGCGAGATGACTCTTGTGGGGATCCGGGCGAGACCTCGGTACCTGGGATCTCTACTTCTCCCTCGCCGGGTCATCGCCCAGCGGCACCAACTCCTGAGTGTCGAAGAGCCCGGTCTGGTTGGCCTGACGGCGCCGGATCCCGGCGATGCGCTCGGGGGGGTCGGTGTATTCGATCATGGCCCTGCTCGCCTCTCCCCAGGTCTCACCGAGCAACCGCGTCCTCCACAAGTGACCCACGATGATCCTGATCGCCGCCGTCATCGGCACCGCCACCAAGACACCCAGCAGACCAGCAACGGAACCCCCGATGATCAGGGCGAGGATGATCACCAGTGGCGAGAGGTTGACACGCGCCCGTTGCACGAGAGGGGTGATCACATGGTTGTCCACCTGTTGGATCGCAACAAAGATCAGCACCGCCCAGATCGCCTGGCTGAGATCCCCGTTGAGCAAAGCCACCAGGGCTGCCAGCGCCCCGCCCACGACCGGCCCCAGGAACGGGATGAGGTTGAGGAACCCGGCGAGTATGCCAATGATCAGCCAGAACGGGAGGTCGATCAGCCACATGCCAAAGCTGGAGGCGATCCCGACGATGACTGACACCAGCAACTGACCCCTCACGAACGAGCCCATGGCGGTGCTCACCTCTCCCGCCACGAACGCCGTCTCCTCGCGATGACGGGGCGGGGTGATATTGAGCGAGTTGGACTTGAACCGTTCCAGGTCGATCAGGATGTAGATGGCCAGTACCGGGGCAAGGACGAGCACCGCGATGGCCTCGGTGACACCACGGATCACCTGACCGGCTCCGGCGCCGAATCCGAGCAAGAGGTTCCCGACGGTCTCTTGATTGGCGGGATCGTTGAGCCAGTCCTCGATCGCTTGCTGGCTGAGAATCTCGTCGACATCCACGCCCAGCTTTGTCCCCATCTCGCGGGCCCAATCGATTCCGGCCAGATAGAGGTCGGGCAGCTGTTCTCCCACCTCCTGGGCCTGGACCCTGATCGTCGGGAGGATCAGGGCAACCACTGCCAGGATGAGGGCGACCACGACCAGGAAGGCGAAGATGACCGACACGACTCTCGGGAGGCGTATCCGCTGGAACACCCTGACCATCGGCTCGAGCAAAAACACCAGCCCGGCGGCGAAGGCAATTGGAAGCCAGATGACCCGAATCGAGCCGGCGATGATCAAGAAGACGTAGCCGAGTGCCAACACTCCGACGGCGGTCCACACGATCAGGGCTAGCCGTTTCATCCGGTCAGAGGGCACAATCCTGGGAGTGTAACTAGGCCTCGGTTATCGCCAGGGTCGACCCTTCGGAGACCGACACCACCCAACCTCCGGCCCCGGCCGGCGAATCCCAGCCGTCGGAAGTCTCCGTCCAGCCCTCAGGAACCTCGGCGACCCCCACCACTCGCACCGCCGACCCGTTCGGGACCTCTATCTCGAAGTCTCCTGATACCGACACCGGGTTCTCGGCCATCGGTGTGCCCAGCCGGACCGATCCTTCGCCCTCCACCTGAAGCTCCGTGATCCGCAGCGCTGTGAGGTCCGCCGATAGCACGCCACCTAACGAGAGGGACCACGCCGGGGCCGGGTCGAGTCCCAGGCTCCACCCCGCAAACGTGTACAAACCGGGGTCCGACACCGGCTCGAGAACCACTGCCATCGACGCCCCCTGAGTTCGTTCCACCGCTTCTGGGAGACCGGTGTCACCACCGGTTCGAATCGGAACCACCGAGTACAGAAACCCAGGCTGCCCCAGGCCGACCTTCAACCTTCCATCGATGCGCGCCGACATTGCAGCAGTTGTCACCGTGTCGGAGGAAGGGCCCACCAGGGACGCGGAGGACGAGGGCATGACGTCCCAACCCAGGATGTGACACCCCAGGAAGACACCGAGCGCGGCCAGGGCAACCAGCGGGACCAGACCCGAAAGTCGGACCCTTCGCAACCGACGCCGCCCCGCGAGGAAGGTGAGACTCCCCACCAGGAGCCAAACCGGCCACCAGGCGACGAAGTCGACGACCACCGATCGACTCAGCCAGCCCGCCACTGCTGCGGGGAGAATCCCGACAAGGACGGCAATCGGGAGCAGCCATGCCCTTGGAACGCCCGGGCTCGAGCCCGAGGCGGTGTGGGTCATTCCTCGTAACCGATGCCGAGAACGACGATGAGATCGGACCCGGGGGCCAGCTCCGGGTCGGGCAGCTGTTCGACCGCGGCCCCGGGTAGGAGCGCGAGCAGCACATTGGCCTCCGCGGAGAAACCCTCCCGGTACCAGATCCGGGACGGGTCGTATTCCGGGTCGAGGTCGCCGGCGGGCAGAGTCTGGTATCCGGCGTCGGCCAGTTCCTGGGTGAAACGACCTGCGGCCCCCGATAACTCGATGGAGTTGAACACCATCACCCGAACCTCGCTGGGAAGGCGAAGGGGGACGGTCGCCGGGGTAGTCGAGGTCGCGGTGGTGGTGGTTGTCTCGGGCTCGGTTGTGCTGGCTGCCTCAACTCCGGTGGTGGCCGGATTGGAGGTGGTCGTCTCACCGGCTTCGGAAGTCGGGTCGCCGGCCAGCAGATAGAGGAGCAGGAACACGGCGGCGCCCACCAGAAGGATCCCGAGCGTCATGATGAGCAGGTCGCGGTAGAAGGCGCGCGACGACTTGGAAGCGTGTTTGCCTCTGCTCGCCATCACCCGACTCCTGCGGCCGAATCGGGCGCGGTCTCGATTTGAGATCGCACCCGTTTCACCGTCAGCGGATCGTGCTCCATCGCCTCCGACCGGCTGATGAGTGCCAGCAGCGTCTCGTAATAGTCGGCCGCGGTCAGACCGAGGCTGAATTCGATGGCCTGGTCCTTAGGCCCCGGTTCCAGCCACCACGAGCCTTCGAAGTCGAGGACAGCCCTCTCCTCAGTGCTCAGCATTGCTCTGAGGGTATTTCTATGACCGGAATTAGCCGGGCATTTGGCCGTCACCCCATTCTGGCGCGGAGATCTGGACCTCTGGGTCCA
>JBBDQO010000012.1:0-58488 GCA_040905925.1 Acidimicrobiia bacterium | reverse complement strand
GGCCGGGTCGTCTCGAGATCCCGGCCCAGCCCGATTTCGAGTATGCGGTGGTCCCGATCGACCGCCGGCTCAAGGTGGCTGACGACATCGTCGAGCCGGGATGGCTGGCCCTGGTGCCACCCGGTGCAGAGGTGGTGCCGGTGGAGATTGCAGGTGAGGCTGGGCGCTTTCTGCTCCTCGGCGGCCAGCCCCTGGGGGAGCCGATCGAGATGTGGTGGAACTTCGTGGCGCGATCCAAGGAGGAGATCACCGCAGCTTGGCGGGCGTGGCAGGCTCACGACGAGGACTGGTTCGGCCCGGTGCCTTCCAGGCTCTCCCGGATCGACGCCCCTGTGCCGCATTGGCTTGCGGCTGGCTGAGCACCAACCGACTGTGGGATTCACCCGGGAGCAACTGAAGGCCTTCGAGGGGAGGACCGTTCCCGACCTGCTCGGCCCCGATATCCGGCTCCTCTTCGTGGGCATCAACCCCGGGCTGTGGACCGCGGCCACTCAGACCCATTTCTGTCACCCCTCGAATCGGTTCTATCCGGCGCTGCGCAGGGCGGGTCTCATCGACCTCGACATCGACACCGATGTCGGGATGACCGATGCCCAACGCGCCGAGTTCCTGGCCCGGGGGATGGGCGTGACCAATCTGGTCTCCAGGGCGACCGCTCGAGCCTCTGAGATCGCCGCCGGAGAGTTGCGGGATGGTGGTGACCGGCTCCTGGCCACCATCGCCACCCTGCACCCAACGGTGGTGGCGATTGCGGGTGTGACCGCCTATCGCACCGCGTTCGGCCAACCCGATGCTTCGCTGGGTCGCCAGGAGCCCGATGTCTCCGGGGCTCAGATCTGGGTGATTCCCAATCCGTCCGGTCTCAATGCCCATGAGACCATTGACTCCCTGGCCCGCTGGTTGGGCGAGGTGGGCAGGGTGGCGGGCCTCCTGTGAGCGAGCCCTCCCCACGCCAGGTGCTCTACGCATTGGTGGCCGGTGGTTTTCTCCTCATCGTCCTGGTCTTGATCGTGGGCGAGGCCGTTGCCGGTGTGGTCCCGATCACTTGGACCGTGGCCATGGGCGTCATATGGCTGGTGCTCGCCGTGTGGTCCGCGGCCAATTGGAGGCGAACTGCCCTCGTGTTGCTGGTGGCTATTGGGTTATTCCTGTTCTGGGCATTGGCAACGGTTGCGATAACCGAAAGCTGACCGGAAAACCAGGCAGGGCGAGAAACGGGAAGGTCTGGTCACGGGGGACCTGTCGTTTAGCATCACACTGCGTGACGAGTGGGGTATCTGCTCAGGAGTCATCGACAACGGAGACGATCAGGAGGATCGGCCCTCCGCTCGTTGTCGCGTCCATCCTTGGCTCGACGATGGGAATCGTCGTCGCCCAATTCCTCGACGACCTGGGTGACGCCATCCTCGCTTTGATCCTCGGTGGCGACGCCGTGGTCTACAACAACCGGGTGGAGCTCTCCGGAGCCACCGATCTCGCTTGGGCAGGTGGATTCCTGCTGTGCCTGATCGTTGGCTTTCTCGCCCTCTTCTCCTACCCCACCGCTCGTGGCCACGGGACGGCGCGACTCGCATTGCTCTGGATGTTGCTGCACATCCTCCGTCAAGCCTTCGGACAAGCGGTCCTTCTTCCCTTCGACACAGGTGGCCAACTGGCGAAGGCTTATGCAACTCTCGAGGCTCCGGCGGGTCTGGATGTGGTCATCGCCGCCGGAGGAGGAGTCGGGCTTCTCCTCATCGTTCTCTCGGCGGCGTCTGCTTTTCTCGCCTTCACACCGCATCATCGGTTGATAACCACCGGCCGCAAGCGGTTCACATTCGTAGTCTGGATCGCCCTGGCGCCGGCGGTGGTCTCGGTGTTCCTCGCCATACCCTTCTTCACTCCCGACGCCGGGAGCGGGGTGATCCCCTCTTTGCCGTTGTCAGCCGTCATCTTCCTGGCCACGGTGGCTGCGGCCCCCGGGACCACCACCGTCCAGGGCCCCGAAGACCCGCAGACCACTCCGTGGCCCTGGGGGATGGGTGGCACCCTGTTCGTCATGCTCCTCTTCGAGATCTTCGTATTGCGGGGCGGGGTGTCGGTCGACCCAACCAAGTGGGGGTGACTGCGCGCATCGCGGACGTGATCACCGTCAGCGACGGTGTCAGCTCCGGCACCAGGGAGGACAAGTCGGGCCAGGCCCTCGAGGTCATCCTCTCCCAGGCAGGTTTCGAGGTGCGGAGGGCAGTCGTACCCGACGAGATCGCGGCGATTGTCTCGGCCATTCAGGATTCGGCAGTCGAGGCCAGTCTCATCGTCACCACTGGTGGCACCGGCTTTGGCCCACGTGACGTGACCCCGGAGGCCACCGCCCGGGTCCTCGAGCGGGAGGCGCCGGGCCTCACCCACATGATGATGTCACATGGCCTGGAGACGACCCCGATGGCAGGCCTGTCGCGGGCCAGGGCAGGCTCGATCGGGCACACACTGGTGATCAATGTCCCCGGCTCGGCGAGAGGCGCAGTCGAGGGTCTGGAGGCGGTGCTCGAGGTGATCACACACGCCCTCGATCTGTTGTCCGGCGACACCGAGCACCGGTGACGCCCCAGTCCGCGATCCACTACCGTTCGCGGGCTCTTCGACCACCTCGCGGGAAGATCATGAACATCAAGCACGAATTCGTGGTGGCGCGTCCCACCAACGTGGTCTGGGAGTTCTTCCAGGATGTGCCTGACGTGGCCCAATGCCTTCCCGGTGCCAATCTCACCGGTCAGGGCGAGGACGGCTCATACGAAGGCAATCTCTCCGTGAAGATGGGGCCGATGGCGGCCGCGTTCGAGGGCAACTGCGTCGTCATTCCCGATCACGCGGCCCTGACCGCCACCATCGAAGGCAAGGGGACCGACAAGAAGGGTGGTTCCCGCGGCCAGGTGAAGGTGGTCTACACCATCGTCGCCGAGGGCACCGGCTCCAAGGTGATGGTGGACGCCGACGTGACTCTCTCCGGTCCGGTCGCCCAATTCGGGCGCACCGGCCTGATCAACGAGATGTCGAAGCGCCTCATCGGAGAGTTCGTCGATTGTCTCGAGGCGAAGCTCGCCGCCAGCACCGAGGAGGAGGCGGACTCGATACGGGCCGGTGAGGTGCGAGGAATGTCACTCTTCTTCGCCTCGCTGTGGAGTTGGTTCAAACGCCTGTTCCGCAAGGGCGACGAGTGACCTGTCGATGCTCGGTCGTGGCTCTCTTCGCCGCGCTCGTCCTGGTCGCCTGTGGCGGAAGCGACGCGACGACGGTCATCGAGGGGCAGGATGTGACGGTGCGGATGTTCGACAACCGCTACGAATACGACGAGATCCACATCCCCCCTGGTGGCTCGGTCACCTTCGTTGGGGCGGGGCGGAACCCCCACAACGCGGTTGCGTCCGATGGCTCCTGGTCGAGCGAGGATGTTTTCGGCAGTCTCGAGCTGCGCGAGGGTGACGAGGCATCCATCGATTTCGACCAGCCGGGTGAGTACAACTTCTTCTGCACCTTCCATGGCGATGCCGAGGGCGATGGCATGGCAGGCACGGTGATGGTGGAGGTCCCCGAAGAGTGAGACACCGGTGGCGGCTCCTGGCGGTGCTGGCCCTGGGGCTGGTCGCCTGTGTCGGCCCTCCGGTGGGTGATCCCTCGCCAGCAGCCCTCGGCGACCCCGCCACCGATTCCCCATCGGAGTGGACCGGAGAGACCCGTCTCGTCCCTCAGGGCTATCCGACGATCCAGGCGGCGGTCGACGCCGCAGACCCGGGTGATCTGGTCCTCATCGACCGTGGGGTCTATAGGGAGGAGGTTCAGGTCACCACACCCGGGCTCATCATCAGAGGCATCGATCGCAACGAGGTGATCATCGACGGTGAGTTCCAGCGACCCAACGGCATCGAGGTGTTCTACGCCGATGGTGTCGCCGTCGAGAATCTGACTGTTCGCAACGCAACCGGGAACGGCGTCTTCTGGACCGGAGTGCGCGGTTTCCGAGGGTCTCACCTGACCGCGCTCAACAACCAGGACTACGGGATCTACGCCTTCGACTCCAGCGACGGGCTGCTGGAATTCTCCTACGCCTTCGGCTCTCCCGATGCCGGGTTCTACATCGGGCAATGCGATCCATGTGAATCGACCCTCACCGACTCGATCTCGGAATGGAACGGGCTGGGCTTTTCCGGAACCAACGCCTCGTCAGACCTCTACATCGTCAAATCAGTGTTTCGGTACAACCTCTCCGGGATCGGACCCAACACCCTCGATGGTGAGTTGTTGCCACCGTTCCATGGGGTCAATGTCGTGGGGAACCTGGTACACGACAACGGGAACGAGGACGCCCCCGCCAAAGCCCTGCAGTGGGCGGCACAAGGGAACGGGATCATGCTCTCGGGGGGCGGCGACTCATACGTGTCACGGAATCGGGTGTTCAATCACCCCCAGAGCGGGATCATCGTCCTGCCGATGATCGACGCCAACGTGTACATGTCCTACGACCATCACGTCGAGGGCAATGTGGTCGCGGGCTCCGGCCTGGCCGACCTGACCCTTGGTGGGCCTTCTGCGTCCGGCAACTGCTTCGAGGGCAACGAGTACTCGTCAACGCTGCCGGCCGCGCTCGAGCTCAAGCAGCCCTGTGAGGGTCTTCGCCTTCCCGCCCTTTTCGAATTCGGCTCGAGCACGGCCCAGCTGGGGCGTCTCTTCGAGAGCGGGCTTGACCTTCGGCCCGAGTTCGATCCAGCGGCTATGCCTGACCCGCAGCCGCAACCCAACATGCCGGGGGGCGCCGACGCCCCCGTCGTCCCAGCCGTCAACGTCTTCGCCGGGTCGGAGCCCGGCCTCGACAGCATTGCCGTCCCGGAGATGCCTCCGGGCTCGGAAGTCACACAGGAGAGAGGAATCAACATCATGGGTGTCAGCTTGGCCTCGGCCGCCGGGGTCTTCTTCGGTCTCTACGCATACATTCTCCCGCTGGTCCTGTACACCTCTTGGGTGGTGATCGCGATTTGGGACCTGTCGCGGCGGGAGGATCCGAACCGGGGCAAAGTCATCGGCTGGATGGCGGTGATCCTGATCATCCCCTTCGTCGGGGTGATCGCCTATTACCTGTTCGGTCGGAGCAGCATCCCGGTCTGGCAACGCTGGGTCTTCCTGGCGGGAGGAATGGCGGTCTATGCGTTGTTCCTTGGTCTGGGCATGGTCGTGGGGGGCATCGTCTGAGTCGACCTATGCCCGAAGGTGTGTCCCGTCGCGAGCTCCTGAAGAAGGTCGGGCTGGGCGGAGCGGTCTTTCTCGGGGGCTCGGTCCTGGGCCACACCGTCCAGCACCAGGCGAAGGCCGCTGAGGTGGCCGAGGAGTACGACCCTCGGGCCACCGAGCACGCGATGACTGGAGAGGACGATGCCCCAGGTCTCTACGGTCACCTCCATTCGCCGCCCACCTCGATGGGCCCGGGCGATCTCGATGCTCTCACCATGCCCCCACCTCCCGACGGTCGGCCAGCCGGAGTCCTCCGCGAATTGGAGCTTGCGGTCGAGGATAGGTTGATCGAGGTTGGTGACGGCGTGCTGTTTCAAGCCTGGACCTACAACGGGACGGTGCCGGCGCCGATCATCCGCGCCACCGAGGGCGACACTCTGCGAATTCGCTTCGAGAACCGTACCGGCCACCCCCACAACCTCCACTTCCACGGGGCACACCGCCCTGAGCAGGACGGGTGGGAGCAGGTGCCTCCGGGTGGGGAGACGACTTACGAGATCGAGGCCGGGCCTGCCGGGCTCCATCCCTACCACTGTCACACCACACCGCTTGCCGGGCACATCGGACGCGGCCTATACGGGATGATGATCGTTGACCCGGCCGCTGGAAGGTCGCCGGCCAACGAGGTTGCCCTGATCCTTTCGGGCTTCAGTAACGACGAGCTGGGACGGAACGGGGTGGTGGCCTGGAACGGAGTAGCCGGTTTCTACGACTCCTACCCGATCAAGGTCCCGGTGGGAGAGCCGGTCCGCGCCTATCTGGTCAACATGGTGGAGCACGAGCCGGTGGCCTCGTTTCACCTGCATGCCGAGACCTTCGATGTCTACCCGGCGGGGATGGGGGAGGCGCCCACGTTTCGTGACGACACCATCGTCCTCGGCCAGGCCCAGCGAGCCATGATCGAGTTCACCCTGCCCCACCTCGGCCGATACATGTTCCACCCGCACCAGCATTGGCTCGCCGAACGGGGTGCGATGGGATGGCTTGCCGCGATCTGATCCGATCAGCTCAAGCCAGGATGACATGCGGTCGGCGGGCGTCCGCGATCTTGGCGGCAATCGGTCCAGCGATTGCCATGATCAGGACATAGGTGGCGGCCAGCGCAGCCAGCCGCTCACTACCGGCTAAGGAGGCGGCGAGCCCTGCGATGACGATCGAGAACTCGGCTCTGGCCACGAGTAGGGATCCCGCCCGAAGCCGGCCTTGGCGCCCGATCCCGACTCTGCGGGCGGCCCACCATCCGACGGCGAACTTGGTCAGACCGGTGATGATCGCAACCGTGATTGCGGCCAAAGCCACGTCAGGGATGTCGCCGGGGTCGGTCTGCAGTCCGAAGAAGACGAAGAACACCGCAGCGAATAGGTCGCGGAGGGGTGTCAAGAGGGAACGGGCCCGACTGACGGAGTCACCCGACACCCCGATTCCGACGAGGAAGGCGCCTACCGCAGCCGAGACGTTGACCCCCTCGGCGAGACCGCCGACCAACAGGGTCAGACCGAACAACGAGAGCAGGCTGACCTCGTCGGAGTGATGGAAGACGAGGGAGCCGAGTCGGTCGCCGCCCCGAGCCACCAGGGCAATGATCACCACGATGACGGCAACCGCGAGGCCCACCGTGAGGGCGGCTGAGGCCACGGTCGCCCCCAGGGCGAGCACACCGAGGATCGGGAGGAGCACAGCCATGGCCAGATCCTCGAACACGAGGATCGAAAGGACGACGGGGGTCTCCCTGTTCCCCGACCACCCGAGATCATCGAGGAGCTTGGCCACGATTCCGGTTGATGAGACGTAGGTGACCCCGCCGAAGAACACTGATGGGACCGGGTCGAGGCCCAGTATCAGGCCGGTGAGAAACCCTGGCGTGAAATTGAGCACGAAGTCGACCAGCCCTGCCGTGGCGACCGACCGCACCCCTTGCACCAACTCCCTCGCCGAGTATTCCAGGCCCAACATGAGGAGCAGGAAGATCACACCGAGCTCGGCACCGAATCCGATGAAGTCGTCGGAGGTGATGACCGGGATCAGACCTCCCTCTCCCAGGGCAAGTCCGGCGATGAGATAGAGCGGGATCGGGGAGATCCCGAGACGGCCGGCGAGACGGGCCATCACCCCGAGTCCAAGGATGACGGCGCCCAGTTCTACGAGGAAGAGGGCGCTCTCGTCCATCGGCTAGCCGGTGCGAAGGATCTCTTGTGTCTGCTCGATACCTTCGGGGGTGCCCACGACGACCAGGGTGTCACCTGCCTGGATCGCGAAATCCGGACCGGGGGCGGGAAACGCCTGGACGCCACGGAGCACGGCAACCGCAGAGACCCCGGAGCGGGTGCGAATCCGGGCATCGCCGATGGTGCGGTCGGCGTATGGCGATCGCTCGTCGATCATGAGCCAGTCGATGGCCAGACCCTCGACCTGTTGTTGGAGATTGGCCAGGTTGGCGACCACGGTCGAGCCGCCCAACGCTTCGGAGAGGGCGTGGCTCTCCTCCTCGGACAGGCTCATGTTCACCACCGCGGCGTCGGTGTCATCCGGCTCACACATAAACAGCTCACGGCGGCCGGTTCGGTGATGAACGACTCCTATGCGACGCCCGTCCTCGGTGTTGAACTCATATCTGATCCCAACGCCGGGCAAGGCAGACTCTTCGATGCGGGGCAACTCCGACCTCCTGGAACGCCGGAGCCACGTTACTCAGGAGGCTGAGCGAGTTCATGTGGGCCCTTCGACACCCACCACAAACCGACCGGCTCTATCTCGCCACCCCGAATCCGAAAGGCGGCGATCTCGCCGCTCCCGACGATCAGATGGACCCAATCTGGATCCCAAGCCATCGCCACGTCGGTCACCGACGGCATGGCCTCGCCGGCTGGGTGGGAGTGGAAGACCCCTGTGATCTCCCAACCCTGGCTCTCGGCGTGCCGCATCGCTCCGAAGTGCTCATGAGAGTCCACAGTGAAGCTCACCGGTGAGGCATTGGCATTGGTGAGTGGATAGGCAAAACGGACCGCTCCCGTCGAGTCCGTTGCGATCAAACCGCAACACTCATCGGGAAGGCTGTTGACCGCGTGAGCCAGGATCGCCTGCCGGATCGGCTCCGGCACCAGCAGCGGTCCGGCCGGTTTCAATGTTGATGAGCCGGGTCCGGGGTCTCCGGATCGATCCCATAGCGGGTGAATGCATCCTGAACTGCCGTCCGGGGGACCAGGCCGTCCTTGGACAGGGCCCAGAGGGTGGCGGCGACGATGCTGCCGGCGTCGATCTCGAAGAACTTCCGGAGGGCCTGCCTGGAGTCGGAGCGACCAAACCCGTCTGTGCCCAGAGTTACGAATTGGGATGGCACCCATCGGGCGATCTGATCGGGGACCAGCTTCATGAAGTCGGTGACTGCGACCACAGGCCCGCCAACGGCGGAGAGGCGTCTGGTTACCAGGGGAACACGAGGTGGTTGGTCGGGATGAAGCCGATTCCACCGCTCGACTCCGAGGGCCTCCTCCCGCAGCTTCTTGTACGAGGTCGCCGACCACAACTCCGCAACCACGGCGTAGTGCTCGGCCAACTCGCTGGCCGCCTCCCGTGCCGCCAGGTTGGCCGACCCTGAGAAGAGGATCGCGGTCTTCGGCCCCGCCGCGGCGGGCGCCTCCTGCCACCGGTAGAGGCCTTCGATGACGCCCTCCGCCACCCCTTCGGGGCGAGGAGGCTGGACATAGTTCTCGTTGTAGAGGGTCAGGTAGTAGAAGCGGTCCTCACCGGCGCCGTACATCCGCTGGAGGCCGTGCTCGACGATGGTCCCCACCTCATAGGCGAACGCGGGGTCATAGGCGTCGCACACCGGCACCGTCGAGGCGAGGATCAGGCTGTGGCCATCCTGATGTTGGAGCCCCTCACCCTGAAGCGTCGTCCTCCCCGCCGTGGCGCCGAGCAGAAAGCCACGGGCTCTCGAGTCGGCTGCCGACCAGATCAGGTCACCGACGCGCTGGAAACCGAACATCGAGTAGAAGATGAAGAACGGGATCATGGGCAGGCCACGGGTCGCGTATGAGGTGGCGGCGGCGATCCAGGAGGCGACAGAGCCCGCTTCGGTGATGCCCTCCTCGAGGATCTGACCGTCTTGGGCCTCGGCGTAGGTGAGGAGCATCGAGGCGTCAACCGACTCATAGAGCTGGCCATGCGAGGCATAGATCTTCAGCTCACGGAACAACGAGTCCATGCCAAAGGTCCGGGCCTCATCGGGGACGATGGGCACGACCCGCTCGCCAAAGCCCTCGACTCGGGACAGGTTGCGGAGGAGGCGGGTGAACGCCGTAGTCGTCGAAGCCTCGATCTTGCCTGATCCGGCATGGATCTCGGCGTAGGACTCGGGGACGGGAAGCTGCAGCTCGAAATCCCGCAACACCCGCATCGGAAGCAGCCCGCCCAGCTCTTGACGTCTTTGTTGCAGGTACTCGTACTCAGGTGTCCCCGGGCCCGGGCGGAAATAGGGAGGCACGCTGTCTCCGTCCAGCGATTCGGCCGGTATCTCCTTGTCGAGATGGAGTGTCTCCCGCAGCTGTATCAGCTGTTGGTTGGTCAATTCCTTGATCTGATGGGTGGCGTTGCGGCCCTCCACGTCCGGTCCCAAGGTCCAGCCCTTGATGGTCTTCGCCAAGATCACTGTCGGCTTGCCGTTGCCGAGCTCGGTGGCCACCTTGTAGGCGGCATAGACCTTGCGGTAGTCGAGACCTCCGCGGCGCAACGCCCAGATCTCGTCGTCGGTCATGTCGGCCACCATGGCCTTGGTTCGGGGGTCCTTCCCGAAGAAATGCTCTCTGACGTATGCCCCGTCTTCTGCCTTGTACCGCTGGTACTCACCATCGACGGTGCTGCCCATCACACCGATCAGGGCGCCTTCTTTGTCGTTTGCCAGAAGGCGATCCCATCCCGAGCCCCAGATGACCTTGATGACGTTCCAGCCTGCGCCGCGGAACACCGCCTCCAACTCGGTGATTATCTGGCTATTGCCGCGAACCGGCCCGTCGAGACGTTGCAGGTTGCAGTTGATGATCCAGGTGAGGTTGTCCAATCCTTCCCGGGTCGCCAGAGAGATCGCCCCCAGGGTCTCGGGCTCGTCGGTCTCCCCGTCGCCGATGAAGCACCAGATCCGCGACTGGGACGTGTCGTCGAGTCCCCGGTTCTGAAGGTACTTGTTGAATCTGGCGTGGTAGATGGAGTTGATCGGGCCCAATCCCATCGAAACGGTCGGGTATTCCCAGAACTCCGGCATCAAACGGGGGTGGGGGTATGAGGAGAGCCCGTCCCCCCCGATCTCGAATCGGAAATTGTCCAGGTGCTTCTCGTCGAAGCGGCCTTCGAGAAAGGCCCTGGCGTAGATCCCTGGCGCGGCGTGGCCCTGCATGTAGACGTGGTCGCCACCCCCGGGGGCGTTCTTGCCCTTGAAGAAGTGATTGAACCCGACCTCGTACAAGGTGGCCGATGAGGCGAAGGTGGAGAGATGCCCTCCGATGCCCTTCTCCCGATGGTTCGCTTTCACCACCATGACGGCAGCGTTCCAGCGGACGAAGCGGCGGATCCTGCGCTCGATGATCTCGTCCCCTGGGAAGTCGGGCTGGTCCTCGACCGAGATGGTGTTGATGTACGGTGTCGTGACCACAGGCGGCATCCCGATGCTGGTCTCGCGGGCGCGCTCCAACAGCTTGGCCATCAAGAATCGGGCGCGGTCCGGCCCCTGGTCGTGGGCGACGGCGTCGAAGGAGTCGACCCACTCCTGGGTTTCGGTCGGGTCGCTATCCGGCAACTGATGGATGTATTCCTCTCCGAGGATCAATCCGTGATCGCCTGACATCTCATGAAGCCTAGTTAGGGCGCGACTTCCCGACCCAAGGGTCAGGCACCGACTGCCTGGGCTCGAATCTCGCTCAGCCAGGACTCGAGCGCTGCCAGAAACCGCAACGGGGCGTCCATCTGTGGGGTGTGGCCGGTATCCGACATCTGCACCAGTTTCCAATCCGGTCGGAGACTGCAGATCCGCTCGACTGCGGTGGGTGACACGATGTGATCGGACACGCCATGCACCACCAGGGTCGGAGCCTTGATCGACCGAATCATCCGGATGTAGTTCGCCCGGTTGGCGTAGAACGCAGCAATGGAGGTGGCCGTCCGGGCGGTGGCTTCCGCCGACCACGGAAGGTCCTTTCGGATCCGAGCCATGTCGATCGACGCTTCGATGACTGCCAGGGGCACCCTTCCCTGCTTATAGGTGATCATCGCCATGCTGAGGCGCACCAACTCCTCCGGAGTGTGGCTGTCGATGAAACGACGGCCCCAGACCGTCCCCACGCCAGGCGTGGCCTGAAGGGCAAGGCGAGCCGCGGTCGGCCAGTCGAGTCTGGGATCGGGGAGGACCGGCGGGGTGGCCGGCGCCACCAGCACCAGACGATCGACGAGGTCGGGCCGATGCGCTGCCACCATCTGGGAAAGAAGACCACCGGTCGAGTTGCCGATCAGAGTGGCGGGCGCTCCCTCCAACTCGATGAAGTCCTCGATCGCTTCCCGATGGGTCTCCAGGCGATAGTCGCGTCCAGGCGGTGAGAGGCCGAAACCCGGAAGATCGAGCGCGAGCACCCTCCCATGTCTGGCGAGGCCGTCGGCGACGGCGATCCAATTGGTCGTGGAGCCCCCAAGACCGTGCACCAGCACGATCGGTTCCCCGTTCCCGCCGAAGTCGACCCTGTGGACAGGACCGGTCACAGTCTGCACGTACTCTCCCATTGAGAAGAGGCTACCGACTGCCTGTCCTTAGACTCCTTCCGTGCGCCTCCTCCTCGTCTCCACGTACGAACTGGGTCATCAACCGCTCCACCTGGCGCTCCCGGCAGCCGAGCTATCTGCCGCCGGTGTCGAAGTCCACACCCTGGATCTGTCGGTTGAGCAACTCGACGAGGGGTTTTTGGACGGCATGGACGCTGTGGCCTTCTCGGTGCCGATGCACACCGCGATGCGGCTGGCGACCGATCTGGCCCTGAGGATCCGCGAGGCCCGGCCTGGCATGCCGATCGCGTTCTACGGTCTGTACGCCGCGGTCGGGCGCGAATGGACGGTGGGCCAGGTGGCCGACCTGGTGATCGCGGGTGAGTACCTCGCCGAGCTCGTGGCGTGGGCCCGGTCGATTGCCGAAGGTGGCGAGCCCCGTCGCGGGGTTGTCGTCGGCTTGGACCGGTCGGATCCCGTAATACCGGATCGCAGCACCCTTCCGCCCCACGAGGGCTATGCCCGTCTCGAATGGGAGGGTGAGTCGTGGCTGGCTGGGGCGGTCGAGGCAACCCGTGGATGCCGGCATCGCTGCCGTCATTGCCCCATCCCGGTGGTCTATGACGGGAGGATCCGGGTGGTCGGCCTCGAGCCGGTGCTCACCGACATCGAGCAATTGGTCGCCGCCGGCGTCCAACATGTGAGTTTCGCCGATCCCGATTTTCTGAATGCCCCCCGATACAGCGGGGACCTGCTCCGGGCGGCCCACGCCGCCTTTCCGGGGTTGACCTTTGACGTGACGGTCAAAGTGGAGCACATCCTGGCTCACCGGGCTCTCTGGGCGGAGCTGTCAGAGCTCGGCGTGTTGTTCGTGGTCAGCGCCTTCGAGAGCGTCGATGCGAGGACTCTCGAGATTCTCGACAAGAACCACACGGTGGACGACATGGGTCGGGCAGTCCGGGCCCTCAGGGAGGTTGGGATCCATGTTCGACCCACCTGGCTGCCCTTCCTTCCCTGGACCCGTCCTGACGATATGGCCCGAATGGTGGCCTTCATCGATGTGCACCAGCTCTGGTCGGCCACGGACCCGGTGCAACTGGCCATCAAACTCCTGATCCCGGAAGGCTCTCTCCTGGAGCAGCACCCCGCGGTGACTCCTTTCCTCTTGGGCTATGAGCCGGCAGCTCTCACCTGGGCCTGGGAGTTCGAGCACGCCACAACCGGGCGGCTGCACCGACAGCTCGACCTGATGGCCGCCGAGGCATCCGATGGGGGCGCCGATCCCGATGAGACCCTGGCTGCGATGCGTGCGGCTGTTGGCCGCGAAACCGGTGTCGACCTTGGCCCCCTTGCCGAACGAGGCCCACCGACCCCGCGTCTCACCGAGAGTTGGTTCTGTTGTGCGGAGCCCACGGCGGGTCAGGCCACGGCCGTCTCGCTGAGCATCGGTAGGGTGCTCGCCTAGGCGACAACAGGCAGGGATCTTGGCAACCGTTCTTTCCGCAAGCGGGATGGTGAAGAACTTCGGAGATATCACCGCGGTCGGTGGTGTGGGTTTCACCATCGAGGAGGGGGAGACATTCGGTCTCCTGGGCCCGAATGGGGCGGGCAAGACGACCTCGATCTCAATAGTCGCCGGTCTTCTCGAGCCCGACGCCGGCGAAGTCGTGGTGGCCGGCATATCCATCTCTCCGGCCTCGGTCGCCGGGAAGGCCGCCATTGGGCTGGTTCCTCAGGATCTGGCCATATATCCCGACCTCACCGCCACCGAGAATCTCTCCTTCTTCGGTCGTCTCTACGGGATGAGGGGTGAGGAGCTGTCGAAACGTGTCGCTGAAGTCCTGGAGGTGATCGGGCTCATCGATCGAAAGGACGATCTCACCAAGGAGTTCTCCGGCGGGATGAGGCGACGTCTCAACATCGGCATCGGGCTCCTCCATCGCCCCAAACTCCTCATCCTCGACGAGCCCACGGTGGGCGTCGATCCCCAGTCCCGCAACTCGATCCTCGAGTCGGTGGAAAGCCTTTCGGCCGAGGGGATGGCAGTCCTCTACACCACCCACTACATGGAGGAAGCCGAACGCCTCTGCGATCGGGTGGCGATCATCGACGAAGGCACGTTCAAGGCCGAAGGAACCCGACGTGAGTTGGTATCCATCGTCGGGGGAAGGGACCGGATCACGATCACCGCCACCGGGGACCTTTCCCGGGCAGTGCAGGCGGCCCGTGAGATCCCGGGGGTGTTCGAGGCAAGCCATTCGGACCAGGGTTTGGAGGTGCTGGCCGACGAGGCATCGAGGCTCCTGCCCGAGCTCTTGAGGCGGCTTGCCGCTGCCGGCGCAGTGATCACCGGGGTCGAGGTGGTGGAGCCCAACCTGGAGGCAGTGTTTCTCCATGTCACGGGCAAGGCGCTGCGGGACTAGACGTGGGCCCAGCCACCCGGATCGCGGCCAAGGACCTGAAACTCCGGATAAGAGACCGTTCCGCGTTCATCCTCGGGATCTTCGCTCCCCTGGTCCTCGCCTTCATCTTTAAACTGGTCTTCGGCGGGGCCTTCGGTGCGACTTCGCTGGACCTCCGTTTCGGAGCGGTCGATCTCGACGACACAGAGGTGTCCCAGTCCTTTCGAGAGATCCTCGGCGATCTCGACAGCGAGGGGATTCTTGCTCTGACCGACTACGACGACGCCGATGAGGCGGAGGCAGCGATCGAGGAGGGCCAGATCGACGCCTACTACCTGATCGAGCCCGGGATGGAGGCGGCGGTCGAGGCTGGGGAGGAGGCCGCGATCAAGATCATCGGCGACGTCGATGCCCCCACCTCGACCCAGATCGCGGCCTCGATCGCGGAGCAATTCGGTGACGGCGTCGCGGGGGTGCAGCTCTCGGTGGCCACTTCCTTCCACTCGTTGGACGGCCCCATACCCCCGGAATCTGCCACCTGGGGTCAGGAGGCGGCGGCGCGAGGGGCTTCCTATGCCCTCACCGACGTCACCACCGAGACCCGTCAACTCGACGGCACCACCTATTTCGCGGCGGGAATGGCGGTCTTCTTCCTGTTCTTCACTGTCCAATTCGGGGTCATCGGCCTCCTCGAGGAGCAGCGGGATGGCACCCTGGCGCGGTTGCTGGCGGCTCCGATCCGCCGCACCAGCGTCATCACCGCCAAGGCCCTGCTCTCGTTCTGGCTCGGGGTCATCTCTCTGGGTGTTCTGATCCTGGCCACCCATTTTCTGATGGGCGCCACCTGGGGGCCGCCGCTGGGCGTCGCCCTCCTCGCGGTGGCCGGCGTTCTCTCGGCAGTGTCCATAATGGGCTTGGTGGCCAGCGTGGCCAAGTCTCCGGAAGGGGCGGGGAATCTCGGCGCCATCATCGCCGTCATCCTTGGGATGCTCGGTGGGACCTTCTTCCCGGTCGGCCAGGGTGACGATCTCCTGAGCAAGCTCACCTATCTCACTCCGCACGCGTGGTTCATGGAGGGCTTGGCCGAGATCTCGGGTGGTGCGGAGTGGACGGCCGCCTTGCCCGCAGTCGGAGCCCTTCTCGCGTTCTCTCTGATCCTGGGGAGCATCGGTTGGACCCTGCTTCGTCGGAGGATCGCCACATGAAGGTCTTCGCCATTGCCGGGTCCAACGTGCGACGGATGTTGCGGGAGCGGTCGAACATCTTCTTCGTTTTCATCTTCCCGCTGGCGTTGATCCTTCTCATCGGCGCCCAGTTCGGTGGTGATGTCGATCCCGTGATCGGTCTCTACATGGCGGATGATGATCAGCTGGCTGTTGCCATCGCCGAAGAGGTCGAATCGGAGGACACCCTCGATGTCAGGCGATTCGAGACCGCCGAAGAGCTGACTTCGTCGGTGGAGCGGGGAACCTCCCAGGCCGGCCTGTTCATTCCCGGCGGCCTGGATGAAGTTGCCGAAGCCGGTGAGCGGGTGGAGATCGGCTTCGTCTCCCGGCCCGACGGATTTGGCCCTCAGATCCAGTCGGTGGTCGGCGCCGCGGTGTCGAGGGTCATGACACCTGTCGCTGCGGCCAGCTTCGCATCAGAGAAGACCGGGGCGCCATTCGACGAAGCGCTGGAGGTGGCAATTGCCGAGGAGGCGGCCGCCCCCGGACTCGGCACCCAGGTGACCGCGGTCGGTGAGGCATTATTCCCGCCCACCCTCGGCCGGTTCGACCTGGGGGCATCCTCACAGCTCGTTCTCTTCGTTTTCCTGACCGCGCTCGCCGGTTCGGCGGCCCTGATCCTGAGCCGCCAACTCGGCATATCGCGCCGGATGCTGTCCACTCCGACGTCGACCGGGACCATCGTGGTCGGCGAAGGGACAGGGCGATGGGCGGTTGCCATGGTCCAGGGCCTCTACATCATCTTGGTCACCTTCCTCATCTTCCGCGTCGATTGGGGTGACCCGCTCGGAGCCGTCCTGATCCTGATCACCTTCTCCGCGGTGGGTGCGGGGGCGGGCATGTTGATGGGGGCGGTTTTCAGCAACGACGCCCAGGCCAGCGGCATCGGGATCATCCTCAGCATTGGTCTAGCCGCCCTGGGGGGCGCCATGCTGCCCATCGAGTTGTTCTCACCGACTATGCAAAAGGTGGCTCACATCACACCTCACGCCTGGGCCCTCGACGGATTCGCCGAACTGGTTCGGCGAAACGGGACGGTGGTTGACATTCTGCCCGAGTTGGGGGTCCTCACCGCTTATGCCGTGGTCCTGCTGGCGCTGGCGGCCTGGCGTCTGCGGGTGGCCCTCACCCGGGCCTGAATGTTTGAATGGGAGACATGGCCGATCCCGAGCAGAGCTCTGCCGCCACCCTGGGGAGGGTCTTGTCATGGATCGGGTATGTCTGGTTCGTCTTCGCCGTGCTCTGGGGTCTGGGCGCAATCCAAGCGCTCGGGGTGTCGGGGCCGATCGCCCGCGGCATCGGGACCACGATCTTCCCCGCCATCGTCATGATCGGCGTCGGTCGGGCCATTCGGAGGCGGGCCCGGCCCGCCGAGGATTCCATCCGTCCCGACGTTGCTGCCCCGATCCGCACCCCGCCGATCCTGCCCCGAACCGATACCAGCTATGAGCCTCCCCGTCCGACGGTCCCAATGGCCCCGAAACCACCCCGGCCCGTCACCGCGCCCAAGAAGGCGGCAGACAAGCCGATGGAGGTCGCGGCCGCTCAGGAATCGGGTGAGAAAACCACACCATCCAAGCTGGAGTCGGTAGCGAAGCCGGCGGGACGCCCCAAGACCTCACAGGAGCTGATCGAGGAAGCACGCCGGCGTTGGGGGACCCGGCCCTGACGTCTAGATCAGAGCCCGGCTGCCGCCAGACCCCGGGCCTCCCTGATCTCCGCAGCGAATTGGCGTCGCCGGTCGTCGATATCAGTGGACGCGGCAAGCAGCCCACGATTGTCGGCGAGCGATAGGGCTGATTTGAACATCACCAGACTGGCGCTCTCACCCGAGATCAGCCGGCCTTCGATTCGATACATGCGGGCCCGGTCGAGACACGACTTGAGGAAGGCCTTCTCGTTGAACCGCCCTTGGGTCGCCTCCAACTCGTCTCCCACGATTTGATAGGCGTCGAGGAAGGGCAACACGGCCCACCTGGCGACTGGTGGCCCCATCTTCGAGAGAACCTCTGCGGCGCCGCTCGAGCGGAGGCTCATCCTCCAATCGGGGACGTCCAGCTCCACGTCGGCCGAGATCGAATCGAGGAAGTCCTGTTTCTCTTGAAAGAAGAACTCGAACTTGAGTAGGTCGCGGAGTCTGAGGAGTGCGTCGTCGACATCGGAGTCCTTGGGGTCATCGGAGTCGATGAGAGCGGTCAGCGCCATCTCGGCCAATGCCCGTGGCACGAAGAAATGGACTATCACGTTGCGGTAGTAGGCGATGCGGACCATCTGCTCCTCATCGAGCCAGAACACCCGGCGACCTACCGCAGCATGGCTGGACACGTTCCCATGCTCGGCAAGCGAGTCGAGGACTCCAGTCACCCGACCGGGATCGGCCAGGCCGAGGTCCTCGGTCGTGGGCAGGGACCGGGCCGTCACGAATTGGGAGAGACTCCGGCATTCCTCGGCCAGCTGCTCCGCATTGCGGGCGCCGCCTCGTGCCCCGAGCAGCGCCACCGTCACCAGAGCAGTGGGTGTGATGGGTGTCACCCGCCCGATCCGGTACATCACCTCGAAGGCGAGCTTCTGGAGACCGATCGAAGCCTCGTCTTCGCCGTGGATCGAGGCCAGCCCGGCGGCGACCGACACCGGCTCGCCGAAGCGGATGTAGATGTCGCCGTAACGCCGCCGCAACGACTTGACAGCCCGGAAGAGCCATCCCAGCGACTCCTTCTGCTTCCCTTTACCCTGGGCCTCCAGGGCATAGTCGGGCACATCCTGGATCTGGTCGTAGGCGATCGACACCGGGATCAGCTTGATGTCGTCGGTCTTCCCCCGCCGCAAGGAATCGACGACATAACTGAGAAGACCGAAGTGAGGCGCTCCGAGTCGCCCGGATCTGGAGCGGCCCCCCTCCAGGTACCACTCGAGTGGGAACCGCTTCTCGACCAGGTAGTCCAGATATCCCTTGAGGACCGTCTTGTACAACCGGTTGTCCTTGAAGCTCCTCCGGATGAAGAAGACTCCGGTGCGCCGCATCAAGGGCCCGATCGGGAAGAAGTTCATGTTGATCCCTCCGGCGGTGTGGTTGGGTGGGAGATCGTTCTCCCAGAGCATGAACTGGAGGCTGAGCCGATCGAGGTTGGATCGATGAGAGGGGAGGAAGATCACGGGGTGCTCCTGGCCCAACTCGGCCACCATTCGCACCTGGTCGACGTCGTAGCGGATTCCGCCGTATCCCTGGCTGTAGAGCTTGTGGATGCCGTTGGCGATCAAGTCGATCACATACGGCGAATGGGTCGCTGCGATCTCCCTCAGATATCGCTCGGCCTTGTTTCGTCCCACCTCGATCTCGGTGTTGGTCTCCCGTGAGATCTGATCGATCGAGTCCAGGAACTCCTTGCGTGAGAGGATGGCCTCGGGGACGAAACGGGGGATCTTGTAACGATTGCCCCGGAGCTTCCGCTCCGCGCGGTCGAGGACGTTCCAGGCCCGTCTCGTGATATAGCTGGCGAGGGGGTCGACCTGTCCCGATACCGCGTAGTCCGCCGCTACCTCGGAGGAGAAGGCGCCTTGGGCTGCGATGAGGCGGACCCGGTTCCTGCGAAGGTTGCGAATCCACCTGGCGCGGATGCCGCGAGGATCCCTGGGGTCGCCCGGGTGAAGGAAATCGGTCCAGCGCACTGCCCGGCGGCCTTGCTTCTTCTTGGGGGCCATCCAAACGACGCGGACCGGGATCAAGTACACGTCGTCCCCGGACCGCATCCGCCGGGTCAGGGATTCGTCGTCACCTCCCCACCCCCTCCGGGAGGAGGCGATCATCACCGTGTCGACCCGCCTTCCCACCTCGCTGCGAAGCCATTGATCGAGCAACGCAGCCTCGTAGTCAGATGCGGCGTCGACGAGGTAGAGCACATTCGACCCGGAGGGACCGGCCAGAAGGTCATCCGTCCGGTTTGGCTTGGGGGACACGGGCTCACTCTATTTCGATGCCACAATCCGGCTCCGTGAGGATCGTCCTGCAGCGGGTATCAGAAGCGGCCGTCACGGTAGAGGACGAGCCGGTCGGCGCCATCGGGCCGGGTTTCCTGGTCCTGGTGGGGATCGAGCCGACAGACGATGTGGTCGACGTGGAAGTGGCTGCGGAGAAGATCGCGGGTCTCCGCCTGTTTGCCGACGATGCGGGGCTGATGAACCGCTCGATCCTCGACACCGGTGGCGAGGTCCTCATCGTGAGTCAGTTCACGTTGCTGGGGGATGTCCGGCGCGGACGCCGACCTTCGTTCACCGAGGCCGCGAGCCCGGCCGTGGCGGCGCCTCTCATCGAGGCACTGGCGCGGTGTCTCGTCGAAGCCGGGATCCCGACCCGAACCGGGAGGTTCGGGGCGATGATGGCCGTCGCCCTCGTCAACGACGGGCCGGTCACGCTGGTGCTCGAGGTCAGCGGCGGGCGCGTGCGCTGAGCGGGGCAACGGCGTCTGCCCAATGCCGTTGCCCCACCACCAGCGGGATGCCGATGCCGAGAACACCGAGGGTCGCCATCTCCTCGACCCCCCATCCGGTGCCGAGCCCAGTCCAGCCCCAGGCCAGCCCGGCAACGAAGAGAGAGGCCAGGGTGACCAGGGCTCCGATGCCTGACGACCGGGTGGCGACGGAGGCGATGGCCAGGATCACCAGTACCACAGGGACCACGGTGGGCCATGAGGCGAGGAGAACTCCGAGTGTGATACCGAGCCCCTTGCCACCCCGGAACGAATACCAGACGTTGTAGACGTTGCCGGTCGCCGCCCCCAACCCTGCCGCAACTGCCCCGAGATCGCCGGCCAAATACGCTCCGGCGAGGACTGCCAGCGCTCCCTTGCCGGCCTCAACGGTGAGGACCAGGAAGAAGAGAGGGAGTCCACCGGCTCGGCGGGCGTTGTTGGCCCCCGGGTTGCCGGACCCTGAGGTGCGAAGGTCGACTCCCCAGAGCCGGGCCAGGCCGTTGGCGGTGGGCAGCGATCCGATCAGATAGCCGAGGAGGGCGGCAGCCAGGACGGTCATTCGCCTACCCAGGCCCTCCCCGGCCCGCAAAACCGAAGGAAGTCGCACGACTGACACCAGTCACCAGGCGTCTCGACGAAGATCTTCTCGTCGATCGACCGTGTGAGGGAGGCGATGTCCGATCTGGCCTGCTCGACCCACTCGGAGTCGGCCTGGTAGGTGGTCTCGACGAGGCCACCACCCAGATAGGCGAAGGTCACGTCGAGCTCTCCAGGGCCGGGATGGCCGAAGTCGACGTCGCTCGCGGCCATCGCATAGGACTGGAGCTGCACGATCCGGGAGGGGTCCGTGCTGGGTCTCCCGCTCTTGAAGTCGACGACCTCCCAATGGCGACCGTCGATGTACACCGCATCGATCCGCCCCCGGATCCTGTAGCCGTCACCAACCAGCACCTCGAACGGCGCCTCGACCATGGCAGCCGGTCGCTCTGAGAACCTCGAGTTGCGAAATGCCTTGAAGCCACCGTCACCCGCCAGCTCGTCAGGCACGTCGTAGAGGTCCTCGGAGAGCTGCTCGAAGGGCACCTGGCCGCGTTGGTGCAATTCGATCCTCCGGTGCAATTCGGTTCCCGCCACGGCGGAAGGGCTCCGTCTTCGGGGCAGGATGTCGACTGCCGACCAATAGAAGCGCTTGGGGCATTGGGCGTATGTCACCAAGCCGGTCACCGAGACCGTCCTTTGATCGGGTGAGGGCTGGGGGACCTGCTCGGTGGTCGCCAGATCGAACAGGGTGCCGATCAACTCGGTGACCCTCATCTCGTAGTCCAGACCAACGCCGAGCTCGGTGGCGCGTCGGCTCATCGCTTCGTGATCCGAGATCGCCGAACGCAGCCCTCCGTCCCAGCCCGTGCCGAAGATGGGATCCGGTGTCGTGCCCTCCGGCGCTCGGCGCAGCAAGGCTGGGCGCTCGGGCTCCGTTTCATGCCCGGCGGAGTGCGTCGCCGGATGCGACTCGACGAGCTCGAAGAGCGCCGACGGCTTCTTGGCGTTGACGGCGGGCTCGGGAAGACCGTACCAATAGGCCCCTGTGACCATGAGCAGCGACCGGGCGCGGGTGGCTGCCACGTATGCGGTTCGCCACTCTTGTGTCTCGTTCCTTGCTTTCAGGTAATGGGTGCGCGCCGCCTCGTCATCGGGCATGTCGGCGAGCGCACTGTCGATCCGGTATTGGACCGGCAGATACTCGGCGAATCGTGCCGGGTCCGGGTGTTGGCGGGCCTTGCTCGGGAAGTTCTGGTCGGTAACTGCCGGAATGGCAACGACATCCCACTCCAGGCCCTTGGCTCTGTGGACGGTCACCAAGGTCACGGCGTCTTCGCCCGAGAGATGGGCCGAGTCGAGCTCCTCGGCGGGCTCGTCCTCCATTGCCTCCAAATAATCGAGAAACGCCTCCAACGACGGGCGACCGGTCAACGGGCTCCAATCCTCGGCGAGGTCGAGGAAGCGATGGAGATTCAACCGGGCGGTCAGCCTGGTGGTGGCAGGCAGGGCCTCGATGTCCTGCCAGGCCCGGGTCCGGTCCAGCACGAGACGGCAGGTCTCTACCAGGCTCATCCCCTGGCTTTCGGTGAGCACTGTGCGGTACGCCGCGAGGAAGTGCTTGAGGGCGGAGCGGGCATCGTCTCGGATACCGATGATCTGGTCGACCTCCTCGATCGCTTCGAGGAGGGTGACCGGGTTTTCCTCCTCGGAGTCTCGGATCGGCTCGGCGCCCGACACCCAACGGCTCAAGGGTGCGATGTCGGCCAGCCCGAGTCGATAACGGGAACCGAAGAGGATCTCGACGAGAGCGGCAGAGTCCTCCGGTCGCTCGACGACGGTCAGCCAGGATCGAAGCTCGGCAACCTCGGGCACCGAAAGCAAGCCGCCCAGGTTGGCGACTTCCACCGGAATGCCGGTCCTGGCCATGGCGTCGACGACGACTGCGAAGTCCTTGTTCTTGCGGAAGAGGACCGCCATCTCGGAGAATGGGACTCCGTCGTTGTGGAGCTCCTCAAGGCGCCGGGCGATCCAATCTGCCTCTCCGAGGGCATCTCCGGCCCAGTAGGTGATCACCTGCCCCTTCTTGTCGGGATCGTCTGACTGGAGCAGCTCAGCCTCCGGGTTGGCCTTGCGCCGGATCTCGTTGGCCACATCGAGGATCGTTTGTGCCGATCTCCGGTTGAGGGTGAGGCTCCGATCCCGGGCCGGGCTTCCGTCGGCGCCCCGGAAATGCAGAGGGAACAGCTCGAAGTTCTCGGACGATGCCCCACGCCACTCATAGATGGTCTGATCTTCGTCGCCGACCGCGATCACCGGGAAACCCTCGCCGAAGATCGTTGTGAGCAACACCCTCTGTCCCGGGTTGGTGTCCTGGTACTCGTCGAGCACCACCACCTGGTACCGGTCCCTTATCTCGGCGGCCAGCCCGGGATGGGAGCGGAGGATCCTGGTCGACAGGGTCACCAGGTCGCCGTAATCGACGACGCCGAGCCGGCGCTTGTCCTCGCCGTATCTCTGCAATGTCTCCAACATCTCGACCCGGCTGCCCCAGGTCTCGTCATCGGGGTGTTCCTCGCCGAGGAGGTCCTGCGGTTCCAGGAGATGGTCGCCGAGACGGTCACCGAGTCCCCTGATCCGGTCGAGGGTCATCCGATTCGTGATTTCGAGGTGTTGGTAGGTGGTGCGATGAAACGTCTCGGACAGGATCTGTCGGGAGAAGGTGGGGGTTATCACCTTGACCCGGCTGTCGACACCGGCCAGGGCCCCGAACTCGGCGAGTACCTGGGCCGCAAAACCGTGATAGGTGTGAACCTCGACCTGGCGCCCCTCGTCCACCGCTCCGGCGATGGTCGACCTCACCCGATCGGCCAACTCGGAGGCGGCCTTGTTGGTGAAGGTGATGCCGAGGATGCGCTCGGGGTCCAGGGAGTGGTTGGCGATCAGGTTCGAGATCACCATCGCCACTGTGGTGGTCTTGCCGGTCCCGGCCCCGGCCCGGATCCGGACGGCATCGAGGCCCAGGGTGAGGATCTCTGCCTGTTCTGGGCTCGGGGTCAACGGCCTCATGGCAGGAACGCTCCCTGGCCTTCTGGCCACGCCGGGCACGACTTCTTGAAGACGCAGTTCTTGCAGCCGTCGCCGACTCGAGGCTGCCATTGCTCCGAGCGGATGGCGTTCGTGACCTCGATCATCGTCTCTTCGATTTCCGTCAACCGATCGAGGTCGAGGAGGCGGGTGGTGACCTTCACGGACTCGACTCTCGGGAACCACATCTCGGCGCCGATCATCGGCTCTCCGAAGGACTGGGCGATGGCGGAGGCATAGAAGGCGAGCTGGATCGAGCTCTTGGCGTCCTCGATCGAGGTGGCGCTCTTCGATGTCTTGTAGTCGACGACCTTCAGGCCGTGTGGTGTCCGCTCGAGGCGGTCGACCAAGCCAATCCATGGGGTGCCGGCGATCACCGATTCGACCCTCATCTCCAGTCCGACGGGCTCGCCTCCGGGGCTCGGCCAGCGCGTGTAGAGCTTGGTGAGCGCCGTCTCCGCCTGTCTCAACCACGCCGCATTCAACTCGGGGGTGCCGAAGTCGGCGTCCTCATCCCACACCCGGCGGAGATGGCCCAGCGCGTCCTCCAGGTCGGCATGGGTCTCTCCGGTGCCCACGACCTCGGCTTCGGCCCTCTCCATGGCCGAATGGACCAGCGTGCCGAATCGGGCGTACGGCGATCCGGCGTCGCCCAGTCGAAGCCTCCGTTCCAGGGCGTAGCGGCGGGGACATGTGGCGTAGGCGTCAGCCTGGCTGGGGGATAGCCGAAGCTCGCCTCCGATGATCGGCTGATCTGGCCCGGGCTCTCTGACTCCGGCGAATGCCGATGCCTCCCACCAGCTCTCAGGTGGTGAGCCGAGGACCCGGGCGGCAGCCAGGCGGTGGGCCGGCTTCTGCTCCGGGTCGAACAAGGTTCGGCGCATACTCACTTCGGCCTCGATCAAGGTCACCGGATCCCGGTCGTCGTCAGCGGGGCGCCCGAGATCGGAGATGGAGTCGACACCGGATGCGGCAACCAGAAACCGCGAAGGGCGATGCTCGCCTTGGTCGACCCCGGCGCCGGTGGCTGTCCACACCACGCGGAACCTGGCGCGGGTCATGGCGGTGTAGGCGAGGCGCATCTCCTCCTGCACCTGGAACAGATGCTGAGCTGAGGCATCGGTAGTCCGCTCCGGTGACAACAACTCTGGCCGCAGCATGCGGCGACTCCGTCTCAGGTCGGGGAACACGCCTTCGACAGCATTGGCTATGAAGACGACGTCGTACTCGAGCCCCTTCGACTGGTGGAGCGTGGTCAGTGTGACCCGATCCTCCTGGGGCCTGAAGACCAGCAGGGGCTCAGACTCGAAGCCCTCGTCCTGCGTCATCTCGAAGAAGCGGGAGAGAGTGACTTTCTCGTCTCGCTCCGCCTGGCGAGTGAGGACCTGGGCGAAGGCGGCGATGGCGAGACGCCAAAGCCGACGATCCGGATCTGCCACCAGGCGCTCCACGCCCAGCATGCGGTTCCACGCTTGCCAGAAACCATCGGTGGCAGGTTTGGCCCCCGCCCACGTCGGGTCGGCGAGCAGCTCGGCGAGGTCGGTTCGACCGGGCAGTTCGGTGGCGACCACTTCGGCCCATGAGGCATCGGATCTCCGCCGTTGGCGCAGCAGCGCCCTTTCCTGACCCAACCCGAGCGATACCAGCGGTCCGAGCAGGATGCGGCGCATGGCCCGGTCGGCGTCGGCTCTCTCCCCTGGTGTTGCCTCCCGAGAATCCCCCTCCAGGACCGCGACCCGGGCGAGATCGTCGAAGACCCGAACCGCCGGATGATCGACCAGGCGCGAGTCCGGGGAGTCGTGGGGTATCGACCTTCGGTCGAGGGCTCGGCTCAGCTCATTGATGAGCTCACGTTTGGAACGGACCAACACCGCCACCGCCGAGGGCCTCGTACCCTCGACGCGGATCACGTGCTCGACTTCGCGGGCGATCCAATCGGCCTCTGCGGTCTCCTGGTCGAAGACATAGGCCTCGACCCGGCCCCGATGCTCCGCCGGCCGCACCGGCCCCGCCGATCCGGGCAATTCACCCGACGACACCACTCGCACCGCGGCTTCGAGGATCTCGGCCGGCACTCGAAGGCTCTGATCGAGCACGATGCGCGTCACGTCCTGGTATCGGTTGGCGAACTGCGCGATGTTCCTCAGCTCCGCCCCGCGAAACGAGTAAATCGATTGATAGGGGTCCCCGGCAACTGTGAGGTTGCCGTGACTCCTGGAAAGCAACCCCGCCAGCTCTGCCTGGGCCGATGACGTGTCCTGGTATTCGTCCACTATCACATAGCGAAACCCTGCGGCCAGGTCCTGACCCCGGGCTGTGGCCAGTAGCTCGACCGCCGAGACCAGCAGCGTGCCGTAATCGGTCCTTTCCAGCTTCTCGAGGGTTTCCCGATAGCGACGGAACAGACCGGGGATCCCTCGCCAGTCGGCGCGCTCCTCGGCGCGTTGTTCCAGATCGGCGGGGGAGAGGAGCCGCTCCGAGCACCGAGTGAGGAAGTCGGCGATCTCGGATGCGAAGGCTCGGGTGTTGAGGATCCCGCGATAGGTCAGAGGCCAGTGAGTCGGGTCCTCTTTCGCCAGGAGCTCTCCTACCAGCGCCACCTGCTCCGGCGGGGTCAGGGGGACCGGGCGCTCGCCTTCGTTGGCGGCTTCGAGGAATCTGAGCGCCAAGGAATGGAAGGTGGAGGCATCGACGGGCACCCCCGACCCACCGAGGGCGATCCCCACCCGTCGTCTCATGTCGCTGGCGGCGCGTCGCGAGAATGTGAGGAGGGAGATCTGATCACGGCGGGCACGACCGCTGTTGACGATGTGCGCTACCCGCTGGACCAGAAACTCGGTTTTGCCGGTTCCGGGGCCGGCGACGATCAGCTGGGCGCCATCGGGATCCGACACCACCGGATCCCAGGCTCCGGGATCGACCCGGATCTCCCGAACTGTCACCTCGCGATCGTAGATATCAGGCAGCAGAGGGGAGATCGGCGCCTCGAGTCTCTACCAGTTCGGCCTCGATGCCAAGACCCCGCAGAAAGAGAACCGGGTCCGAGTAGGGGTCGAATTCGTGGTTCAACCCGTTTGGGTCTTCGTTCGTCGACTTTCTCATGAGCACAACGCTACGGGCGGCCTGTGACAGAAAATCGAATCGGGCGAAGTTCGGCATAGGATGAGCGGCGTATGGCCAACGCCGTCACACCGGTGCTCAAGCCGATCGGCCACGAATTCGACTCTCCCATGTATCACGAGGCCGTCGGCCAATTCGACCGGGTGGCCCGTCTGATGGGCCTCGACGACAACGTGACAGACCGGCTCCGGGTTCCCCAGAAGGCCACTGTCGTCAGCTTTCCCTTCCGCCACGACAACTACTCCGAAGTCGAGACACTGTTCGGCTATCGGGTGCAGCATCTGACCACTATGGGGCCGACCAAGGGCGGGATCCGGTTCGCGCCGGATGTCGACCTCGGCGAGATCGCCGCCCTAGCCATGCTGATGACGTGGAAGTGCTCGATCGTGGGGCTGCCGTTCGGTGGGGCCAAGGGCGGGGTGCGTCTCGACCCGTTGCAGGTCTCCCGGGCCGAGCTGCAAAGGGTGACCCGACGGTTCACGATGGAGATCATCAATGTGATCGGCCCGGATACCGACATCCCCGCCCCCGATCTCGGGACCAACGAGCAGGTGATGGCATGGATGATGGACACCTACTCCCAGCATGTCGGTCACTCCGTGCCGGCCGTCGTCACCGGCAAGCCTCCCGCCCTGGTGGGAGTATTGCCCGGAGGGAGGCCACCGGTCGGGGCATCATGTTCCTGCTGCCACAGGCGGCGGCGATTCGGGGCCTCGACCCCAAGGACGCCACGGTCGCCATCCATGGGTTTGGCAATGTGGGCAGATACGCCGCGATCGCCGGTCACCAAATGGGCGCCAGAGTCGTGGCGGTGTCCGACATCTCGGGAGGCGTCTACAACCCCGATGGGCTCGATATCGAGGCGCTGGCGAAATGGGTCGACGAGAGCCGCTTTCTCGAGGGATACCCCGACGCCGACCACATCGATGGCCACGTTGTCTTCTCCCTGCCGGTCGATGTGCTGGTGCCCGCGGCGGTCCAGAACGTGATCCGCGCCGACAACGCCGACAGCATTCAGGCCAAGATCATCCTCGAGGGCGCCAACGGCCCGACCACCATCGAGGCGGATGACCTGCTCCGTGCCCGCGAGGTGCTCATGGTTCCCGACATCCTCGCCAATGCCGGTGGTGTCACCGTTTCCTACTTCGAATGGGTGCAGGACGTGCAGAAGTACTTCTGGACGGAGAACGAAGTCGTGGCCCGTCTCCGGGAGATCATGACCCGGGCTTTCAGCGACGTACACAACATCGCCCAGAGTGAGAACGTGGACCTGCGGACCGCCGCCCTCATCAAGGGGATTCGCAAGGTGGCAGACGCCAAACTGGTCCGAGGTATCTTCCCTTAATCGCGGTGGGCGTCTGGGACGAAGGCCGGGCAGATGCCCCTGAACGAGCACCAGTCGCACAACCTGCCCGGTCTGGTCGGAAACCGCCCCGAAGTCATTGCCCTCTCGATCGCATTCCACAGGGCGCGTAGCTGACCGTCCATGGCATCGAGTTGGCGGTCGTCGATGCCGAGGCGGTATTCGGTCGGCCCGTTCAGATAGAGCAGCCTGATCTCCTTCGGCGTCTCCCCGGTTCGGCGTCTGATGAGCAGGGCGTAGATCTTGAGAGCGAAGAAGGCAGGGAGGGCGTATCGCTCCGGGGGAGCGGACCCCGTCTTGTAGTCGGTGATGACCAGACGGCCGTCCTCGTCACGATCCATCCTGTCGAGGATGCCGCGGATCACGATCCCGTCCAGATCCTCGAGCATGTCGAGCTCACGGTCGACCGGGTCGAAACTGGTGGGGTCTTCGATGCCGAAATAGTTGGCGAGGAGCTCCATCGATTGCAGACCCCAGGTCCGCTCGGCTTCTGTGTCCTCGAAGAGACTCTCGAACTCCTCGTCTCCCCTCAACTCGGTCCACGCCTCCCGGAACAGGTTGTAGAGGAGATCGGGCGAGCGGTCCACGGCCGGATGATCGAAGAGGCGCTGCAGGGCGAGATGGGCCGTGGTCCCCCTGGCCTGATAGACCGATGTCGGCTCGGGGAGGCGATCGACCGCACGAAACTTGAACAGCTGAGGGCACGTCTTGAAGTCACCCGCCCGGCTCGGGGAGAGCGTCGTCAGTTGTCGATCGGGTGCTTCGACGGTCATGGAGGCGAGTGTAAGGGCCCCCTGTGACAGGAACGTGGACCTGTCCGGGCACCGCGAAATCGAGCTGTAGGACGCGAAAAGAAACCCGCCCTATCGCTTGACGCACCTGAAGGCAATACCTACTTTCCCGACTACCGAAACGGGGGGAACCCCGGGTCGGAGAAGGAGAGACTTCGGTTTTTCCGGATCGCCACCATGCCGGGGGCCCGCTTTCCTGGCAGGGTGGCATCGAGAGCCCCGAGAGGGCTGAGGCTTCGGCCAAAGCTCCCTCGGGGTTTCTCGCGTCCGGGGGCGTAGCTTTGCGGGCTTGGAGGACACCCCCCGTCTCTACGGTGACCTTGCCGGCTGGTGGCCGCTGCTCTCCCCGCCGGATGAGTATGCCGAAGAGGCTGAGGTCTATCGGCAGATCTTTGTCGAGTCCGCGGCGTCGGAGGTTAGGCGGGTGCTCGAGCTCGGATCTGGCGGTGGAAACAACGCCTCCCATCTCAAGGCCCACTTCTCGATGACCCTCGTCGATCGTTCCGAGCCGATGCTGGCAGTGAGCCGGGCTCTGAACCCGGAGTGCGCTCACATCCATGGAGACATGCGGACTGTCCGTCTCGGTGATCCCTTCGACGCGGTGTTCCTCCACGATGCGCTCTCCTATCTCAGCGACATCGAAGATGTGATCGCAGCGGCGAGGACTGCCCGCGAGCACTGCTCCCCTGAGGGGGTGGCCCTCTTCGTTCCCGACTACGTCACCGAGACGTTTGAGCCGGGCACCGAGCACGGAGGTCACGACGAGGGCACCCGGGGTCTTCGCTATCTGGAATGGGTCTGGGACCCCGAACCAGGTGACACGACATTCGAGACGGACATGGTCTATCTGCTCAGGGAAGGCGACCAGGTGTCGGTGGTGCATGATCGACATCGGCAGGGACTGTTCTCAACTTCTGACTGGTTGGCGGCGCTATCCACGGCGGGCTTCGACGCGGAGTTCCGGACCAGGGATTTGAGTGACGGGTCGATGCTTCATCTGTTCATCGGTATCCCGATGAAGAACGCCATATGAACCCCCGCGAAAAGTCGAGTAGAGATCGCGAAAATCAATCCAGCCCTGGGTTTGCGGTGGGCAGGGCTGTGGTCTACTTTTCCCGAACGCCACAGGGGAGACCCTGAGGTGGTCGGGAGACCGAACGGGGATCTCTAGGGATCGTCGGGCGGCCTACCGACCGGCGGGTTTTCGGATCCGCCCCTCCCTGGAAACGGGGAGAGCGGTCACCGGATCGCAGCGATCTTCGGATCGAGGCTCTCCAGTGAACGCCCGTCGAAGACTTCGGTCATCGACGACTTCCGAGCGGAGTTGGGTCCCCGGCCCGACACCGATCGGAACGAGAGCCCCGAGAGGGTTGAGGCTTCGGCCAAGGCTCCCTCGGGGCCTTCTCGTTTCTCGGGCTGACATGCCATCGATCACCGGGCCCCGTTCAACCCCTGATCTGTAGCCTCCACGGAATGGCTTACCCGCAGGAACTGCTGTCTCCGGGGGAGTCGGTCGTTTTCGAGGTCGGGTCGCACTGGTTGGGGCTTTGGAAGGAGGCGCTCGGCACCGTCGCCTACCTTCTGCTGTTGATCCTTCTGGTGCCTGACGGGGTAAACGGGTGGGCCTTCACGATCATCACCTTGCTCTGGCTGTGGATCCCAGTCGGCGGATACACTCGATGGCGTGCCAGCGAGCATGTGATCACGACCGAACGCCTCATCGACCGTGCCGGTCTGGTGCGCAAAATCGAGTACGAGATTCCACTGGAAGTCATCAACGACGTCACCTTCCGTCAGAACCTGATCGAGCGGGCAATCGGTGTCGCTGACCTCGTCATCGAGTTCGCCGGCTCCAGGGGCCAAAGCAGGCTGTTCCACATTCCCGAGCCCGAGAAGATGAAGTCGCTCATTGATGAGACCCGGAGAAACCGAACCAATTCGATGTCGGCGGCGAGGCCCAACCCCGCTCCAAGTCCCGCATTCGTCCCCGCTCCGGTCACCGTCACCTCGTCGGGCAAGTCGTCGGCGGAGCAACTGGAGATCCTGAGCCGGCTCTTCGATCAGGGAAAGCTGACCCAGAGTGAGTACGACACCGAGAAGCGAAAGCTGCTCGGCTGAACAATGGAAGGAAACAGATGGGTTATCCGCAAAAGCTGCTGAGTGCCGGGGAGGAGATCGAGATCGAGTTCCGACCGCACTGGTCTCAGATCCTGAAGGAGGGCCTGCTCACCGTCATGGTCGCGGCGCTCATCATCCTCGTCGCCACTTTGAGTTTCGATGCCAAGACGTGGGTCATCGCCGCCCTGATCCTGCTCTGGTTCGTGGTCGTGGTTGCCGAGTTCGTTCGCTGGTGGACCACCCAGCACGTGATAACCAACGAGCGGCTCATCTATCGGACCGGGCTGATCTCCAAGAAGGGGACCGAGATCCCGCTCGAAGTCATCAACGACGTCACCTTCAAGCAATCGATGATCGAGCGAATCTTCGGATCTGGCGACCTCATGATCGAATCTGCCGGCACCCATGGGCAGTCTGCGTACACCAACATCCCTCATCCGGAAAAGGTGCAGAAGCTGATCTACGAGGCGCGTGAGACTCGTATGGCGGAGATGCGGTCCGGCGGCGCCCCATCGGCGCCCAGCGCGAGCTCTGTGACCGAGTTGGAGACCCTGTCCCGGCTCCATGACGAAGGGAAGTTGACCACCGAGGAGTTCGAGGTCCAGAAGAGGAAGTTGCTGGGTGAAGGCTGATGCCACATATGCAGGACGACTTCCAGCTCAATCTGTCGACGCTCTATGACCGATCGGTTCGGCTCTACCCCGACCAGCAGATCCTGTCGGTGGAGGCCGACCGGTCCCTGACCCGCACCAGCTATGGGGAGACGGACGCCAGGGTCCGGCGTTTGGCTTCGGCACTGGGAGGGCTGGGTCTGCCCGCCGGTGACGCGGTTGCCACCTTTGCCTGGAACAACCGACGCCATCACGAGCTGTATTGGGCGACCGCAAACACGGGTCTGATCTGTCACACCGTCAACATCCGGCTCTTCGCCGACCAGGTGGCCTACATCGTCAACCATGCCGGAGACCGTGTCCTTTTCGTCGATCCCGACCTGGTCCCACTTCTGGCGCCGGTGGTTCCCCGACTCGAGACGGTCACGACCTATGTGGTGATGGGAGCTGAGGCCGACCCGCGCATCCCCGGTTCCATCGCATACGAGGACCTGATCGCGGACGCGCCGGAGCATGGCCAGTGGCCCGAGCTCGACGAGCGGTCGCCGATGATGCTCTGTTACACGTCGGGCACGACTGGGAGTCCAAAGGGGGTGGCCTACACCCAGCGCTCCACCTACCTCCACACCATCTCCAACCTGGCCAACTACCCGATGGGCCCCACCGACAACGTGCTGCCCGTGGTGCCGATGTTCCATGCCTCGGCCTGGGGATACCCCTTTATGGCCGTCGCCCAGGGAGCCAAGCTGACCTATCCGGGCCCTGACCTGTCCCCGGAGGGTCTGGTGCGGCTCTTCGAGCACGAGAAGGTGACCTTCAGCGCCGGCGTCCCCACGGTGTGGCTTGGCATCAGGCAATACCTGGAGGCCCACCCCGAGGCCGACGTGTCGTCGATACGCGCCTTTCTCTGCGGGGGGTCGGCGGTTCCGAGGGCGATGATCGAGTGGTTCCTCACCGAACGCGGGATCAGGGTGGTCCAGGGCTGGGGAATGACCGAGACCAACCCTGTTGCCTCCACCGCATTGTTGAAACCAGACATGGAGAGTTGGGACCTGCAGCGTCAGCTCGATTTCCTGGAGACGGCCGGGATCCCGATCGCAGGTCTCCAGGTGAAGATCGTCGACGAGATCGGCGATGAGTTGCCCCAGGACGGGGAGGCCTTTGGGGAGTTGCTGATCAGGGGCCCCTGGATCGCCGCCGAGTACTACAAGGACCCGAGATCGGCCCAGTCGTTCGAGGATGGGTGGCTGCGGACCGGTGACGTCGCCAAGATCACCCCTGAGGGCTACATCCGGATCACGGACCGGGCCAAGGACGTGATCAAGTCCGGTGGAGAGTGGATCTCATCGATCGATCTCGAGAACGCGATCATGGCCAACCCTGATGTGGCCGAGGCAACCGTGGTCGGGCTCAAACACGTGAAATGGCAGGAGCGGCCGGCGGCTTTCGTGGTCTTACGGGAGGGGGCCGACACCGATGAGGATGCGATTCGCACCTTCCTCGAGGAGAAGGTGGCCGCCTGGTGGATACCCGACCGGATCGTGTTCATCGATCAGATCCCGAAGACGGGTACGGGCAAGTTCGACAAGAAAGTGGTCAGGGACCAGTACGCCGACCTGCTCATAGAGGAGAGTTGAGGATCAGGCGCGGTGTTGTCACAGGAGGTGATTCAGGATGTTGACCGATTTCAAGGTGTACGCGGTTCTGCCATCAAAGGATCTGGCTCGAGCAAGGGCCTGGTATGAGGAAAAGACCGGGACTTCCCCGGTCAAGGAAGACCCGGGTGGGCTCTGGTACGAGTGCTCGGAGGGAACCTGGTTCGTGGTCACAGGCAGTGCGTACGCCGGAACGGCGCAGAACACGGCTGCGAGCTTCCAGGTGAACGGTATCGAGGAGTTGATGGCGCAATACCGGGCACGCGGCGTGGTCTTCGAGGACTACGACCTGCCGGACTTCAAGACCACGGACGGTCTGTTCACCATGGGGCCTTACAAGGCGGCGTGGTTCAAAGATATTGACGGAAATACGATTGAGCTATCCGAGGTGAATCAAACTTCGACGAGCTGACCGGAGGTCAGGTCGAGCACGAATTCCTTGTCGCTCTTGGAGTCGGCGATGAAATGTGCGAGTTGGGCGCCCTGCTTACGGACTACCCACCAGGCGTAAGCCTTTGAGGCGGTGACGGCGAACGCCACCTTGGCAACCCTCGCCGCTTGGACCGCCTCGGTCTCGTCGGGGTACTGACCTAGGACGGTCTCGCTGGGCCCCGGCTGTCCCGGTGCCTCGATGAACTCCACTGCCTCAAACATCTCACACCTCTCTCGTTTCCTCCCGAATACATGATAGTTATCTGTAATCAGAGGATGGGGCCTAAACAGCTGCGAGGGTGGGTCGGGTGGGCCGTGCGCTGCAAACGGCTCTCTAAGCTCAAGCCGTGAGCACATTTCACACCAACTGGGGGTACATCGCCGCCGGGACCAGTGGTGTGGTCGGGCTGTGGGGGGTGGCGATGGCGCGCCGGCCCGAGGCGCCGCCGGCCTTTCTCTGGGGGGTCGGCATCGCTATCGGCGCCCTTCTCCTTCAGATCGTCACCGGAGTCGTGGTCGCCTCCGGTGGGGTGGACCCCGGTAACCAGCACGTCTTCTACGGTGTCGTAACGGCGGTGACATTCACCTTCGCCTACATCTACCGATCCCAGTTTCGAAAACGTCCCACCCTGTATTACGGGCTCTTGCTCTTGTTCTCGATGGGTTTGGGCATACGCGGAATCATGACTTTCGGCAACAGCTTTTAGGAGGCCTCATGCTGCTCGAAGGCAAGAAACTCTTGATCACCGGGGTGCTGACCGACGACTCGATCGCCTGGCATGCGGCTCGAATCGCCCAGGAAGAGGGCGCCGACATCGTCGTCACCGGGTTCGGGCGCGGGCTTCGCCTCACCGAGCGCTCGGTGCAGCGGCTGCCCCAGGAATGCCCGGTTCTGGAGCTGGACATCAACGACCCCGCCCAGGTCGAGTCTGCGGTCGCCGAACTGACCGCGCGCTGGGGACTGATCAACGGTGCGCTTCATGCCATTGCCTACGCCCCCGAGGACGCTCTCGGTGGCAACTTCCTCAACACCCCGGTGGAATCGGCCCAAACCGCCTTCGTCACCTCGGCGTTCTCCTACAAGACCCTTGCTGTGGCCTTGCTCCCCTTGATGAAGGCCGCAGGAGGAGGCGCCCTGGTGACTCTCGACTTCGACAACACCCAGGCCTGGCCGGCCTATGACTGGATGGGCGTCGCCAAGTCGGCGTTGGAGAGCGTCACCAGATATCTGGCCCGCGACCTGGGGCCCCACGGTGTGCGGGTCAACGCGGTGTCGGCCGGGCCCTTGACCACGGTGGCGGCGAAGTCGATTCCAGGGTTTGACGTCTTCGACCGGGTCTGGAACCAGCGTTCCCCGCTGCCCTGGGACACCTCCAACCCCGACCCGGTGGCGCGGATGATCTGTGTCTTGTTGTCGGACTGGGCCCCGTTGACCTCGGGTGAGATCATCCACGTCGACGGTGGATTCCACGCCATCGCCACCGGCGTCGAGAAACCCGGGAGCTAGTCCACCGACTGGAGGGCGGGGGCCAGGGGGAGCTCGACCACAAAGGTGGCGCCTCCGCCCTCGGTCTCCTCGACCCTCACCGAGCCGTGCATGACCTCGGTGAGGCTCTTCACAATGGACAGGCCGAGACCGGTGCCACCCTTCGATCTCGTGTCCGACTGGTCCACCTGGGTGAATCGCTCGAAAACCCGGTCCCGCTCGTGATCGGGGATGCCCGGGCCATGGTCGACGACCACGATCAGCGCCTTGGACCCTCGTTCCCACGCGAAGAGCTCGACAGAGCTTCCCGCCGCGTACTTGGCGGCGTTCTCCACGAGGTTGATCAGGATGCGGCTCAGATGGTCGCGGTCCGCCTCGACCGCCAGTCCCTCCGGGTCGACGACGAACGTGGGCTCGATGGAGACCACGCGGTTCACCTCGTCGAATGCCTGACGAAGGCTGATCGCCTCGAGATGGACCGGGATCGCACCACGATCGATCCGGGAGACGACCAGGAGGTCGTCGATCAGGCGTTGCAGACGCCCCGCCTGGCGCCGGGCCGTGGACAGGAGGTGCTGGGCGGTGGGTTGGGTGGGCTGCAGCTCCGGACGGGCCACGGTGTCCAAAGAGCCGATGATCGATGTGAGTGGGGTGCGCAACTCGTGGCTGACAGTGGAAACGAAGTCGCTCTTCATCTGAGCCACTTCCTCGAGCCGTCTCGTCATGTCGGCCTGGGCCTCGTAACGGCCGATCTGGGACAGCACCAGCCCGGCGGGCGCCGCCAGCGACCCGAGTTGTTCGAGCTGGTCCTCGCTGAAGCTCCCGACGTAGGGGTCGCCCACGATGATCACCCCAACCCGGAGGCTCTCCACCTTCAACGGCGCCACCAGGGCTTGTTTCAGACCTAGTTCTTTGAGAAGGATGTGAGCGTCCGAATCCTGGTCCACTTCCCGCACGTAGAACGGCTTGCCTGCTCGAAAGGTCTGGGCGACGATCCCGCCGGCCGCAACATCGAGGGTGATGGGATCGGACTCCAACGGATACCCGTTGACCCAGATCGGGCTCATCAGCTCGAGACGGTGTCGATCGGGGTCGTAGAGCAGGACCACCCCGACCTGGGCGTCGAGGTACTTGCAGATGGTGCCGATCAGATGGGGGACGATCTCGGCGAGGGATTCGGCTCGGGCCAGGGTGGCGCTCACCGCATAGAGACGTTCGAAGTCGAGCCGTTGTTGGTCTATCTGCCCTTCCCTCTCGTTGGACCGGACCGCCTCGCGCTCGAACTCGAGGCCGACCAGGGCAGTGGCTGCAGAAACGACTGCCACCGTCAGCACCGGCGCCAGGACCTGCTCGATGGCATCGGCCTCGCCCAGGCTGAAGGCGACGAAGGAGATGGCGATGCCGATGAAGACCGTCACCAGGGCATGGGCCCACCAGGTGAGGAGCAGACCGGAGACTGCGGCGATCCCGAAGAGGATCGGTTGTGCCGTGGCGGTCAGCTCCGGGATCACGGCGAGGGCGCTGATCCCAACGATCAGCCCCATGAGCCAGAAGGCGGCGATCCAGGGCGCGGCCCAGGTGGCCATCAGCCGGTCCCAACGTGCGGCGGTGGAGATGACGAGGAGGACGGAGAGGCCGGCCATCGGAATCCAGAAGCCGCGCTGGGCGAAGACCTCCTGGCGCACCGCCTGGGCCGAGATGATGATGAGCACAACCCAGGCCACCGCCGAGGCGCGTCGCAGCAACGACGCCCGGAAGCGGGCCATGGCCTGATGGATCGTTGGCTTCAGCTCTTCCATTTCACGGTTTGTGAGGGTTTCGACTGTATTCTCGGCATTTATCCCGGACTGATCGAGGATTGAAACGTGGCGTTGCGCGTATTCGCGAACGGGACGCTGTTCGCAGACGCGATCGGCACCGGTCCTCCCCGGGTGATTGCGCTCCATGGATGGGCTCGTCGGGGGAGCGATTTTCGGCCTTCTCTCACCGATTTGGATGCGTTGGCCCCCGATTTGCCCGGTTTTGGGGCTTCTCCGCCCCCCTCCGAGCCCATTGGTGCCGAGGGCTATGCACGACTCATCGGTGAGATCCTCGATGTCTGTGACGCCCCTCCGGTGGTGGTTGGCCACTCATTCGGTGGGAGAGTGGCAGTCTGTCTCGCCGCGCTGTATCCCGACCGGGTCGGCTCGTTGGTCCTCACCGGCGCGCCACTGGTTCGGCTCACCCCATCCCCCGCCCCGACGTTGCGCTACCGGCTCATTCGGGGTCTGAACCGGGTTGGGGTGGTCAGCGACAATCGGTTGGAGACGATTCGAAGACAGACCGGGTCGACCGACTACCGGGCGGTCTCGGGTGTGATGAGAGACATCCTGGTACGGGTGATCAACGAGAGCTACGAGCCACAACTTCGGGCCCTGACCGCACCGGTGACCCTGATCTGGGGTAGCGCCGACCGGGAGGTCCCGGTGAGCATCGCTCGAGCGGCGGCGGAGGTGATCCAGTCAGAGGGGCGAGAGGTCGAGGTGGAGATTCTCGAGGGGATAGGACACCTTGTCCCGGTTGAGGCACCCGACGCTCTGCGTGGTGCGATCGAGCGGGCACTCTCCCGATGATCTGGGCGCTGGTCGCTGCCTCTTTCCTGGCCACCATCCCGGCAGGTCTTCGCTGGCTTCGGGTGGCCCAACGCGAGCACTATCTGTCCCCCTCGGTGACCCGGTTCGCTATCCGCTGGTGGGCCAGCCGCTGGCCCAACCGTGCCCTCGTCGGGGTGGCCGCGGTCGGAGTCGCCGGGGCGATCTTCGATCCCTGGTACGGGTTCCTGGCGGTGGCGAGCGAGATGGCGGGGCCGGTCGGCCTGTCAGTGCGCGGCGTGACTTCCCCGCTGGCGTGGACCGGCCGCTTGCGCCGGCTGGCCGTGGTCTCGGGGTTGTTTGCGGCGCTGATCTACCTGGTGGGCGGTCTCACCGGCTCCGCATGGCTGGTGGCGCTAGGGATGGTGTCGGTCCCGCTCATCGTCGACCTGGCCTCCTTGGCCCTGGCCCCGGTGGAGTCCCGACTGGGTGACAAATGGGTGGCCAAAGCCGCCGGCCGATTGCGCTCCTCGGGAGCGAAGGTCGTCGCGATCACGGGCTCCTACGGGAAGACGACCACCAAGCAGTATGCCGCCCACCTACTGTCAGGCGGGTTCCGCACCGTCGCCAGCCCGGCATCGTTCAACAACCGGATGGGGCTGGCGCGCGCCATCAACGAGCATCTGGCGCCGGGCACCGAGATCTTCGTCGCCGAGATGGGGACCTACGGTTCTGGGGAGATCGCAGCCCTCTGTGAATGGGTGAAGCCCGATGTCTCCGCAATCGTGGCCATCGGCCCGGTGCACCTGGAGCGCTTCAAGAGCGAGGAGAGGATCCTGACCGCCAAGTCGGAGATCCTCGACGGAGCCGCGGTGGGGGTGCTCGGTATCGACCACCCTCTGCTGGCCGGGCTCGCCGAGCGCAAAGCAGGTGCGATGAGTCTGATCACCGTCTCGACCGGGGAGCGCGATGCCAGGGTCAGAGTCGAGGGCGGTCGGCTCCTCATCGAAGGTCGCCAGGTCGCCCGACTGCCCGAAGGAGCATTCGGGCTCAACCTCGGAGTCGCCATTGGCATCTGTCTCGCCCTCGGCATGAGCCCCGACCAGATCATCTCTCGGATCGACAACCTTCCACGGCCGGAGCATCGCCAGACGGTCACCACTTCGGAGAGAGGATTCTCGGTCATCGACGACACCTACAACTCCAACCCGGCCGGGGCCAGGAAGGGTCTGGAGAAGCTCATCGAGTTGGGCGCGGGGGGGCGCAAGGTTCTGGTCACCCCGGGAATGGTCGAGCTCGGGCCCCGGCAGGCGGCAGAAAACCTGGCGTTCGCCGCAGCCGCCTCGACGGTTGTCGACGACATCGTGGTGGTGGGCCGGACCAACCGATCCGCACTCCTCGAAGGCTCGGGCGCGGGGCGAGCTTCGGTTACCGTCGTGGCTTCCCGTGAGGCGGCCGTCGACTGGGTGCGCGACAACTTGGGTCCCGGTGATGCTGTGCTCTACGAGAACGATCTTCCTGACCATTACCCCTGAGGAGCTCGAATGGCCAAGCCGGCGGTGATCTTCGGAGGGCCCTCCGACGAGCACGACATCTCGATTCTCACCGGTCTCCAGGTGACCCGGGCTCTGGGCGATGTCCACGCGGTCTACTGGTCGAAGACCGGCGATTGGCAGCTGGTGGACAGCGATCTCGAAGCGTCCGCTTTCGTGGACGGGGTTCCGCGAGGTTCCAGGGAGCTGAGTTTCGTCGCGGCACCGGGACAAGGTCTGGTCCTCAAGAAGCGACCGCTGGATGTGGGCGCCGTCTTCGTCGCATGTCACGGCGGGCCTGGTGAGGACGGCACTCTGCAAGGGATGCTCGATGTTGCCGGTCTCAGGTATACCGGGACCGGGCAGGCCGCCTCGGCGTTGGGGATGGACAAGCTCGCCTTCGGGGCTGCGATGTCCGCGGCCGGCCTCCCCACACTCCCTCGCGCCCTGGTGGCCACCGGCGACGAGAGTGCCCCGGCATTCGACGGCCCCTATATCGCCAAACCCCGCTTCGGAGGGTCGTCGATCGGGATCGAGATCGCTGACGACTGGGTGACCGTGCTCGCCTTGAAGCGGGCCTCTTCCTATTTCGATCGGGGGGCGGTGATCGAACCCTTCCTCGCCGGCAGCCGCGACCTCCAGGTCGCGGTCCGCACCTATCCCGAGTGGCAGCTCTCTGCGATCGAGGCTCCCTCGCGGGCGCCCGAGGGCATCTACTCCTACGACCAGAAGTACCTGGCGTGGGGCGGGGAGGTGAGCGGGGGCCGCGAGCTTCCCGCCAACCTCGAGCCGGTGCTGGAACAGGAGCTGAGGAAGCTGTCTGCCCGGGTGACCGAAGTCGCCGGGCTGAGAGGGATCACCCGGATCGATTATCTGGAGCGGGACGGGGAGATCCTGGTGAATGAGGTCAACACCATCCCCGGCTCGATGGCGGCCTATCTGTGGATCGACCCGCCCTTGTCGAGAGAGGTCTTGTTCGCCGACATGGTGGCCGAGGCGGAAGCCGCCCCGGTGCGGGTGTTTTCGGTTGCTGGCAGCGACGGGACCGCGTTGCGCAGCGCGGGCACGATCGCGTCGAAACTCGGCTAGGGCCCCCTACAAGAAGGACCGGCGAATGCCGGTCCTGTCTCAGTGGGTGCCGGCCTGGATCAGAGATGTACTACGGGGCAGGTGAGGGTGCGGGTGATGCCCTCGATCGCCTGGATCTTGGCGACGACCAGCTTGCCGAGCGAGTCGACGTCTTCGCTGGTTGCCTTGACGATCACGTCATAGGGGCCGGTGACGTCGTCTGCCGAGTCGACACCGGGGATGGTTCGCACTTCCTCTGCCACGAGGGCGGCCTTGCCGACCTCGGTCTGAATCAGGACAAAAGCCTGGACCAACTGAGCCTCCTAGGGTCTCGGGGAGGCCGAGCCTACACAAGTGGCTTCTGTCGGGCACGGGGTGGCGTGCCTGGGGAACGGGCCCGCCAGGACCAAAGGCGCACTGTTACCTTCCGGTATTGACCTTCGGCCCTATGTTCCGCTTCTGGATTTGGACAAACTCGGCTCATGATCGCGGCAGGGTCGTGGGTTTGACATGACAGTCGCCATCGACGTCAAACATCTCGTGAAGCGCTACGGCGACTTCACCGCCGTTGAGGACATCTCGTTCTCGGTCGAAGAGGGGGAGATATACGGGATACTCGGTCCCAACGGGTCGGGGAAGACCACCACTGTGGAGAGCCTGCAGGGCCTACGGTCGATAGAGGGTGGCTCGGTTTCGGTTCTCGGCTTCGACCCTTCCACCGAGCCCCATGAGATCCGTCTCCGGATCGGATCCCAACTCCAGGAATCGGCGCTGCCGGATCGGGTCAAGGTATGGGAGGCGCTGGATCTGTTTGGCTCCATCAGCCATCAGGGCCCGTCCTGGGGCGAGCTTCTGGCGGACTGGGGTCTCACCGAGAAAAGGAATGCCCGATTCGGGAGTCTCTCAGGTGGTGAGCAGCAGAGGCTGTTCGTCGCCCTCTCGTTGGTAAACGACCCACGGCTGGTTTTCCTCGACGAGATGACGACCGGGCTCGACCCGTCTTCCCGTCGAGTCGCGTGGGATCTGATCCGTCGAATCCGGGAACGGGGCACCACTGTTGTCTTGGTGACTCATTTCATGGATGAGGCGGAGACGCTGTGTGATCGTCTCATGGTCATCAACAACGGTTTGGTCGTTGCCAGGGGCACTCCTTCCGATCTGATAGATCGATTCGGCGGTGGAGCCAGGGTCAGGTTCACCCTCGACGGCCAGGACGTCGGATGGTTGTCATCGGTGCCTCATGTCACCGATTGGCAGCATGAGCGCAACCGGTATGAAGTTCGTGGAGAGGGACCGGTTCTCACCTATGTGGCGGCTGCATTGCTCGACCATGGTCTTGCCCCACTCGATCTGCGTCAGGAGCGGGCGACCCTCGAAGACGTCTTCCTGACGCTCACCTCGGGGGAGGAGGCCGAGTGGTGAGGATGCTGGGCAAGATGACATGGCTCGAGTTGAAGCTCTTCTTGCGGGAGCCACTGACCGTCGTCTTCGCATTTGTCCTTCCCTTGACCGTGCTCTTTGTCATGGGTGGCGTCTTCGGCAACGTGGCTCAGGAAGGCTTCTACCGGGGGGTGGGGGCGATGGACTACTACGTTCCCGCTTACATCGCACTGGTGGCGGCCTCGGTGGGGCTCATCACCCTCCCCACCCAGCTGGCCAGCAACCGGGAGCGGGGTGTCCTCAAGCGCTATCGGGCTTCGTCCATGCCTGCGTGGGCGGTCATCGGGTCTCAGGTTGGAGTGACGTGCCTGATCTCCGCGGTCAGCGCCCTGACCTTGGTCCTCGCGGCCATACCCGTTTACGACGTCACCGGCCCCGCCTCGACCCTGACCGTGGTGGCGAGCTTTGCTCTCGTTGCGCTTGCCTTCTCGTCCATCGGCGTCCTGCTCGGTGCCCTTCTCCCCTCATCCCGTTCCGCCCAGGCGCTGGGTGTGCTGCTGTGGTTCGTGATGCTCATGGTCGGGGGCGCAGGCCCGCCCCCTGAGGTGCTGACCGGCGCGATGAACACGGTCGGTGAGCTCACCCCGCTTCGTCACGCCATCCTTGCCTTGCAGGATGGGTGGCTCGGTCTCGATGCTGGCTACTCATGGTTGGTGGTCGCCGTGCTGACCTTGGCCTGTGCCGGGGCGGCGGTGCGTTTCTTCCGCTGGGAGTAGGGGGCTGTTGCACCGCGTCTGTCGGCAATCGGGTCAGTAGCCTTGCTGGCCCACCCTGATCGAGATGGCGTACTGGTTCCCGTCCTCCTCGATGGTGTCGAAGACGAGCCGTTGGCCCTGGCGCAGGGTGCGGAAGATCGATCCTTGGAGGGCGCCGGCCCGCAGGTAGACCTCTGAGCGGTCGTCGTCACGGACGATGATCCCGGCACCGGTCACAGGGTCGTAGGTCTTGACCACACCCTGGAGCATGCTCAGGCCTTTTCCACCTTGCCGGCGCGGATGCAGGAGGTGCAGACCCGGGCGCGACGGGTGTTCGACCCGTGACGGACCCTGACCCGCTGGATGTTGGGAAGCCAACGACGGTTGTTGCGTTTGTGGGAGAAGCTGACGGTTTTGCCGTAGCTCGGCTCCTTGCCACAGATCTCGCAGCGATAAGACATTATTGGAATACTCCTGGGACGGTCGGAAGGCAGACGGATCGATCGAACCGTCGCGACCGAGCGGCAGGATAGCGGCGATCCCGGCCAAGTCCCACTCCGGATGTACCGTTGCGAGGTGGCAACTCTGAGCCGGCTAGTTGCGGTCCCCACTTCGAAGGTCAAGGACATCGGTCCCTCGCGCCAGCACGCTCTGGCTGAGGTCGGCATTCGGAACGTCGCCGACCTGCTCCATCACATCCCCCGTCGCTATGTCGATCGCACCGAGACCGCCGACATTGCAATGGTCCCGGTCGGATCCGAGGTAACGGTCGTCGGGGAAGTGAAGTCGGTCCAGACCCGTCGGCCCAAACCCAAGCTGCTGATCACTGAGGTTCGGATAGCCGACGACACGGCCTCGATCAAGGCGGTCTGGTTCAACCTGAAACACATCGACAAGACCATCAGAGAAGGGATGCAGCTCTCGCTCGCAGGTGTGGTGGAGTCCTTCAAGGGCTCCCTCCAGATGAAAACCCCGGCTTACGACATACTCAATGACACAACCGAGGCGTTGGTGACGGGCCGTTGGGTGCCGGTTCACCCTCAGATTGCCAAGATCAACCCATGGGTCATCCGCCGCGCCATCCGAAGTGCCCTGCAACGGTCGAAACCGATAGTGGACACGATCCCAGCCGAGTCGTTGGCGCGACTTTCCCTGATCGGGCGGGAGCAGGCCTATGAGCAGGTCCATTTCCCGGAGACAATGGAACAGGTGGTCCCGGCGCGCAACCGGCTCGCCTTCGATGAGCTGTTCCGCCTCGAGCTGGCATTGGCCATGCAAAAGAGGCGTCAAATGCTGGACTCGACCGGGATCGCCCATGAGCCCACCGGGGAGCTGGTCGATCGGTTCCTCAACGGTCTCCCGTTCACCCTGACAGGAGCGCAGAAGCAGGCCCTCGAGGAGATCTCGGCCGATCTCCGGCTCGGCTACCCGATGCACCGGCTGTTACAGGGGGAGGTCGGGTCGGGCAAGACCGTGGTCGCGGTGGCCACCCTTCTCCAGGGGGTCGAAGGCGGTTGGCAGGGAGCGATCATGGCGCCCACCGAAGTCCTCGCCGGCCAGCACTATCAAGGTGTGACCGCATTGCTGGCCCAGTCCGGGCTCTCCCCGGACCCGCTCGGGCCCCTTTCCGACCTGGGAATGGCAAGCTTGTTCGCCTCCGATGGACCCGCGGTCCATATGGCACTTCTCACTGGATCGACCGCCGTGGCGAACTATCGGGAGGACATCACCCGCGATCGCCTGCTCGAAGACATCGCCAGCGGCCAGGTCGACGTTTTGGTGGGCACCCACGCCCTGATCCAGGAAGGGGTCCATTTCGCCCGACTGGGCGTCGCTGTGGTCGACGAGCAGCATCGTTTCGGGGTGGCGCAACGGGTGCTGCTCAAGGAGAAGGCTGATGCCGTTGATCCCGACCTCCTGATCATGACCGCCACCCCGATCCCCAGGACCCTTTCGATGACCATCTATGGGGACCTCGACATGTCGATGATCAGCGAGATGCCACCGGGACGCATTCCCGTCAAGACCAAGGTCATTTCACCGCTGCAGGAAAACGTGGCGTGGAACGCGGTCCGGGCCGCAGTGGCCGAGGGGCGTCAGGCCTTCGTGGTCTGCCCGCTCGTCGAGGACAGCCCCAAGGTGGAGGCGGCATCTGCGGTTGCGGAGTTCCAACGGTTGTCGGCGCTGATGACGGGGCTCCGGGTCGGCCTCATCCACGGGCAGCTGCGATCGGGGGAGAAGGACCAGGTGATGGCGGAGTTTCGGGCGGGTGAGATCGACGTCTTGGTGGCCACGACGGTGATCGAGGTGGGGATCGACGTGCCCAACGCCACAGTGATGGTGATCGAGGACGCCGACCGCTTCGGGTTGAGCCAGCTCCACCAGCTGCGAGGCCGGGTCGGGCGTGGCCTGCACCCCGGGCTTTGTCTTCTCCTCGCCGACCCGACCACCGACGAGAGTGAGCAACGGCTCCGTGCCATGGCCTCGACCACTGACGGCTTCGTGCTTGCCGAGGAGGACCTCAAGATCAGGGGACAGGGAACTGTGTTCGGAGCCCGCCAGTCGGGTATGGCCGACCTCCGCCTGGCCGACGTCCTGAGAGACTTCGACCTGCTGGTGGCCGCCCGACATGACGCTTTCGAGCTGGTCGACCGCGACCCCGAGCTGAGCGGTCATCCTGACTTGGCGGAGGAAGTCAGATCGATGCTGGGGGACGCCGTGGAGTGGCTGTTCCATAGCTGAGGGTTAGCGTCCAGTCGATGCGGATCATTGCCGGCGCGGCCAAGGGGCGAAGGCTGATAGCACCGGAATCAAAGGGGACCCGGCCCGTGACCGACCGGGTGCGAGAGGCGGTCTTCTCGATCGTCGGCTCCTGGGTGGAGGAAGCAAACGTCCTCGATTTGTATGCCGGGTCGGGCTCGTTTGGTCTCGAGGCGCTCTCACGGGGCGCCCGGGCGGCCACGTTTGTGGAGAACGGTGCCAAGGCGCTGATTGCCCTGCGCCGCAACATCGAAGTCGTCGGCCTGGGGGGCACGGTGGTGAGCTCAAAGGTGTCGGACTATCTCAACCGGTCGGCCGGGAGCTACGACCTGGTGTTCATGGACCCTCCCTGGACTCAACCGTCAGAGGTGATTGGAGCCGACCTCGTGCGTCTCGACCCGCTGTTGGCTCCCAGCGCTGAAGTGGTTGTGTCCCGGCGTCACTCCGACGAGGAGCCGTCGATCCCCGTAACCTGGGGGGTTGCCACCGATAGACGCTACGGAGATACCAGAATCTTCAGGTACGTGAGGGAATCAGAAACCCGATGACGAAAGCCCTTTGCCCAGGAAGCTTTGATCCTCCTACCAACGGTCACGTGGACGTGATCGAGAGAGCGATCGCCAGCTTCGATGAGGTCGTCATCGCTATCGTGGATAACCCGGCCAAGGCCGCCCTATTCACTGCCTCCGAACGTGCCGACATGTTCAAGGACATCTTCGGTGACAGGGTCCGCGTCGAGACCTTCAGCGGCCTTCTGGTCGACTTCGCCCGCGACACCGGCGCGGACGTCGTGATAAAAGGGCTTCGTACCATTGGCGACTACGAGTATGAGCTCCAGATGGCACAGATGAACCGCAACCTCACGGGGATGGAGACCATCTTCATGGCCGCCAAGGAAGATTGGAGTTTTGTCTCCTCGTCGCTGGTCAAGGAAGTGGCGAGGCTGGGAGGATCGGTGAGCGGGCTGGTGCCAGACGTGGTCGAAAAAGCACTCAAGGAGCGCCTGTCATGACTCACGAACCAACCACAACCGAAGCCGCGCCGACCGACTCGGTGGAGATGCCGAACAGGACCGAGCTCGGAGACCTTCAGGACATGGTCGACGACCTGATCGTCTTTCTCCACGAGGCCAAGTCGGTTCCGCTGTCGGGGACTGCCATGGTCGACCGCGAGCAGTTCCTGAGCCTGCTGGAGCGGATCAGGGCAGGGCTGCCCGACGAGCTGCGAGCCGCACGATGGATGGTCCGTGAGCGCGAGGCCTTCATCTCCCGAACCAACGAGAAGGCCAGGGAGATCGTGGACCGGGCGCGAAACGAGGCGGATGAGTTGGTAGCGGACTCCAGCATCGTCGCCGAGGCGGTCGAGGAGGCCAATCTCCTGGTGCGCCGGGCCGAAGGGGATGCCCGTCGCCTCCGTCTCGAGACCGAGGACGAGATCGAGAAGAAGCTGCAGAGGGTGGAGGGTCTACTCGCCGAGATCACAGTTCAGGTGCAAACGGCTCGCGACGAACTGCACACGGCCCGTCCCAAGCCCCCGGACGTCCCGATCTGAGATGACCAACGATCTCCTGGTCCCTGTCGGTGACCTGATCGGCGCCCCGGGAAAGCAACGACCGTTCTCTGGTGAGAAACCGGTCCACTTGCGCCTGGGGGAGACGGTTGTCGACGGCCCGATGAGGGTCACTGGTGCGGTGTTGGGCCTCATCGATGCGGTAAAAGCACATTTCACTGTCTCCGCCGAGGCCCATCTGACCTGCACCCGCTGTCTCACGGCGTGGGACGAGACGATGACGGCCGAGGGCGATCAGGTGTATGGGCGGGTGCCGGACGAGGATGGTTACGGCATCGTCGACAGCCGAATCGACATCTCAGGGCCGGCCAAGGACGAGTTGGCCCTCAGTCTGCCGATCGTCCCGCTCTGCACCCCGGGTTGCAAGGGACTTTGCCCAACGTGCGGAACCGACTTGAATACGGAACCCTGCGACGGTCATGGGGAGGATTCCGATTCGCCTTTTGCCGTCCTGAAAGACCTGTTCGATTCCTGACCTATTGAGGAGTGCCCGCAGATGGCGGTGCCCAAGAAGAAGATGTCGCGCTCGCGGACCCGGCAACGCAAGGCCGTTTGGAAGGGCACACGTCCCACCGCGGTCGCCTGTGAGCAATGCGGCAAGCCCAAGCTGCCTCATCGCGCATGCCGTGAGTGCGGTACCTATAAGGGCCGCGAGGTCGTAAAGGCAGACTGAGGCTTGGCACGCATCGCCCTCGACGCAATGGGGGGCGACAACGCCCCAATCGAGACGGTAGCTGGCGCGGTTGAAGCCTCACGTCGGGGTGTCGAGGTGGTCCTGGTCGGTGAGCACGTCTCGCTGGAGGCCGAGCTCGCCAAACACGAAACCCGGCTTCCCATCGTCGACGCGCCCGAAGTCATCGGGATGTCCGACGATCCGGCGCGCTCACTTCGAGAGAAGCCGGGCGCCTCCATCAGAGTGGCGGCGAAGCTGGTCGCCGAGGGCTCCGCTGCCGGCTTGGTCTCCGCGGGCTCCACAGGCGCCGCTATGGCCGCGGCGGCGATCATCATCGGCAGGATCAAGGGGGTATCCCGGCCGTCGATCGCCTCGCTCTTCCCCACGCCCGGGTCACCGACCCTGGTGCTGGATTCCGGGGCCAATCCCGAGGTCAAGCCGGAGCAACTCGCTCAGTTCGGGATCATGGGCTCGGTGGCCGCGCAGGTCATGCTCGGGCTTGCCGAGCCACGAGTGGGGCTTCTCTCCAATGGTGAGGAGAAGGGAAAAGGGCGGGACCTGGAACGGGCCGCTTACGACCTTCTCGAGAGTGCTCCGGTCAATTTCATCGGGAACGTCGAGGGGCGCGATGTTGCCACGGACCGCGCCGATGTGATCGTCACTGACGGGTTCACCGGGAACATCCTGCTCAAGACCACGGAGGGGGCGGTCCAGATCGTCGCCCTCTACCTCCTGGAAGAACTGGCGTTGCTCGACCCGGCCATCCAAGACGCGGCTATGCCGGCCTTGTTCCGGGTGCGTCAGCGTCTCGATTGGGAAACATACGGCGGGGCCCAACTTCTCGGGATCAAGGGTGTTGTCGTAATCGCCCATGGGGCTTCGAGCCGGGTGGCAATAGCAAACGCCCTCGTCATGGCCAGGGACAGCGCCGATCGGGACCTACCCGGGCGTCTTGCCGTCGAGCTGGCCCTGTGACATCGCTCGACGACGAGCTCCGATACGTATTCGCCAATCCCGAGCTCCTGAGTCTGTCGCTGAGCCATCGCTCGGTCAGTGCCGATGACCCCGCCCGCCAAGACAACGAAAGGCTCGAATTCCTCGGCGACGCCGTCCTGCAGTTGGTGATCACCGACCGTCTCTATCGGGATTACCCCCGCTTGGCAGAGGGGCAGATGGCCAAGATCCGGGCGGCTCTGGTCAGCCGCCCGACGTTGGCAGACGTGGCGCGAACGATCGGCCTCGGGCGTCACATCGAGTTGGCTCATGCCGAGGAGCGATCCGGCGGTCGGGAAAAGGACTCGATCCTCGCGGACGCCATGGAGGCCGTCATCGGAGCCGTCTACCTCGACGGGGGCATCGAGAAGGTCGGCGACCTCATCGAACGTCTCTGGGGTGATCGGGTCGGGGAACGGGCCAAGAGCCCTGGGGTCAAGGACTACAAGACCAGGCTGCAGGAAGTGCTGGCTAAAGACGGTCAAATACCTGAGTACAGCACCGAGGGAACCGGTCCCGACCATGAACGGATGTTCACCGCGTGGGTCGCCGTGTCCGGCATCGAGGCCGGGCGCGGCACCGGCCGCTCCAAGAAGGAGGCCGAGCAGGAGGCTGCCCGCCAGGCCCTCGAAATGCTCAGGTCAGGCTCTGGCTGACCGCTCCTTCCTGGCGCGCCCGCAGGTCGAAATACCACATCGTGGTCATCACCGCGATCGCAGCCATCACCACACCTTGGAAGACGAGCCCGGTGACGAAGACAAGGGCGAGACCGGTCGAGATGTCGCCGACGGCCACCAGGGGAACGGCTACGAACTGCAACAGCCCGCCGGCAACCGATCCCATCAGACCCACCAAAAGCAGATAGCCGAGCGTGGGCCACCAGCGGCCCCGAACCAGCGTGATGCTCCGTGACAGCGACCCGATCACCCCTCGATCCTCCAATGCGACGACATGGGGGAGCATGGCTACCGACACGGCCAACCAGATCCCCGGGATGACGAGCAGCACCAGACCGAGCGAGAGCCCGGCCGCGGCGAGGACCCCGGTTGCAACCAGAAGCGCCATTCGGCTGAACGCAAAACGGCTAGCGGCGCCTCCGGTGATCGGCTCACCATCGATCTCGGCGGCGACAACGCGGCTGGTAGCTACGCCGATGAACGCCGAAGCCAGGATCTGCAACGGCAGCCCTATGAATACCGCGTTGACGAACGGGACCGCCACCTCGAAAAACTCTTCAGTGGTCATCGCCTCCAACGCCTCCGGGTCGTTGAGAGTGAGGCTGAGGAACTCGTTGGCCCCGGTCATCTGGAAAACGAGCAGGGTCAAAGCGCCGAGCGGGATGAAGGCACCGATCGAGGGGGCCACCAGGCTCTTCCAGATCCTCGTCAGCATGCTGATCCCGGCTGTCAGGACCTCGCCGGGGCTACGTGGTGTCATCGGCATGGGGCGGGGTACGGTAACCCGCCGTCGTCATGGAGAAGATGCGTGCCCGAGCTCCCCGAAGTCGAGATCACACGGCGTCACCTCGATGACGCCATGGCAGGCCACGTCATCGTCTCGGTGACCGTCACTCACGTGCGCACCTCCCGGCACAACGGGGCGCCCTTCGAGGTGGAGCAGCGGCTTGTCGGGCGCCGGGTGAAGTCGGTCGGTCGCAAGGGGAAGTTCCTGGTCGCTCCCCTGGACGACGGCCAGACACTGGTGGCACACCTCGGGATGTCGGGGCGGTTTGCCGTGGAGACCGAGCAGGTTCCGCTGGCGGCACACACCCATTTCCGGGCCTTGCTCGATGACGGAACCGAGATCCGCTTCGTCGATCCGCGCACCTTCGGATTCGTGGCGGTCTTCACCGATGATGAACTGAGAGAATCCGGTGTGGCCCGACTGGGCCCCGATGCCTGGCTCGAGCTGTCGACCACCGACCAGCTGGTGGGGGCCTTGGCCCGGAGAACCGCGCCGATCAAGGCGCTTCTCCTGGATCAGGGCCCGATCTCGGGGTTGGGCAACATCTATGCCGACGAAGCCCTGCATATCGCCGGTATCCACCCCCTCCGACCGGGCAATTCGCTCTCACCTCCGCAGTTGGAGCGCTTGCGATCTGCGGTGGTTCAGGTGCTGACGACGGCGATCGAGAACGGTGGGACGAGTCTCGATGACCTGGCCTATCTGCTTCCCGACGGGAGGGCAGGGGAAAACCTCGACCGCCTCCTGATCTATGGCCGTACCGACCTCCCCTGTGCCCGTTGCGGGACACCCATCGAGCGCATCGTTGTTCGCGGGCGGTCTAGCCATTTCTGCCCTTTGTGCCAGCCTGCCCCATGAGTCAGAAGACAGTTCGTGCTGTCGTCAGCGGCAGGGTGCAGCAGGTTGGGTTTCGGCAGAGCTGTCGGCAGATGGCGCGCTCACTTGGCCTGGTGGGTTGGGTGCAGAACCTGGCCGACGGGCGGGTCGAGGTCCTTGCCCAGGGTAACGCCGAGCAACTCGACCAGCTGGTGAGCTGGCTGTGGACCGGCCCGGCCGGTGCCTGGGTCACCGGAGTCGAGTCCGAGCCGGTGTCGGGAGATCAGACACTGAAGGACTTCTTCATCCACGCCGACCCGAGTAAGAGCCGCTGAGCAGCGCTTCGCTGTTAGCCTGAACCGATAATCACAGTCGTGTCATTTGCCAGGGAATCACTGTGTATTTGAAGTCACTCAAGCTCGTCGGTTTCAAGTCTTTCGCTGACCGGACGCGTCTCGAGTTCCGCCCCGGGGTCACCGTGATCGTCGGGCCGAACGGCTCCGGTAAGTCGAACCTGGTCGACGCGCTCTCCTGGGTGCTGGGCACTCAGTCCACCAAGACCCTGCGCACCGGGAAGATGGAGGACGTGGTTTTCGCAGGCACCGCCACCCGGCCGGCTCTGAATCGCGCCGAGGCGGTGTTGGTGATCGACAACGCCGAGCGGCGACTACCCCTCGACCTCGATGAGGTCGCCATTGCCCGACGTCTGTATCGGGACGGATCGAGCGATTACGAGATCAATGGCGTCAACTGTCGGCTGTTGGACATCCAGGAGCTTCTCAGTGACTCGGGGGTAGGCCGTCATCAGCATGTGATCATCGGCCAGGGGCAGATCGACTCGGTGCTCAACGCCTCTCCGGAGGATCATCGGGCGGTGATCGAGGAAGCGGCAGGCATCCTCAAACATCGCAGACGCAAGGAAAAGGCCGAGCGGAGGCTGGAGCGAACCGACGAGGACGTCCTTCGCCTCCAGGACCTGCTGGGGGAAATCGAGCGTCAGCTCCGACCCTTGCGCCGTCAAGCCCGTGCCGCTGCCAGCTATGACGGGCTCCGGAACGAAGTCCGCTCGCTCCGGCTCTATCTGTCTGGTGCGCAGCTGCGGGAGCTCGACGAGGAGACGGTGAGCGCCCGGGAGGAGCACCAGAGGCTCACCGCCGAGGTCACGGGAGACGAGAGCGAGGTGGTCGAGATCGGCGACCGGGTCAGCGCCCTCGGCGCCCGTGCGTCGAATTTGGGGCGCGAGCTCGAGCGTGACACCGGTGCGGCTGCCCTGCTCGAGACGACAACCGAGCGGCTTCGCCGTATGGCCTCGGTTGCTCATGAGCGGAGTCGAGCGGCTTCGGGAAGGCTCCAGGCCACCATCGAGCGCCGGACCGATCTGGAAGCCGAGCTGTCCTCGATTCGCGGGGAGCTGAGCGGGATGGAATCAGCGGCTGCGGAGGCCGCCAGCGAGACCGATGCCCGGGAGGCGCGGTTCAGGCGCCTGGAGGACGAGGAGCGGGTCGTCGCCACTCAGAATGCGTTGTCGGCGGAAGGTGCAGTGGCTGCCGTGCGCGGCGAGTTGAGCGTGCTCGAGGCGGCAGGAGTTCGTGACGACCGGGAGTTGGAGGCCATCTCCCACCGGCTCGACGTCGTGGACGGGCAGCTTCGCGACGAATCCACCGAGATATCCGGCCTCAATGGGGAAGTGCGCTCGATCGACGAGAAGGTCGTCAAGCTCCAGACGGTGTTCGATCTGGCGACGCGCCGTCGTGCGACCGATCAGGAGACCTGGTCGAAGGCCGAGGAGGGCCTGATTGACGCCAGACTCGTCGTGGCAGCTACCCGAGCCCGCGTCGAGGCGGTCACCGCCGCTCTGGCGGGGCGCTTCGACCGGGATGCGCGCCGATCGATCGAGTCGGCGCCAGGGGCGAAGGGGAGCTTGATCTCGTTGCTCGACATCCCGGTCGATCTCGAGCAGGCAGTCGATGCGGCCCTGGGTCGGTGGGCTGATGCGGTCGCCTTCGACGGCGTCGAGTCATTGCAGGGCGCGGTCGAAGCGGTGAAGGCGTCAGGCGGCGGCGGGGTGCCCGTGGTTGCCACAGCCAGCCGCGAGGCAGTCCCGGCCCGGTCGGTTGCGCGGACCGCGGGCGTCGAGGTCCTCGTCGACCGGCTCGGGCCGGACGCCGACCGAGGTCTGGCCAGCCATCTGTTGGGCGACGTCATCCTGGTTGAGGGCTGGACCGCGGCCTGGTCCATGGTCTCAGGGCATCCTGACTTGCGAGCGGTCACACCTGAGGGTGACTTGGTTTCCTCAGATGGGGTGCAGATCGCCTCTCCGGACGGAGCCGGGCCGGCGATGCTCGAGTCTGCCCAAGTCGATCTCGAATCCGCCGAGACCGAGCTGTCGAGAGCGGTGTCGATTCACACGGCGGCCAAACGTGACTTCGAGAAGAGCCGGGACCTCGAGCGCAGCGCCCTCGAGGAGTTGGAATCGGCTGAGACCGGGTTGTCAGGGCGCACCGAGGCCATGGCCCGTCTTCAGAAGTCGGTCGACGTGCTCGAGGGCGAGCGCTCGCGCCTCGCCCAGCGACGCAGCTCGGTGGTCGAAGGGGTAATCGATCGCGAACGCCAGATCGTCGACCTGCAGCACCGTCTCCGGTCACTCGAAGGTGAGGAAGCCGAGCGGATGAGGGTCTGGGAGGAGCTGGAGGCTCGCCGAACCCAGCTGGCCGCCGATAAAGAGCAGGCTCGGTCGGAATGGCAGGAGACTGCCACCACATTGCAGGCGATCATCGAGCGACGGCGTCTGCTGCAGGAGCGAATCACACGCATCGAGTCGGACATGATGCGTGTTGAAACCGGACCGGAAGGCACCGACAGCGCCGCGACTCTCGATGTTGTGGAGAGGTACGCCCGACGCGGTGTCGAGGTCCTGCAGACCCGTCTCGACGAGTTGCGTCACCGTCAGACCGATCTTCGTGAATCTCATCAGGCGACGATCACCGATCTGGACACGGCCCGGACCGATCAAGAGGCGTCGAGGGACAGGATCGCCAAGTCACGGGAGCGTTTGAGCGAGCTCCAGGTCCGTCTCACCGAATTGCGTCTCCGTCGGGAGAATGTCGTGGAGGGTGTCCGGCGCGACGCCGACGCCGATATCGAGCTGGCGCTGGAGGCCGAGCGCCCAGAACTTCCCGCTGACGCCGACCTCGAGGGGCTCCTCGAGGAGAGGATTGCCCAGCTACGCCGTCTCGGCCCGATCAACCCCCTGGCGGCGGTGGAGTTCGCAGAGCTCGACGAGCGCCACACATTCCTCTCCGACCAGCTCGCCGACGTCGAGTCGTCTCGCGCCGAGTTGCGCAAGGTGATCCGGGCCCTCGACGAGGAGATCGAGCATCGGTTCCAGGAGGCCTTCCACGAGGTAGCCGAGGCCTACCAGCGCTATTTCACGGTCCTGTTCCCGGGTGGCCGGGGTCGGATCAGGCTGACCGATGGAGCCGATCCCGAGGCCGGGATCATGATCGAGGCCCAGCCTCTCGGCAAGAAAGTCAGCCAGCTCAGCTTGTTGTCGGGCGGTGAGCGAAGCCTGGCCGCATTGGCCTTCCTGTTCTCGGTTTTCGAGGCCCGTCCCAGCCCGTTCTATGTGCTCGACGAGGTGGAGGCCGCTCTCGACGACGCCAATCTCCGACGATTCCTCCGGATAGTCGACGAGTTTCGCCAGCGCGCCCAGCTTCTCATCGTGACCCATCAACATCAGACGATGGAAGCGGCCGATGTCCTCTACGGCGTCACGATGGAGCCGGGCGGCTCCTCGCAGGCCGTGCGCAAGGACATGACCATGGTGGGCGCCGAGCAGCTTTCGTAGCGGTAGTTTCACGCTTCCAATGGACACCACAACCATCGTCGTCGTCATCGCCGTCGCGGTGATCGTCGCGGTCGCCGTTGTGACCTTGGTGCTCAGAGGCCGTGCCGCGTCCCCCGTTTCGCCCGGGAAAAGCCCGACTCCTGGTGCGGGTTGGGGGCAAGGCTCCTTGGGGGCATCGCTGCGACAGGTCCTGGGATCCGGTGTCGGTGAGCAGACCTGGGCGGATCTGGAGGAGGCCATGCTCGCCGCCGATGTCGGGATCGATGCCAGTGCCGCCATCGTCCGGAGTGTTCGCTCGGCGCGCCCGGAGAACGCGGACCAGGCCCGAGAACAGCTCGCCCGCCAACTCCGGCTCGAATTGGGGGACAAGGAGCGTGAGCTCCACCTCGTCGGTGACCCGTCGGTCATCCTGGTGGTCGGGGTCAATGGGACCGGGAAAACCACCACAATCGCCAAGCTCGCTGCCCGACTCGAGGGGGAGGGCAAGAAGGTGATCCTGGCGGCGGCCGACACCTTTCGGGCAGCGGCAGGGGCCCAACTCCAGACCTGGGGTGATCGCCTTGCCGTCGACGTGGTCGGTGGCCAGGAAGGCGGTGACCCGGCGTCCGTCGCCTTCGATGCCATCAACTCGGCTCGGGCGAAGGGCGTCGACGTCGTCATCGTCGACACCGCCGGCCGCCTTCACGCCAAGAAGAACCTGATGGCGGAGATGAGCAAGATCCATCGGGTCGCGGCGGGGGAGAGGGGGACAGTTGACGAGGTGCTGCTGGTGCTCGACGCCACCGCCGGTCAAAACGGGATCGCTCAGGTGAGAGAGTTCTCTGAAGCGGTCCCGGTGAGCGGCATCGTTCTCACCAAACTGGACGGGACGGCCAAGGGTGGGATCGTGATCGCGATCGAGCGTCAGCTCGGAGTTCCGGTGAAGCTGGTGGGTGTCGGCGAAGGCATCGACGACCTCGTCCGGTTCGATCCGGATAGGTTCGTCGAAGATCTCTTGGAGGGTTCATGAACACAGAAGATCTGGCAGCCGCTGCCAGGGCCGCGGCCGAAGGGTCCTACTCCCCGTATTCCGGCTTCCGGGTTGGAGCGGTGGTGGTCGGGGAGCGCGGGGAGGTGTTCATCGGGGCCAACGTCGAGAATTCCGCTTACCCCGCCTCGTCCTGTGCCGAGGCCACGGCCATCAGCACCGCGGTGAGTCACGGGGTGCGGAAGATCGACACCGTGGCGGTTGCCTGTGTCGACGCCATGGATGTCGAGGGGGCCTACCCGTGCGGGCGATGCCGTCAGATCATGTCTGAATTCGGGGTCAAGAAGGTCATCGTCGCTGGTGCGCCAGGCTCCGAGATCCGCGAGCACACTCTCGACGAGCTTCTGCCGCATCGATTCGGGCCCTGATTTCCTAGGCGGGCCAGGTGGCCCGGTTTTCCTTGCGCACCACGAAGCGGAGACCCGACCAGATATCGTCGATGGCGCACACCTTGTTATCCACCATGCCGGATGACAGGAAGAGGTTCCTGAGGGTGTCCTCGGTGACGTCGGTTTCGACACCGGAGCTTCGTTTGGGCCAGGCCACCCAAATCGCCCCGTCCGGCGGCAGGTGCTTTGCCGCCTCGTGGAATGCCTCGTCGAGATCATCGGCCCACTGACCGAACACCATGAAGATGTTCGAGGGCGCCATTTCGTGATGGACCGCCACGTCTGCGGGTAGACGTCCCAAGGTCCCGGCGAAGCTGTCTGGTGCACCGAGGATGGCAATCGTCATCCCCTCTTTGATCCCCAGCTTCTGTGGGAGCGGGGTCCTGCTGTAGCCGGCCATGTCTCAGCCCTCGGTGCCCAGGTCTTTCCACCAGGTGCTCGGAGGGTGGGTCTCGATGTCGCCGCCGAGAGAGACGATGGTGTCGAGCACGGGTTCATCGTTCCAGGCGATCCAACGCTCCGGAGTGACCTCGATGGTGGTGTTCTCGTAGGCGGCGAGAAGGAGGCCCATGGTCGCCATCCCGGCCTCGGTCAGGACCCGTTCCCGGTTGAGCTGATTGAGCCGGGCGGCTTCCTCGCCTTCGATGACCCGGGCAGTCCCGGTGCAGGAAGCCCAGCCGGACTCCACCGAGATGAAGACGGTGACAGTGGGCCGGGCTAGGAGGTTCTTGACCTTTCTGGTGGCGTGCGGGGTGGGCAGGAGGATCCGATCTTCGTCGTCGAGGTAGAAGATCAGCTCAGTGAGATGGGGCGAGCCATCGGAGTTGATGGTGGCGAGAACCGCGTTGCTTCGGGCGAGCAGCTGCTTGCGCAGACCGGCGTCGAGCCCATGTGGCGTGCGATAGGTAGCTGGGATCTCGCTCATTGGCGGAGAACCCTAGGTGTGGAGATGGTTTGACGAGTCTCGGCGCCGGGGTGGTGGGGAAGATCCACCCCTAGCTAGGTCGGCTCGAATTCCGGAAGCGGACTCTCCCGTGAACGGGGTGTCGGAAGGGTTGAAAGCCTCGTTCGTGGACCACGATGTGATGGTGGAACCAACAGAGGGTGATCAGGTTGTCGGGATCGGTGCGCCCGCCCTGGCTCCAGGGGATGACGTGATGTGCCTCGAGTCGGTACCGAGAGGAGCATCCGTCGCCGGCGCAGACATTGCCGTCCCTGGAAAGGACGGCGCGGCGCAATGATGGTGGAGCAGTCCGAATTCTTCGACCGTATTCCATGAATCTGCCGTCCTCGGTTTGGGCAATCACCTCGGTGGCGGCGTCACAGAGGATCCCGGTCAGAGCGTCGGCGCCCACCCGAGGTCCGGCTTCCAAGACGATCGCTGACTGGCCGTTGCTCTCGGCAGCATATTTGGCGTCGACGAACACAGTCACCTGTGCCGGTGGGGGATCGTCGGAGGTGCAGAGCCCGACCAAGGCGGTGGCCTTGCGCCATGAACTGTCGCCTTTGGACCCATCAGGGAATTCGGGGAGCTGGTCAGCAGCCTCAGTCAGCACCTTGTCGACCAAGGCTCCCGAGAAGCCGTCGAGACCGCCCCATACCTTCCACCAAGACTCGTCGAGTGAAGGTTGGATGACGAGGAATCGGTCGTCGGCGGTGCGGAACTCGGATTCGGATGTGATCCTGACCCGATGGGCGGCCTCCCGACGCACCCCGGCCACGTCCAGATGTTCGAGCAGTCCAACGTCCTCAGGGATCAGGGAAAGGGCCTCCACCCGGTCGAAGGTGGTCTCCCCTGCCGCCAGAGACTCTCTCAGATCGGGTCGGTCCTCGATGCGTCGCATGGTGCGCACCAGACTCTTGGCCGTCTCGAGACTGAGGTCGAGTCGTGCAGCGACCCATTCCGAAAGCGATCGCGAGCCGTCGGCTGTGGCCACCTGTGCCTCGTCGAGATAGGACAGATGCCGCATCTGGAGGGCGGCGATTTGCGTCTTCAAGCCCTCCAATCGGATGAGCTCAGACTGGTGATAGTCGACGGTCGACCCTTCCACTTCCATGACACGAACATACGTTCGACCCACGACAGATTCAAGATGTTTGCGCCCCAGATTCCGACATTTTTCCTTTCGTCTGATCAGGGCATGGAAGACGGAAACGGTTGCGCCATCCCCAGCAGGGCTCTAGCGGCTTTCCAGCGCCTCGATCAGTTTGGGGAGCACCTTGTGCACGTCGCCGACCACACCGAGGTCGGCGATGGAGAAGATCGGGGCGTCTGGGTCCTTGTTGATGGCAATGATCGTCTTGGCGTCCTTCATCCCCACAAGATGCTGCATGGCGCCTGAGATTCCGCA
>JBBDQO010000011.1:44989-59120 GCA_040905925.1 Acidimicrobiia bacterium | reverse complement strand
GCTCACCACGGCGGTCCCCAGGACCGCCCCGAGTATCAGCACTCCCACTGAAGCCCAGCGGCTCCGGCCGAGCCAGATGCCGAGCCCTCCAAGAGTGAGAGCGATTCCGATGCCAAGCACGATGGGACGCGTCGGGAAGGCTGCGATCAGCACGAACCCGGTGACAAAGGTGCCGAAAATCGCACCAGCGGTTCCGATGGCCGAGAAGGAGCCCACGACCGACCCCGTTCTCTCCAATGAGCCGAGGCGGATCTTGACCACCACCGGGGACACCGCCGAGAGAAGGGCAGCCGGCAGGAAAAAGCCGACCGTGGTGAGGGCGACGATGCCGAGTGGTCCGCTGTCCGCGGCCGGGCCGACGACGTCGACCAGTAACGGGGCGGCAAGTGCGGAGAGCCCGCCCGCAACCAGCAACGGCCCGAGGAGGCCGACGGGATCACGACGATCGGCGGCCCGGCCGCCGAGCCAGGCGCCGACCGAGATGCCGGCTAAGACGACCCCGATGACCCCGGTGAACACCTCGAGGCTCACTCCGAGATAAGGGGCGAGGAGACGCCCGGCGAGTATCTCGAGGACGAGCACCGCTGCCGCCGTGGCGAACACCAGGATGCGGGCCAGAGTCTGTGACAAGAATCGGGAGCGTATTCCTGCGTGGCCGCGAAGGGTCAGTTTGAGTGTCTCGCCTCCCGGGGGGTTACCGGAATCCAGATACGCATCGTCGCCGGGCCGCGGTTGGCCCAATGGTGATAGGGGACGAGTGGAACGTCGACATCTGGACCCGGACCCCCAGCTCGGCGGTGGTGTCCCCTCCATAGGGCCATGGCTCGGATTTCAGACTTCCTCCGCGATGGTTAAGTTGAACGAAACCTAGACTGCAATCGTAATCATCGACCCATCGGCTGTTGACGAGGGTGGGTCGGCTTTAATGCTCACGTCTGGATCTCAGAGGTGACGACGGTGGTCGAAGAAGAAACGAAACTGGTTGAGGAAGAAGGCCGTGCGGTGACGATGCACGACATCGCCCGGGTCGCAGGGGTATCCCAATCAACGGTGTCCCGGGTGCTCAACGCCACCAAGACATTGGTTCCGATCGCGCCCAACACCAAGGAGCGGGTCCTCGAAGTCGCACGCAGCCTCAGCTACCGGCCCAACCCCCTGGCCCGAGGGCTACGGGGCGCCAAGACCATGCTTCTCGGTGTGATCGCCCGAGAGATCGCCGACCCCTTCTTCGCCACCGCGGTTGACGCCCTGTCCTACCAGGCCATGGAACGCGGCTACAACGTTGTGTTGGGTAGCGCTCACAGTCGCGCTGACGAGGCAATGCTGTTGCGGGCTGTCCTCGAAACCAGGCACTGCGACGCGATCCTGGTCTTGGGTGACATGCGTGACCAACCGAGGCTGATAGACGACCTGCGCGCCTCCAACACCCCTGTGGTTGCGTTGTGGCAAGGCCCGACTCTGGAAGGTGTGCCGACAATCAACATCGACAACCGATCTGGGATCTTCGAGGCGGTCGATCACCTTGCATCGCTCGGCCATCGACGATTCGGCTTCATCGGCGGGCACACCTTGGGTGACATACGTCAGAGAAAGGACGCATTCACCGAACGGCTGACAGAACTCGGATTGCCGACCTCGTCTGACCACATCCAGGATGTGAACAACGATGCTGAGGGCGGACATGACGCTTTGAGATCCCTCATGAGTCTCGCGGAGCCTCCGACCGCGATAGTGGCAGCCACTGACCATCTGGCATCAGGCGTTCTCAATGCCGCGTACATGCTGGGCATCAATGTGCCCGGCCAACTCTCGGTCATCGGATTCGATGACATTCCTCTGGCCGCATACACCGTGCCCCCTCTCACCACGCTCCACATGCCGATCAGCGAGATGACCGAGCTAGCGGTACGGGTCGCCATCGATCGGATCACACCTCATGATCACGTGTTGACGCCAACGTTGGTAGTCCGCCAAAGCACCGGGCCTGCACCGGGCTGACCCTTGGCGAAACCCCGGCCAGATTCGGGATCTCGCTGATCTCTCGAACCGGTTCCCTTCGATCTCTCACTTGGCGCTGCCCCGAAGCCTGGACTGGAGCGAAGTATCTCTCCCGAAAAAAAAACCACATTTGATCCTCACACCGGACTAAAAGTTGCTAATGTTAACGATCCCGGGAACGTTCCCGGGATCGTTAACGGAACAGACCGGGCCATGATGATGCGAAGACAGTCGATTCGGCCCACAATTGCCAACCGCGCCGAGGGCATGATGGAGTTGAATCTGGGCGAGATAACGACCGACCTGAGCTTCCCCGTGGGCGAACCCGTTGACGAGGTGATCCTTGCCGCCGACACCAAGGTCACCGCACTCAATAATGTCACCCTCGTCCTGGCAGGAGTCGAACGCATCGGCCCGACTCTCGTTCTCACCTGGAGCACTGAGAACCCGGGCGATCACGCCACCTACGTTCATGTGGGCAACCCGCCCGTGATCGGCGACAACGGCATTCTCTACGGCTATTACGAAAGCCCAGACATCGTGTCGGCCCCCATCACCCCGGCCGGTGGATCAGTCGAATGGACGACCGAGGCTGGGGTTCCCGAGGACGTGACACGGCTCATCGTCCTGCCGAGCGTCGAGTCCAAGCAGCAGCGCCTCTTTGTGAACTATGCCCTCGACGTTTCCGGCGATTAGGACAGTGAAAGAAATCATGATTCTGAGAGCCCAGGAGGCGAGGCAGAATGAGAAAGTGCCGGGACGACCGGTCGGAGGACCGAGGAGATGACTGACTTCCAACAACTCGAGATCTGGTTCGTCACCGGAAGCCAGCATCTCTACGGCGACGCGGTCCTCGCCATCGTCGAGCAACACTCCCGCAAGATCGCCGAAAGCCTCGACGGGTCCGAGACAATCCCGATCCACGTGGTGGTAAAGCCGGTGTTGACCGACTCCGAGGGCATATTCGCCATCGTCCAGGAGGCGAACGCCTCCACGTCCTGCGTCGGGTTGATTACATGGATGCACACCTTTTCCCCGGCCAAGATGTGGATTGCCGGTCTCGCCGCCCTCCAGAAGCCGCTGCTGCATCTCCACACTCAGTTCAACCGCGAGCTCCCCTGGCCCGAGATCGACATGGACTTCATGAATCTCAACCAGTCGGCACACGGTGATCGTGAATTCGCCTATATGGCCACCCGGCTACGCCTGCCCCGAAAAACGGTGGTAGGTCACTGGGAAGACCCGGCCATTCAATCCACGATCGGAAGGTGGACGAGGGCCGCCGCTTCGCGTCATGAAGCCCGTCATCTCAAAATCGCGCGCTTTGGTGACAATATGCGAAATGTCGGGGTCACCGAGGGTGACAAGGTCGAAGCCCAGCTCCGGATCGGGTTCTCGGTCAACACATTCGGAGTCAATCTCCTCACCGATCGCATCGAGGAGGTCGGTGAGGCCGAAGTCGACATCCTCGTCGATGCCTATCGGGACGAATACGACCTCGTGCCGGAATTGGGAGTCGGCGGCGATCGCCATCAATCGCTGCGCGAGGCGGCTCGCATCGAGGCCGGCCTCCGAGGCTTTCTGTCCGAGGGAGGCTTTGGCGCCTTCACCGACAACTTCGAGGACCTGGGACGTCTTGCTCAGCTTCCGGGAATCGCGGTGCAGAGGCTTATGGCGGACGGTTACGGGTTTGGCGCCGAGGGGGATTGGAAGACGGCCGCCCTCGTCCGCCTGATCAAGGTGATGGGCGCCGGCCTCCCGGGTGGTACCTCGTTCATGGAGGACTACACCTATCACCTCACCCCAGAGAACGCGTGCGTCCTTGGCGCCCACATGCTGGAGGTCTGTCCCAGCATCGCGTCCGGCAAACCGTCTTGCGAGATCCACCCGCTCGCAATCGGGGGGCGGCCGGATCCGGTGCGCCTCGTCTTCACGGCTCCTCCCGGCCCTGCCTTCGTCGTGGGTTTGCTCGATCTCGGGCCCCGGTTCCGCTTGGTGGCCAATCTGGTCGAGGTGGTCGAGCCGGAGCAGCCGCTATCGAATCTCCCGGTGGCCCGAGCGGTCTGGCAACCGAGGCCGAGCCTGGCCGTGGCCGCCGAGACATGGCTCACGGCTGGTGGGCCCCACCACACCTGCTTCACTCAGGCGGTGTCGATCGAGACGTTGGAGGACTTCGCAGACATGATCGGAGTCGAGCTCGTCGTTATCGACCAGGACACCACTGCGAAGGCCTTCAAGAGAGAGCTGCAGTGGAATCAGGCATATCACCACTTGGCCGGAGCCCTTTAGTCCCTCGTGGTCAGCGACCCGATTGCCACAGTCTCGGGAGAACCTGAGCCCACAGCCCGATTCCTCGAGCTGATCGGTCCCACCGGGATCCGCGCCGAACTGACCAATCACGGGGCCCGGCTGGTGAGACTCTTGGTGCCCGATGCCGATGGCCGGACCCGGGATGTCGCACTCGGGTTCGACACGGTCGCCGAGTATGAGGCCCACAGCGGTCTCTACTTCGGGGCGACGGTGGGACGCGTGGCCAACCGGACTGCTGAGGCGAGCTTCACCCTCGACGGAATCAACTACAAGTTGGCGGCCAACGACGGTGACCACCATCTACACGGAGGGAGCGTTCGCAGTTTCGACAAGGTCCTCTGGGATGTAGCCGATGACGCCGAGGCCTCGGCCGTCGAGTTCCGACATTTCAGCCCTCATCTGGAGGAGGGCTATCCGGGCAACGTGCAGGTAACCGTGACCTACCGCCTCACGGCTGAGGACGGCCTACGCATCGAGTATTCAGCCACCGCCGATCGGCGGACTCCGGTGAATCTGACAAACCACACGTACTGGAACCTTGGTGGTGATGTCGATCCAGAGACTGTCGACGATCAGGTGTTGACCGTTTTTGCCGACCAATACACACCGACCGATGACACTCTCATCCCCCTGGGCCGCTTGGACCCGGTTGAGCAAACGCCGTTGGATTTCCGCCGTCCAACGGTCATCGGGCCCCGGTTGCGCTCTCTCGCCGATGGGCCGGGAGCAGGTCTGGACCACAACTTCGTGCTGAACGAATGGGATTCGACGCTCCGCTGGGCGGCCCGACTGGATCATCCGGGAAACGGCCTGGTGCTCGATCTGCTCACTACCGAGCCTGGTCTTCAGATCTACTCGAGCGGCAAGATGCCACCAACGACCGGGAAAGGTGGAGTCGTCTACCCGACCCGTGGCGGGATCTGTCTCGAAGCCCAGCACTTTCCCGACTCCCTGCACCATCCGGAGTATCCGTCGGTGCTCGTCGGCCCTGGGGACACCTATCGCCAGACCACCGAGTACCGATTCTCGACGGGCTAAGTCGCCAAGACCCCGGCCCGTATCGACTTCAGACGCTTCATCACGTCGTTCTCACGGCCGAAGTAGTCGTGGAGCCGTCGGTATTCGGCATAGACCAGGTCGTAGACCGCGTGTGCGGCGGGGTCTGGTCGAAACGCTTCCTCCTTGAGATGAGCCATCCGCTTGGCCGCATCGACGATGTGGTCATAACCACCTGCGGCGGAGCCAGCCGCCACGGCACCGAACATCGCTGATCCCAATGCTCCGGTCAGACTCGAACGGGCAACTCTGATCGGCAGACCGGTCACGTCGGCGTAGATCTGCATCAGCAGCCGGTTTCGCTCCGGGAGCCCGCCACAGGCGACGATTTCCTCGACGCCCACGCCCGCGTCCTTGAACGAGTCGACGATGACACGGGTCCCGAAGGCCGTGGCTTCGATCAGCGACCGATAGATCGCTGGGGCCTCCGTCTCCAACGTCGCCCCGAGCAGAACCCCAGACAGGTCGGCGTCGACGAGGACCGAGCGGTTTCCGTTCCACCAGTCGATCGCGAGCAGACCGGTCTCGCCAGGCCGGAGCCGGGCCGCCTCGGTCTCGAGCACGGTATGCACATCGACACCCTGGTCTCGTGCCGCGGCGTGATACTCCGGAGGAACCCCGTGTTCCACGTACCAGGCGAATATGTCACCCACCGCCGGCTGGCCGGCCTCGAATCCGAACAGACCGGGGATCACTCCGTCCTCCACTACCCCGCACATTCCCTCGACGATGGCCGTCTTCTGCCCGAGGATCATGTGGCAGGTGCTGGTGCCCATGACTGCCACCAGCCGACCGGGCTCGGTGACCGTCGAGGCCGGCACCGACACGTGGGCATCGACATTCCCCACGGCCACAGCGGTGCCCGGTAACAGACCCGTCCATTCCGCAGCCTCCTCGGTCAGGCCCCCGGCTCGCTCCCCGATCGAGACGACATCACTCGACATCTTCTCGGCGACGATGCCTGCAAACCCAGGATGGAGGGCACCAAAAAACTCCGGGGACGGAAAACCCTCTCCCTTGGTCCAGATCGCCTTGTAGCCGGCGGTGCAACTGTTCCTGGTCTCCACACCGGTCAGCCGCCAGACGATCCAATCGGTTGCCTCGATCAGGCGGTCAGCGGCCTGGTACATCTCGGGCGCTTCCTCGAGAATCTGAAGGCTCTTGGAGAAGAACCACTCCGAGGAGATCTTCCCCCCGTAGCGGGAAAGCCAGCCTTCACCCCGCTCCGATGCAACTGCATTGATCCGGTTGGCCTGGGGTTGCGCGGCGTGGTGCTTCCAGAGCTTCACCCAGGCGTGAGGACTCCGGCGGAACTCGGACAGCTCGGACAGCGGAGTCCCGTCGGCTGTGGTGGGGAGCATCGTGCAAGCGGTCACGTCGATTCCGATCCCAATCACCTCGGAAGGGCCGACGCCGGTTTGCTGAAGGAGGGACGGGACCGTCTCCTGGATGGTGCGCAGGTAGTCGGCGGGATCCTGGAGCGCCCAGTCGAACTCGAGGGCGACATCGTCGTCGGGGGCGGGCAGATGATCGACCATCACACCGTTGGAGTACTGGTAGACCGCGGTGGCGAGCTCCTCTCCAGTGGCAACATCGACGAGGAGTGCACGCCCCGATTCGGTCCCGAAATCGATGCCCACCGCGTATTTGCTGCCCACTAGAGCCCCCCTCCACCATCGAATGGATTGATCATGACTTTGATGGCGGACCTGGCGACCAGGGTGTCGAAAGCCTCTTGCCAATCCCGAAGCGAGTAGCGGGCATCGACCAAGGACTGCACATCAACGGACCCTGCTGTTACCAGCGCGATCGCCCGCTCCGACATTGGCTTCGACCGGCGCGAAAAGACGATGCTGAGCTCTTTGCGGCGTGCTTCCGAGGCATGGAGGGTGATGCGATCGTCCGAAGGAATGCCAACGACGACCACCCGGCCTCCGCGGCGGGCTGCGCTGATTGCGGCATCGACCGACTCCTGGGCACCTGCCGATTCGAACACGACATCGAGCCCGTGCCCCTCGGTTGCCTCCTCTATCTCCCCGATTGGATCAGAGCCGTCTCCGGCGATCACGTAGGCGCCCTTGCGCAGGGCGGCGGCGGCACGATGCGGCAGAGGCTCGAGGGCAACGACACTCCGGGCGCCTGCCATCAGGCAAAGTTGGACGATCATGAGACCGATGGGGCCACAGCCGAAGACCCCAACGTCGGCGTCTTTGGGCACGGAGCCCAGATCCACCGCATGCATTGCGACCGACAGAGGCTCGATGAGCGCGGCCTCCTCCATCGTCATCGAGTCCGGGATCGGGAGAAGGGTGTCGTCCGGCCAGGTCATGACCTCCCGCAGCGCCCCATCGATGTCACCATGACCGGCGAAACGAACCCCCGGACAGAGATGAGAGGACCCGATCCGGCAGAACTCGCATCGATGACAAACTGCCGCCGGGTCGATGGCGACCCGCTGGCCACTTCGAGGCCCGGACATGATCACACCTGCTGCTTCGTGGCCGAGGATGAGTGGGTGGTCGATGCCAGAGTCGCCGATGGACCCGTCCAGGTACCAATGACGGTCGGAGCCACACAGACCCACGGCTCCAAGCCGGATGAGAGGGGTGGAATCTGTCGGAATCGGCTCCGGCTCCTCGCCCAGCCTGAGGTCACCTTTTCCGTGAAGTCGTAGAGCCAACATCCGCGTCCCTAGGTGCCCGGTGGCACGGATTGGCCGTAATAGGCGTTTGGGCCGTGCTTCCGCTGGAAATGCCGATCGAGCAGGAAGGGCTCGATCGGGCTGGCGTCCCCCGAGATACCCAGGGTTTGGTAGGCCATCCGGGCAATCACCTCGACCGCCACGGCATTCATCACCGCTTCGTCGGGATCGGCGCCCCAGGTAAAGGGCCCATGGGATGCGACCAAAACCCCAGGATGGTGAAGCGGGTCCAGCCCGTTGCCGAGGAAAGTCTCGGCAATGACCTCGCCGGTGCTCATCTCATAGTCCCCACCGACCTCATCGGCCCGGAGCGGCCTCGTCACCGGGACCTCGCCATGAAAATGATCGGCGTGGGTGGTACCGAGACACGGGATCGGTCGTCGCGCCTGAGCCCACGAGGTGGCAAACGGTGAGTGGGTATGAACCACCCCTCCGATTTCGTCGAACGACCGGTAGAGGTGGAGGTGGGTAGGTGTGTCGGAAGAAGGCCGGAGCTCGCCTTCGACCACTCGGCCATCATCCAAGGAGACCAGAACCACCTGATCGGGCACCAATTCGGAGCAGGCCACTCCACTCGGCTTGATGGCGAACAACCCGGCCGCCCGATCAACCCCACTGACATTCCCAAAGGACAACTCCACGAGCCCTGCCGACGCGATCGAATTGTTCGCCGAAGCGACCTTGGTTCGAAGCTGGTGAAGGTCCATCTGTCGTCTTCTATTGCCTGGTCTCGACCCGAGGGCTTCCGGTCGAATCTCGTATCACCAGGCTTGGCTGCAGCATGAGCCGCGCTTCTCCGGCGTTGGACCGATCGGCGAGAGTCTCCAGATCCTCGATCACTATCCCCAATGCAGCCCCGACCATCTCATAGATCGGCATCCGCACCGTAGTCAGCGCAGGGACAGTGAAGCCGGCCATCGCGATGTCGTCGAAACCGGTGATCGAGAGGTCATCCGGGACCGCCAGACCCGACCGATGCGCGGTGTGTAATGCGCCGATCGCCAGGACATCAGTCGAGGCCACCACGGCCGTCGGTGGGTTGGGAAGTGCCAGCAGGGCACTCAGCGCCTCACCGCCACCGCCGTGGTTGTTTCGGGCGTGTCGCACGTAGCCATCCGGGATAGCGATACCCGTTCTCCCGAAGTAATCCACAAAGGCGTCCTCGCGCTCTTTGAGGTCACGCAATCGAGTCTCGCCGATGTAGGCGATCGCATGATGGCCCAAGGTCCTGAGATGATCGAGAACGGCGTTGGTGCCGACGCGGTTATCGACATTCACCGAATGCACACCCTGAAGTCGAGAACCTTGCCACAACGCAACCACCGGGACCGTGGCGTCATGCAGATCACTTATGAGACTCGGCTGGTCGCTGACGTCTCCGAGCACCACGAGCGCATCGCAATGGCGTGTCTCGAGGATTGCCCGCAGGGCGATCGCCTCTTCCGCCCGGGTGTGGGCGTGTCCCAACACCAGGTTGTATCCGAGTTTCATTGCCTCCGACGACAAGGCCTCGATCGCCCCGGCAAAGAACGGGTCGGTGATGTCGCGCACGATGGCACCGATCAACATGGTGCGGGCGCCACGCAGACCGCGTGCCAGAGGGTTTGGCCTGTAGTTGAGACGTTCGGCCACCTCGATGACCCGACGACGGGTCTCCTCCGCGATGGGAACCCGGGACGGCGCTCCACTCAGGACTCGCGACACCGTGCTCTGGGAAACCCCAACCTCCATCGCGACATCGCGCATCGTTGGGGGTCTGCTCACACCCGTGATTCCGGCAGGGGCGCGGGCTTCCATCAGCCTTGATTGCTGGTCGGAATCAGACTTGGAGCGGCCTGCACAGAACGAGGCTAACACAGCGCCGCCGGCCAATGGCCATCGTATGTACGCATACGTTTGCGGGATCGGCACTTGAACCACTGATGTCGAGTGTGGGGTGTCGATCCGCGTCGTCCCTCCCTGCGTCCTGATCTACCTGCTGCTCCAGAGGTATTACTCCGGGCTGCTGAGTGGTGCAGTGAAGTAGGCCCCCAGGGCTACTGGTCGGAAAGCCCGGTGGCGACAGGGGTGCGCGCCGCCACGACATCTGCCAGGGACTGGCCCGGCAACAACGGCGCGTGACAAGCCGCGAAATGAGCCTTGGAGTGGAGGCGCAATTCAGGGACCTCCTCGGCACAGAGGTCGAACGCAATCGGGCACCGGGTCCGGAACACACAGCCTGATGGAGGGTTCACCGGGCTCGGCAGATCGCCTTCGAGGACAATTCGCTTGCGGGTGCGCTCCACAGTCGGGTCCGGAATCGGCACCGCTGACAGCAGTGACTGGGTATAGGGGTGGATCGAACGGTCGTAGACGTCCTTGTGGTCCCCCACCTCCATCAGCTTGCCCAGATACATGACGGCGATGCGATCGCTGATGTGCCTGACCACCGACAGATCATGGGCAATGAAGAGGTAGGAGAGGCTGAGCTCCTTCTGGAGGTCCTCGAGGAGGTTGAGGATCCCGGCCTGGATCGAGACGTCGAGGGCCGACACCGGCTCGTCGAGGATGATCAGGGATGGACGCAGGCTGAGGGCTCGGGCTACCCCGATTCTCTGTCTCTGCCCCCCAGAGAACTCGTGGGGAAACCGGTTTGCGTGGTCCGGAGAAAGGCCGACCAACTCGAGCAGCTCACCCACGATCGCCCGATGGTCACCGGGGACATCGTGGACTTCCAAGGGCTCGGCGATGGCAGCCCCGATGGTCATCCTCGGATCGAGGGAGGCATACGGGTCCTGGAACACGATCTGCATCTCGGAGCGAAGCTCGCGCATCTCCTCCCGGCCCAATGTGGTGAGCTCCTGGCCGCGGAACCGGATCGAGCCCGAGGTCGGCTCGAGAAGGCGGAGGATGCAGCGGCCCACCGTCGACTTGCCCGAGCCCGACTCCCCAACCAGCCCCAGGGTCTCACCCGGATCCAGGCTGAATGACACGCCAGAGACCGCGTGGACCGTTTGCTTGATGACCCTGGCTCCCACGTTCTGACGGACCTCGAAGAGCTTGAAGAGATCGGTGACCTCGAGCAATGGCTCGCTCAAGCACTCACCTCCGCCCCGATCTCCTCGACCCGGACACACGCCGTTTCGATGGCTCCAAAGGGCTTGAGCTCTGGAATCTCGCCGGCACAGATTTCCGCCGCGTAGGGGCAACGGATGCGAAAGGCACAGCCACTGGGAGGTCGCAGCATGTTGGGGGGTGCGCCCGGGATAGGTATCAGGCGATCGACGTTGGCATCGGGCAGCGAGGTCAACAGACCTCTGGTGTAAGGGTGGGTGGGATGTAGGAAGATGTCGTGGGCCTCGCCGCGCTCGGTCACCCGACCGGCATACATGACCTGGACCCGGTCGGCGATTCGGGCCACCACGCCCAGGTCGTGGGTGATGAAGGCCACCGCGGCCCCCAACTCGTGTTGCACCTGCTGCACCACATCGAGGATCTGGGCCTGCACCGTGGTGTCGAGGGCGGTCGTAGGCTCATCGGCGATCAGGATCTCCGGCGAGTTGGCGATGGCCATGGCGATGACCACCCTCTGTCGCATTCCACCGGAGAACTCGTGGGGATACTGCCGAGCCCTCGTGTCCGGCTGGGGGATCCCGACCAAGTCCAGCAGTTCGACGGCCTTGGCATTCGCCTCGTCCTTGGAGATGTCCTGATGGGCAAGGATCATCTCGACGACCTGGGCGCCGACCCGATGAACCGGGTTGAGTGCGGTCAGCGGGTCCTGGAAGATCATGGCGACCCGCTTGCCCCGCACCTTGCGGACCTCATCGGCAGGCTGTCCAACTAGCTCCTGACCGCCGACTCTGATCGAGCCGGAGATGATCGCAGACTTGGGCAGAAGGCCCATGACAGCGAGAAAGGTGACCGACTTGCCGGAACCGGACTCACCGACGACGCCGAGCAGCTCGTGCTCGGCTATGTCGAAGCTGACACCGCGTACCGCCTGTACCAACCCGTCTTGTGTGGGGAACGATACGTGAAGGTCGCGGACCGAAAGGACCGACGAGGTCATCCAGTGACCCTTTGCTCCTGCTTTGGGTCGAGTGCATCGCGGAGCCCGTCACCCATGAAGTTGATGCAGAGGATCGTGATCAGCAACACGAGCGCGGGGAACAGCACCAACCACCACTTACCGGTGATGATGGAGGTCCCGGCATCAGCGAGGAGGTTGCCCCACGAGGACTGGGTCGGGTCCAGCCCAAATCCGAAGAAGGAGAGAGTCGACTCGAGACTAATGGCGGCGGCCACGATGAAGGTCATGGAGACGACGATCGGGCCGATCGTGTTCGGCACCAGATGGCGAACGATGATGCGTTTGTCGCTGGCGCCTACCGCCCGGGCAGCCTCGACGAATTCCTTCTCCTTGAGGCTCAAGACGACCCCGCGCACGATCCTTGCGGTCGTCATCCACGCCACCAACGTGATCAAAGTCACCATCAACCGTTTCGAGCCTGGCTCCCCGAGCACCGTGGCCGCCCACGGCTGTTTCTCGGGGAGAAGCCGCATGATGATCAGGATCACCAACAACGGCAGCCCGATGAACAGATCGGTGACCCGCATCATTACGTTGTCGATCTTCCCTCCTCGAAAGCCGGCGAAGGCGCCCACCGCGGTCCCAATGAGACCGGCTGAGATAGCACTGGCAATGCCGACGAAGAGCGACACCCTTCCTCCGTAGAGCACCCGCGAGTAGAGATCCCGGCCAATCGCGTCGGTCCCGAACCAGAACTGAGAGTTGGGTGGGATCAGGATCTCGTTGCGGAGTCCCCCGTCGGGGGACTTGATGGCCTCATTCTCCCCGTAGGGTGCGACCCAGGTCGCGAGAACACACGCCAGCGCTATCACCAGCAACACGACGCTGGAGATCATCGCCGCCCGGTGATGTCGATAGCGACGCATGGCCAGCTGGGTTGGGGATTTCGACTCAATGGTGAGATCTTCGAGGTCCTCCAGCACCGGGGCCTCAACCGGATCGCCCGGGATCGGGGTGAGGATGTCAACCAAGACGGATCCTCGGGTCGAGCCAGGCATAGGCGACATCGGCCAGGAGGTTGAACACGATGACCGAGCTGACGATGATGAACATCAAGGGCATGATCTGGGGGAAGTCACCATTGCCAAGGGCGGTGAGGAGATAGTCGCCGGTGCCCCGGAACTCGAAGATGCGCTCGGTGATGATCAGGCCACCAATGACGGCCCCGATGTCGATGGCTGCCACGGTGACCACCGGGATCATGGCATTACGTAGGGCATGATGCATGATCACCCTCCGCTCCGAGATCCCTTTGGCCCGCGCGGTCCGCATGTAGTCGGACCCTTTGACATCGAGCAGTGAGGCTCGCATGTATCGGCTGTAGACGGCGATGATCTGAATGGCGACCACCGTTACCGGGAGGATCATGTGTTTGATCCTGAGCCACAGGTCGAACTCGGTCTGGCCGGGGGGATAGACCCCGGCCACAGGTAAGAACGGTTTATCCAGGCCGAGCCAACTCGTGATCATGATGGCGAACAAAACCTGGAGCAACACCGCAGAGACAAAGGGAGGGATCGATATCCCAACGAACGCCGCACCGGTGGCGGCAGTGTCGAATTTCGAATACTGGCGAAGGGCGGAGAGGATCCCGACGCCCAGCCCGATGGTGATCCCGACGAAACTGGCGGTGAAACCGAGAATGAGGCTGTTGGCCATCGCGGCCTTGAGGTCGGGCCAAACCGGGCGGTTTCCCTTGATCGAGTTGCCCCACTCCAGAGTGACGAAATGACCGAGCCAGCGGACGTATTGCTCGGGTGTCGATCCAATCAGACCGTGCTTCTCTTTGTACTCCTCGACCATCTCGGGAGTGGCTCGGGTGTTGATCCGGAGGAAGCTCTGAACCGGGTCGGTGGCCGACTTGACCGCCCAGAAAGTCAGGAATGTGACTATCAGGAGCACCGGGATAGCCCATGCGGCTCTTAGAGCGATGAACCTCGCCATCGTCCTCGTCCCTCCGTTGTCATATCAGGGTTAGGTTTGGGGTGCCCGAC
>JBBDQO010000011.1:0-44979 GCA_040905925.1 Acidimicrobiia bacterium | reverse complement strand
CGACGCGGCCACCCCAAACAAGCTAGTTGATTTACTCGTTGACCGTAACGGTCGGCTCGCCTGCCACCAGGTTGGTGAGCTCAAACCCTCCGTCACTGGTCGTGTCCCAAATCGCGGGCAGAACCGCAAACGAAGTGGTCCACACCATCCAGGAGGAGTTGGCGCACTCCGTCACCGGGTTGATGCACTCGGGCCACTGCTCGGCACCAATGATGATCTCACCACTGTCGGACAGCGGGGTCCACAGCTGCGAGCTGTTGTTGAAGGCGCGGTAGTTGGCCGCATCTGCACTGGGTGCATCGCCTTCGATCCGGTCCGTACGCCATGCGGCGATATTCGGGAACTGGAACAACGGGACCATCACGTGGTCATCGACCAACGCCTGGCCGATCTGATGAATTAGGTCGGCACGAGCCGTTTCGTCGATTGTGGTGTCGGATTCGATCATGAGGGCGCTGGCGTCCTCATTGCACCAGAACACAGAGTTCTGACCCTGGTTGTCGTTCTCGGCACTCGGGACCTGGCTACAGCTCATGATCGAGGTGACGCTGGGATCCGGTTGCGCGGTGCTGATGTACATCGCGAGGTCGTAGTCACCGGCAGGCAAACGCTGCTGGAACACGGCCGCGGCGTCGCCGTTGTCGGCGACAACGTTGAAGCCGGCCGCGGTGAACTCGGGGATCATGAGAGCTTGGGTGCCCTCACGACGCGGGTTCGGTGTGTTGACCATCCACTTGATCTCCGGAACCGCTCCGTCCTTCTCCCAGAAACCGTCGCCGTTCAGGGCCCAGCCGTCACCCTCGAGCAGCGCCACTGCGCCTTCGGGGTCATAGCTGTCCACGAACTGGGTGTTGTCACACCAGGGACCGACGGTCGGCACCCAGAGCCCACACTGAAGCAGCGGAGCACCGGGGAAGATCGGGTCGTAGATGTTGGCCAGGATCAGTTCACGGTCGATGGACTTCGAGAACGCCTCCCGGAATACCGGGTCGGAGAACGGGCCGCCCCGCTCTGCACCCTGCTGGAAGTACAGACCCTCGTAGTTGGTGCCATATCCGGGCGCGAACTGGATGTTGTCCGCCGCCAGGGCATCGGTGATGCCGGCGAACGCCTGCGGGAAGATGAAGTCGACTTCACCAGCTCCCAGGGCGGCAATGCCACCATCATCGGTTCTCGGGACCATGACGATCCGTGACGCCACCGGCGCGTCATCGCCCCAGTAGGCCGGGTTTGGCTCCAGTATCGCCTGATCGAGACTCCACGACGTGAGCTGCCACGGGCGACCGGACACCGGGAGGGCGTCCAGGAAGTCTGCGGATACATCGTTACAGTCGGCGATCAGGTGCGACGGGAGGATCTGGATGATCAGACCCTTGTATGGCGCATACACGGTGGCGAACTCGACCACGACCTGCTTGTCGCTCGTGCCGGGCTCAACCGACAGGATCTGATCCCACCCGGTGGTGGAGATCGCTCCAGGGGTGTTCAAGTTGGCGTTCCAGGTACAGGCAACGTCTGCAGCTGTGATCGGTGTCCCATCGCTCCATACCGCGTCAGGGTTGAGGTCAACCGTGAGCGTCATGGCGGAGTCGACGGCTGCCTCCGTGGTAGTGGTTTCGCCACTAACCGCGGTTGTTGTCGTTTCGTCGGGAGCACCGGTTGTGGTGGTGCCCTCGGTGTCCCCGGCACAGGCCGCTACGACCAGTGCGAACACGAACAACAAGAGGAGCCATCGCGGACGATTGCTCATTCTTTTCATAGATTTCCTTCCTGCTTTCAATTGAGTCGGGTCAGGCCCGACCTTTGGCGACCAAGTCGGCCGCAACGCGGCGCCGATCTACGCGGGGTATCCCAGGGAGCTCGCTGCAGGCTTTCGAGTGTACCGCAAGGCGCGGCGGTAGGGCATGTCAGGACGCACAATGAATTAGACACCTAGGCACGCCTCGAGACGCCCGGGAACAAGGATTCAGGCCATCTTCTCCCTGAGCCGTTGCAGTTGATCCCCGAGCCGCTCTACCACCGACGAACCGGATAGATAGTCCCCGGCGAAGTCGGTGCTTTCCTGGGCCTCGAGGAGTTGGAGTGCGGTGAGAGTCTCCTCGACCGCTCCCATCCGATCGGCTGGGGCCGGGAAGGGGATGCCGTACGCCTGATGCTCCCGCTCATTCCAGGCTGCACCCACCCCGAAGATGAAAACATCCTTCGGAGACGTGATCGACTGTGGTGGCTTGAGCAGGACCATCGGCGGCCGATGGGTTATCCCGACCACGAAGACCCCAAGCTCGATCCGATGTACCTCACGAGCCAAGGCGGCGAGAGTCCCGAACGCCTCCAGGTTGGCTCCCGTCTCCCCGTCCCAGTCGGAGATGAAGTGGTCCACCATGAAGGCCGCATCCCAACCTGCGGCCTCGGCTCGGGACCAAAGCTCCAGCATCTCGTCCCAGCCCCGCCACATCTGAGGGGTCACCAGGCCGAAGCGAAGTTGGTGCCCACGCTCGCGGATATCAGTCATGAGTTCTTTCCGTCCCGCCAGGCCAGCCAGTCGGAGGCGTCGCTCAGGTTCCAGCCGGGCCCGTCGTAGCCGAGAGTGAATTGGGTGAATCCCATCTCCAGGTAGGTCTCGGCGTGGTCGGCGAGAACTTGGTCCTTGTTCTCCGGCTCGAGACCGATTCCCCACTCGATGTCCGCCGGACCACGCCCGTGGTGATCGCACCACTTGCGAAGGGCCTGCACCTTGGGCTCCAGGTCCGCTGGGTGGTCTGGGAACCCGGCGTGCCATCCATCGGCGTGCTCGGCCACCATTCGCAGTGTCTTGCGCTCGCCGGTCCCCCCGATCAGGATCGGCGGAGTGCGCACCGGCTTCGGGTTGAGCCGGTCCCAGCGAGCCTTGATCCGGGGGAGAGCGGCCGCCAGGTCATTCAAGCGCGACCCGGCGCGGCCGAATTCGTAGCCATATTCTTCGTAATCACGTCTGAACCAGCCCGCGCCGATCCCCAAGACCAGACGCCCGTCGGAAATGTGGTCCACGGTCCGGACCATGTCCGCCAGTAGATCCGGGTTGCGATAGGAATTGCAGGTGACAAGAGCCCCGATCTCGATCCGTGAGGTCTGCTCGGCCCAGGCGCCGAGCATGGTCCAGCACTCGAAGTGGGTTCCGTCTCTCTCCCCGTAGAGCGGGTAGAAGTGATCCCAGTTGTAGACGATGTCGAAACCCATCTCCTCGGCTGATCGGACCGCCTGGCGCAGCCCGGCGTATTCACCGTGTTGGGGATGCAGTTGGGCTGCGATCCGGATGTTCCTCACTTGGCTCCTTCTCGATGAGCCTCAATTATCAACCTTCCCACCATGGGAAGGTCAACCTACACTCACCAAATGTTCACCATCGGCTCCTTCGCCGATTTGACCGGAGTGTCCCCCAAGAAGCTGCGGCACTACGACGCCCTCGAGCTCTTCCGTCCAGCATGGACCGACCCCGATTCGCACTATCGCTACTACCTCGCCGCTCAGATCCCCGAACTGCAGCGGATCGTCGCGCTACGCGACCTGGGAATCCCTCTCGCAACCATCGGCACCCTCAACCAGGGCGGCGGGTCCCTGCAGATGGAGCTCTCCAAGCGAAGGGCCGAGCTGGTCGCCGAACGCCGCGAGTTGGACCGGCGGCTGACCGCACTCGAGATCCGGTTCGAGCATTCCGAAGACCGTGATGTGGTAGTTCGAAAGCGGCCTGGAGGGACATTCGCCTCTCTCAAGAGGGACCTCGCTCCCAATGACAACCTGGGGCCCTTGTTCATCGAAGTCGAGACACTGGTCCGAGAGCTGGGGGTCGGGCCGCTAAGCCTCCGGTCGCCATCGACCATGGAAGGAGCCGGACGGGTGGGCGAGCGACCGAGATCCTGATCCCGATCACCCGACGGATCCGGCGCACCGGTGACATCGAATCAGTCACCACGCCGCCGACCCTGGTGGCGACGACAATCGAGCGCGGTGACTATCAGAGTGTCTCCCGGGCGGGGTCCTGGGCCAGGAAGTGGGCCGTTGCCACCGGCCATGTCATCACCGGGCCGGCGTGGGTGGTCTACATCAAGTTCTCTGCCGAGCCCGAGCTGAACGTCCCCGACAGCTTCCTGACGGATGAGCCCTCTGAATACGTCACCGAGATCCAGGTCCCGATTGCTCCCTTGCCAGGATGAGCGACATGATGCCCGCCCCCGTGATGGAGGATCCCTCCTTCGCAAACCTGATCGACCCGTCGGCCGTGGTCGAACGTCTCGGTGGGGGATGTGCCTGGTCGGAAGGTCCCGCCTGGATCCCGAGCCAACGATCTGTCATCTGGAGCGACATCCCCAATAACCGGATCATGCGTTGGACCGATGAAAGGGGAGTCGAGGTCGACCGCATCGGCGTCGAGTTCACCAACGGCAGGACGCTGGATCTCGAGAGGCGGCTCGTGGTTTGCTCCCACGGCCATCGTCGCATCGAGCGAGCGGAGCCTGACGGCACGATCACATCCCTTGCCACCCACTATCAGGGGGCGAGGTTGAACTCCCCCAACGATGTCGTCGTGAAATCCGACGGGAGCATCTGGTTCACCGACCCTCCGTATGGCATCCTCTCCAACCGGGAGGGACATGCAGCCGAGTCGGAGCTCCCCGGGTGTTACGTGTTTCGCCTCGAGCCCGAGTCCAGAGCGCTCGCCGTCGCCACCGACCTCCTGGTCCACCCCAACGGTCTGGCGTTCTCCGTGGACGAGTCGATCCTCTATATATCTGACACGTCAGGATCGATCGACCCTGCGGGCAATCACCACATCGTGGCCTTCGACGTCGAGGGCGGCCGCAGTCTCACCAATCCCAGGGTCTTTGCCGAGGTCTCACCCGGTTTGGCCGACGGGTTCCGGGTGGATCGGACCGATCATGTTTTCACCAGCGCCGAAGACGGAATCCATGTGTTGACTCCTGAGGGTCGTCGCATCGGCAAGATCCCCCTCCCCGAGGTGACCAGCAACTGCGTGTTCGGTGGACCCGAAGGCAACGATCTGTTCATCACTGCGTCAACGTCGTTGTACCGGGTTCGAACCAAGACGACCGGCGCATCGCAACCGCTTCCGTAATTGGGATCGAGAGGTCCGTATATGACCCCTGTAGGTCCCAATTACGGCAGGGTGCCCCCGTCCGTACCATTGGCACGGCGCTGCACCGGACTCACCCCAGCCATCTCTCGCTCACAACCGGGGGAGCAAGGTGTGGGAGTCCCGGGCGGTGACCGACGAGGAGTATGCGCCAGGGGGGAGCCGAGGCGGCTGAAAGCCCCTGCGCGGCTGCCAACATGAAGCCGATGAAGGACCACGAGTTCGGTTTCACCACCAGAGCCGTCCACGCCGGTCAGCGTCCCGACCCCGAGACCGGGGCTCGGGCGATGCCGATCTACGCGACGACCTCGTTCGTTTTCGACGACGTGCAACACGCCGCCGACCTCTTCGCCCTCCAGAATTACGGAAACATCTACACCCGCATCGGCAACCCCACTACTGCGGCGTTCGAGGAGCGCATGGCCTCGCTCGAGGGGGGTTTGGGTGCGGTCGCCACCGCCTCGGGGCAGGCGGCACAGCTCATCTCCATCCTCGCCCTGTGCCAGCAAGGGGATGAGGTTGTTTCCTCCCGATCCCTCTACGGGGGGACCTACACCCAGTTCGACGTCACCCTCCGCCGGATGGGGATCAATGTGACCTTTGTCGACTTCGGCGACGTCGAAGCGGTGAAAGGCGCCATCACCGAGAAGACCAAGCTGCTCTATGGCGAGACCGTGGGCAATCCCGGAGCGGACATCCTCGACATCGAGACCTTCGCCAACCTGGCCCACGCCAACGACATACCTCTCGTCGTCGACAACACCTTTGCCACCCCATACTTGTGCCGGCCCATCGAGCACGGGGCCGACATCGTGCTCCATTCGGCGACAAAGTTCCTCGGAGGTCACGGCGCCGTAATCGCAGGGGTGATCGTGGAAAGCGGCCGGTTCCCGTTCGACAACGGCAAGTTCCCGATCCTGGTGGAACCGTCGCCCGCCTATCACGATCTGCGGTTTTGGGAGAACTTCCGCGAGTACGCCTACCTGACCCGCGCCCGTGTCGAGTTGCTCCGTGACATCGGCGCCTCGCTTTCCCCGTTCAATGCCTTCATCCTGCTCCTGGGGGTCGAAACCCTGTCCCTCCGCATGCAGCGTCACGTCGACAACGCCCGCGCCGTCGCCGAGTTCCTGCGCAGCCGCGACGAGGTGGCCTGGGTCAACTTCCCGATCTTCGACGACAACCCCTGGACCACTCTCGCCACGCGTTACCTCCCCAAGGGGCCAGGAGCCGTTTTCACGTTCGGCCTCCGGGGCGGGCTCGCCGCCGGCGTCCGCTTCATAGAAACCGTCGAACTGGCTTCTCACCTCGCCAACGTCGGCGACGCCAAGACCCTGGTGATCCATCCCGCTTCGACGACCCATCAACAGGTCCCGGTCGCGGAGCGAGAACGAGCCGGAGTGGGCGACGACATGATCCGAATCTCAGTGGGCATCGAAGACATCGAGGACATCCTCTGGGACCTGGATCGAGCACTGGTGGCCGCGTCGTGACCGTCGCCGATCTCGAAGCCAGAGACCGACTCCGCATCATTCTCGGGGCACGCACTGTGGCCCTGGTCGGGGTGTCAGCCAATCCGATCAAGTCGTCCAACTTCGTCGCCAGCTATCTGATTCGCACCGACTTCGTCACCTACCCGGTGAACCCGATGTACGACGAGGTGCTTGGCCTCAAGTCGTACCCCTCGTTGCGCGACCTTCCCGAGGCCCCAGACATCGTCGATATCTTCCGCAAGCACAGCGAGATCCCCGGGGTCGTCGACGAGGCAATCGAAGTCGGGGCCAAAGTCGTTTGGTTCCAACTCGGCCTCCGTCACGAGGAGGCGGCCCGCAAGGCAATGGACGCCGGGCTGAAGGTGGTCCAGGATCGTTGTCTGAAGATCGAGCATGCTCGGTTCGCCGGCGGCCTCCATCTTGGAGGGTTCGACACCGGTGTCATCACCTCCAAGCGCCGCCGCCCCATCGGGTGACCCCAAGGACTGCGTGATAGGCTCGGCCACCTTCCATCGAGAACATGAGGTTTGGCGTGGGCAATGACTTCTTCACCGAGATAACCGGGCCGATCCCGTTCGGCGGGCTCGAATCCACCGACCCGCTCTCCTTCAAGGTCTACGAGCCAGACCGAATGGTCCTCGGCAAGCGGATGGAAGACCATCTCCGAATCGCGGTCTGCTTCTGGCACTCGTTCAACTGGCCCGGCTCCGACGTTTTCGGCATGGGGACTTTCGACCGGCCCTGGCTCAGTCCGGACGTCGACCCGATGGCGGGCGCCGCCAACAAGGTTGAAGCCGCGTTTGAATTCCTGGCCAAGCTCGGGGTGCCCTACTTCTGCTTCCACGACCGCGACGTCGCCCCCGAGGGCCAATCCTTCAAAGAGACGAAGGCGAATCTCGAGGCGGTGATCGACCAGATCGAAGGGCACATGGCGCGCACCGGTCTCAAACTTCTCTGGGGAACGGCCAATCTCTTCAGCCACCCTCGATATGCGGCCGGGGCGGCAACCAACCCCGACCCGGAGGTGTTCGCCTACGCCGCCGCACAGGTGAAGCTGATGCTGGAGGCAACCCATCGCCTGGGTGGTGAGAACTACGTTCTCTGGGGTGGCCGTGAGGGCTACGAGACCCTTCTCAACACCGATCTGGCACGGGAGGAAAACCAGTTCGCCCGCTTTCTCGAGATGGTGGCTGAGCACAAGCACCGGATCGGGTTCAAGGGCACTCTCCTCATCGAGCCCAAACCCCAGGAGCCGACCAAGCACCAGTACGACTACGACTGTGCCACGGTCCACGGGTTCCTCACCCGTCACGGGCTCGACGGCGAGTATCGGGTCAACATCGAGGCCAATCACGCCACCCTGGCCGGTCACAGCTTCCATCACGAAGTCGCCTACGCCACCGCCAGCGGGATCTTCGGCAGCATCGATGCCAACCGCGGCGACTACCAGAATGGCTGGGACACCGATCAGTTCCCCAATTCGGTTGACGAGCTCGCCCTGGCCCTCTACGAGATCATCAGCAGCGGTGGGTTCACGACGGGCGGGTTCAATTTCGACGCCAAACTGCGTCGACAGAGCATGGATCGCACGGATCTGTTTCACGGGCACATCGGAGGAATCGACACCGTGGCCCGGGCTTTGCTGGTCGCCGCCGACATGATCGAAAGCAAGACATTGCAGCGCCCCCGCGAGGAGCGTTACGCCGGATGGTCCCACGGCATCGGAACCTCGATCCTCTCCGGTGAACTCACCTTGGAGGCCCTGGAAGAGAAGGTCGCCTCCGGGGAGATCGATCCCAAGCCCAAGTCAGGGGGCCAGGAGTTGCTCGAGAACCAGGTGAATCAGCGGATCTGGGCGACGCCCAACCCCTGATCACCGGGATCTATCCCCAGGAGGTTTCGGTCACCGGCCGCAGCGCCACCTCGAGGATTCGATGGTTGCGAGGACGGCTGAGCACGAAAAGGACCACCTCGGCGACGTCTTCCGGCGTCATCATTCCCTCCAGCTCCGGCATCTCCGGGGTCCGGCCTCGCCCCATGGCGAAGTCGGTGGCAACCCCGCCCGGGCAGACATTGGTGCAACGCACCCCCTGCTCCCGCAGCTCGTGGTCGAGGGCGCGGGTGAAGCCGACCTGGGCGAATTTCGAGGCGCAATAGACCGCCTCGTAGGGAAGTCCGCGCCTGCCGGCCTCGCTGGCAAGGGTGACGATGTCTGCCGCATCGCTGCGTAGGAGATGGGGCAGGGCAGCCCGCACCGCGTACATGGTGCCCTTGACATTGACGTCGATCATCTCCTCCATCTGCTCCGGAGGAAGGTCGAGAAAGGGCCCGTAGGCACCGACCCCGGCGTTGGCGACCAGGATGTCGAGCCCACCAAACCGGTCGACAGCTGCGGACACCAAGGAATCCAGCGCAGCCGGGTCACGCACATCGCACGGTTGAGCGACTGCCCCCTCTATACCAAGGTCGTCTCCACTCCTCGAGGCGAGAACGAGACGAGCCCCTTCTTCCGCCAGGCCTCTGGCAACGGCGGCGCCAATGCCCCGGCTGGCCCCGGTGACCAGCGCAACTCTTTCTTCGAGATTGTTCATCAGATCCCCTCCAACGGGTCGTGCTCAGCCGTGAAGCTGCTCGAGATCGGTTTCGGTGATTTCCTCGGGCAGCTTTCCGATGATGATCATGGCAAGGACTTCGTCCATGGTGACGTCAGCCTTGTTCACCGTCCCTACCAGCTTTCCCTGCAGCATGACACTGATCCGATCAGCAAGGTCGAACACATCGTGGATGTCGTGGCTGATGAGGAAGATCCCGATGCCTTCCTCCTTCAACTGGCGCATCAGACCCCTGACCACCTCGGTCTCGGCCGGGCCCAAAGCCGCCGTCGGCTCATCCATGATCAGGATCCGGGCGTTGAACTGCACTGCCTTGGCGATGGCCACCGACTGACGCTGGCCACCGGAGAGGGACTCCACCGGAGCCGTGAAGTTCTCGAACCTGGGATTGAGTCGTTTCATGACCTTGCGGGTGGCGTCCTCCATCGCCGAGTCGTCGAGGGTCCGCACCGGGGTCAGGATCTCCCGCCCCAGGAACACGTTGGATGGGGCGTCGATGTTGTCGGCCAGAGCCAGCGTCTGATAGATGGTCTCCACGGCGAGGTGCTTGGCGTCCATTGGCGAATGGATGGTGACGGGCTCCCCGTCGATGAATATCTCACCCGAATCCGGCTTCTGCGCCCCGGACAGGGTCTTGATCAGAGTCGACTTCCCGGCCCCGTTGCCACCGACCAGGCCGAGAATCTCGCCCGGGTAGAGGTCGACGGTGACATGGTTGACGGCATGGACGCCACCAAACGAGACATTCATGTTCCGCAGCTCGACCAGGGGCACACCTTCGGGCATCCTGTCTCCTCGCTCTACAACTTGCGCCGGCGGTTGATGTTGTCGAATGCCACGGCAACTATGAGCACGATCCCGGCGAATATGTCCTGGATCGGCGACGACAAGCCCATGAAGCTCAAACCGTAGGCCAACGAGGACATGACAAGGGCGCCGAGTACGGCCCCCGAGATGGTGCCGATTCCGCCGGCAAACGATGTGCCCCCGATCACAGAGGCTGCGATCACATACAACTCGTAGCCCTCGCCGAGGTCGAGTGTGGCCCCGTCGAGACGGGCCGTGGCAACGGCGCTGCTTATGGCGCAGAGCACACCGATGAGGATGAAGGTCTTCATGATTGTCCGCCGGGTGTTGATTCCTGCCAGCTCCGAGGCCTCCGGGTTGCCACCGATGGCGAAAACGTATCGGCCGAAGCGACGCCGTGTGGCCACGAAGTTCATGACCAGGGTGACACCAAGGAGAACGATCACCGGCCAGGGGACACCGGCCGGCAGACCCCCCGGAGGGATGGTGATCCCGGTTTCAGCGGCGTGCCTCTGCGCCAGGGTGTCGGGCCACTTGTAGCTGTTGAACAACCAGACCAGACCGAGCACGGCGAGACAGCTGACGGTCCCGATCAGGGCCTCCGCCCACTTCGGGCGCAGCGGGAACCCGAATTTCCGGCGCTGGTTCCGGCCAGAAGCCAGCAACGCAATGATCGCTCCACACGCCAGACCGCCCACGATCCAGCTGGCGGGCCCCCCGATGGAGCCCTCCGGGCCACCACCGAAGAGCCTGAAGGTCGGGTCGACCGGCGAAATGGTGACACCCCGCGTAACGAGCCAGGTCGCGCCGCGGAAGATGAGCAGGCCACCAAGCGTGACCACGAACGAGGGGACACCGATATAGGCGATGATGTACCCCTGGACAGCGCCGATGAGAGCACCCAGTGCGATACCGATGGCGAGGGCAACGAGCCAAAGGAATGGGCTGTCGAAGCCCAGGTAGTCGGGCAGGATCCTGGCCATGAGCACGGCATAGGTCATCCCCACCACTCCCACGATGGAGCCAACCGAGAGGTCGATGTTGCGGGAGACGATGACCATCGTCATCCCGGTGGCGATGATGGCGACCGACACCGACTGCACCGCCAGGTTGACCATGTTCACCGGCCGGAGGAATCTTCCATCGGTGAGAATCCCGAAACCGACCAGAATCACCACCAGGGCGACGACCATGCCGAAGACCCGGAGGTCTATCTCCAGAGCTCGCAGCAAGCTGCGTCGAGGCGGAACCTCGCCCTCGGCCTGGGCAGGTGGCGCGGTGGATACTCGCGTCATCGGATCATTCCAATCGGAGGTTAACGAAACGCCCCGCGCCACGTGTGAACACGGGCGCGGGGCGTTTCAGTCGCTATTGCGGTTTAGCCGCAGGCTTCCACGGTGCCAGCGGGAACACCGGCGCAAACGTCGGCCTGGGGCTCCCATCCCAAATCGATCACCAGGTTGATGTTCTCCAAAGTGATCGGGGTCGGGGTAAGGATGATCGACCACACCTCCACGCCATCGGCGTCGAAGGGCTGGGCATCGACGCCAGCCGCCGGCGCAACGTGGTCGGCGAGATCGCTCGGGGCTTTCACGTCAGCAAGCGCAACACCCTGAGCCAGCTGGACGGCCACCTCACCGGCGGTCTGCCCGAGCCCGAAGGCGTCCTTCCACACCGACACCAACTGGGTGCCAAGGGCAACCCGGTTCAGGGCAGGCAGGTCACCGTCTTGTCCGGTGACGGGCACGGTCCCGGCGAGACCAACTGCGTCAAGCGCAGCCACCACCCCGGTTGCCATGCTGTCATTCTCCGAGATGACGGCCTGAAGGTTGTTGTCGTTGGCAGCCAGACAGGCATCCATCATGTTGCGGGCGTTCTGCGTGTCCCAGTTGTCGTTGTAGTCCTCACAGACGATCGTGATTCCCGGGTGCGCATCGAGTGCGGCCTGCATCCCTTCTCGCAGGAAGTCGGCGTTGGGATCGGCGGAGTGCCCCTTGACGATGGCGTAGTTGCCTTCAGGCACCGCCTCAGTGACGATCTCGGCCATGATCGTTCCCACACCCTGGTTGTTGAAGGTGATGTAGAAGGCTTCGGGGTCTGCGATGAGACGGTCGTAACCGATCACCGGGATCCCGGCATCCTTCGCCCTCTGCACCGCGGGCAGGATCGCCTCGGCATCCTTGGCCAGGATGATCAGCGCATCGACACCCTCAGCGATCAGAGCGTCGACATCTGCCAGCTGCTGCTCGGAAGAGTCGTTGGCGTCCTTCTCGAGGACCGTTCCACCAGCCGCCTCGACGGCTGCGATGATTGCCGGCCCATCGGCTTTGGCCCACCGTGGCTGTGCGTAGTTGTTCCAGGAGATGCCAACAACTAGGTCGTCACCTGAGGTTGTCGTCCCGGTCCCGCCTTCGGCCGTGGTGTCAGTCGTTTCTCCGTCGCCACAAGCGGCGATCACCATCACGAGCACAGCCAGAAGCGCCAAGAAACGGCGATTCAATAACTTCATTGGTTTCCTTCCTACATGAATGTCGTCCCAATACGGGACCCGCGTACTGTAGCCAGACTTGCGCCAAGCCACTCACCAGAAAGCATGACGAATCTGAAGGCCGGACCCCAGATCAAATCAGGCCCTCGAGTTCCATCGACCGTGTGGCTGATCGCGGGCATCTTGACCGGGTCTCTGGTCGCTGTCAGCGTCTTCGCCATGGCAAGGGTGGTCGTCGGGGACGGTGGCACCCCGGAAGCGATGGAGCCGCCTTTGTTCGTCGAGCAAGCCGCCGCGGCCGGGATCGACCACAGCTATGACGGCGAGTTCGCCTTCTTTGTCGGCGGCGGAGTCGCAGCGTTCGACTGCAACGACGACGGGCTTCCTGACCTCTACTTCGCAGGTGGGGTCAACCCGGCGGGCCTCTACAACAACCACAGCACTGTGGGGGGCGCACTGCGGTTCGTACGATTGAATAGCCCGATCACCGACCTCACCTCGGTCACAGGGGCCTATCCGCTCGACATGGACGGTGACGATCAAGTCGACCTCGCGGTGCTGAGACTTGGTGAAAACGTCATGCTGCGCGGGCTGGGCGATTGCCGCTTCGAGCGGGCCAACGAGACCTGGGGCATCGACGGCGACAATGCGTGGACTGCGGCCTTCAGCGCCAAATGGGAAGGGCCGGCCCCCTTGCCCACCCTCGCCTTCGGCAACTACGTCGCCCTGTCGGAGACCGGGGAACAGACCGGAGAGTGCTCGGACAGCGTCCTCGTGAGGCCCGACGAGACAGCAACCTATGGAACTCCGATCCCGCTGTCCCCAGGATGGTGCACCCTCTCGATCCTCTTCAGCGATTGGGATCGGTCGGGACGGGGCGACCTGAGAATGACCAACGATCGCCACTACTACCGCGACGGCGAAGAACAGTTGTGGCGGGTGGCCGAGGGTGAGTCACCGCGTCTCTACACCCAGGAGGAGGGCTGGCAGACCATGAAGATCTGGGGGATGGCCATCGCCAGCTATGACCTTACCGGTGACGGGCTCCCCGAAGTGTTCCTGACCAGCCAGGGCGACAACAAGCTGCAGACCCTCGCCGACGGGGCGGCCGAGCCGAACTATGTCGACATCGCACTCGACCGTGGCGCCAACGCGCACCGCCCCTTCACCGGTGCGGACATGGTGTTGCCCTCCACCGCCTGGCACGCCGAATTCCAGGATGTGAACAATGACACCTTCGTCGACCTGTTCGTCGCCAAGGGCAATGTCGAAGCCATGCCGGACTTCGCTTCGGACGACCCGAGCAACCTCTTGCTGGGAAATCCGGATGGGACATTCACGGAGGGCGCCCAAGAAGCTGGTGTCGTCAACTTCGATCGAGGCCGGGGGGCCGCTCTCGTCGACTTCAACCTCGATGGCTTGCTCGACCTGGTCGAAGTCAACCGCCGGGAGAACATCAAGCTGTGGCGGAACGTCGGATCTGGCGAAGCCGATCGTCCCTCAGCAATGGGTGGATGGATCGCACTCCAGCTGGATCAGCTCGGCCCCAACCGTGACGCCATCGGCTCATGGATCGAGGTCCGGGCCGGCAATCGGACGATGGAACGCGAGCTGACCGTGGGTGGCGGTCACGCCGGTGGGCAACTGGGTTGGGTCCATTTCGGGTTAGGTACACAAGACGATGCCCGGATTCGCGTGCAATGGCCCGACGGAGAGAAGGGACCGTGGATGACGGTGGATGCGAATCAGTTCGTGGTGATCGAGCGGGGGGACTCCGAGGCGCAGCCATGGCTCCCTCCACAAGGTTGACCGGTCGATGAGCAGCCCACGCCTTTCCGAGGTCGCCTTGCCCGACTTCGGAATGCCGGAGGCAATGCCCGAGATCCCTGGGGCGGTGTATCTGGACCGTGTCGACCGGCTCCGCCAACGGGCGCTTGAATGCGGCTACGACTGTCTCGTGGTGTACGCCGACCGGGAGCACAGCGCCAACCTCTCCTATCTGACCGGCTTCGACCCTCGCTTCGAAGAGGCGGTGCTGATCGTCGGGCCTACTGACGAGCCGGCGATCCTGGTGGGGAACGAGTGCTACGGGATGGCCGGGGCCGCTCCCTTGACCATGCGACGGCATCTGTTCCAGGATTTGAGCCTTCCGGGTCAGCCGAGGGACCGCTCCCGATCCTTGCCCGAGATCCTGGCCTACGAGGGAATCCACCGTGGGAGTCATGTCGGCATCATCGGATGGAAGGACTACTCCGACCGGGAGCTCATGGAGGTCCCCGCCTTCATCGTCGACCTGTTGCGTCGGCTCACCGGACCCACCGGAACGGTTGAGAACGCCAACGACCTGCTGATCGGAGCCGCCGACGGGCTCCGGGTGATCAACGAGGTCGAGCAACTCGCCGCCTTCGAGTACGCCGCCTGCCATACCTCCCACGGGGTTCGGCAGCTGCTCAGAGGGTTGGAGCCCGGGATGACCGAGCAGGAAGCGGTTCGGCTTCTCGAGTGGAACGGGATGCCGCTTTCGTGTCATTTGATGCTGACCGCCGGGCCCCGGGCGTCTTTAGGGTTGCTCAGCCCCGGCGACCGGCCTATCGAGCGAGGAGACCGATTCACGGTCGCCTTCGGCATCTGGGGCGCCCTGAACTGCCGGGCCGGATTCGTGGTCGAGGATGCCGGAGAACTGCCGGATGAGATCAACGACTATGTCGACCGGCTGGTTGGCCCCTACTTCGGGGCGGTGGCCGAGTGGTATGGGGCGCTTCGCATCGGCCAGACCGGCGGTGTGCTTCAGGAGATCATCGACCGCCACCTCGGCGACCCCTTCTTCGGGATCTTCCTCAACCCTGGTCATCAGATCCACCTCGACGAGTGGGTCAACTCACCGATCGGGCCCGGATCGATGATCGAGCTCAGCTCGGGGATGGCGTTCCAGGTGGACGTGATCCCGGCGACCGGTACCGACTACTTCACTACCAACATCGAGGACGGCATCGCCCTCGCCGACCAGTCATTGCGGGCGGCCTTCGCCTCGGACTACCCGGCAGCTTGGTCGAGGATTCAGGCGAGACGTGCCTTCATGTCCAACGATCTCGGCATCGACTTGCACCCCGATGTCCTGCCGTTCTCCAACATCCCGGCATATCTGGCGCCGTTCCTGCTTCGGCCTGACCGGGTGATGACGATCGCGGGTTAGATATCGAGCAGGGCGCTGGTCCAGACACCGCCGGCGGCGCTGGAGGTCATGGCCGCGTCCACGAACTTGACCCCGATCGCACCGTCTATCTCGTTGGGAAAGTGAAGTGCCAGTGGGTTCGGCATGCTGGCACTTCGTCGGGCGGCGATTGCTTCGGCCGCGTCCGAGTAGAGGTTGGCGAAAGCCTCGTGGAAGCCCTCGGGATGACCCGACACGATCCGGGTTGCCAGGGCGGAGAGGGGCAGGGTCCCGGGCCCATTTGGGGTCCTGACCTCAGCGGGGCCGGTCATCGGCTTGAAGATCAGAGCAGTCGGCTTCTCCTGCTCCCATTCGAGACTGCCCAGGGTGCCCGACACCCGGATCCGAAGACAGTTCTCCACGCCCGCCGCGGCTTGGGTCACCCAAAAGCTGCCTCGTGCCCCGTTGTCGAAACGAAGCATCGCGGCTCCGTAGTCGTGAACGAGCCGATCCGGGACGATCGCCCCGATCTCGGCGGAGACCTCGGAAACCTCGAGCCTCGTGATGAAACGGGCCAGGTTGTGGGCGTGACTGCCGATGTCGCCCATGACCAGCGACGGCCCGCCACGCACCGGGTCATAGCGCCAAGGCAACCCGTCGGCAGGATCGGGGTCGTTCTCAGCGGCCTTGCCACCTTGGACATACTCGACCTGCACCAGACGGATCTCCCCCAACTGGCCGTCGTTGACCATGGCCCGAGCCTGGCGGACCATCGGGTAACCGGTGTAATTGTGGGTCAGACAGAAGATGAGCCCGGTTTGTCGCACCTTGTGGACCACATCCAGCGCCTCGTCAAGGGTGTTGGTGATCGGCTTGTCACAGATCACATCGAAGCCGAGGTCGAGGGCGGCGATGCTGTAGAGATGGTGAGTGTCGTTGGGAGTCATGATTGCCACGGCGTCCGCCCCGTCGTCGCGGGAGGCCTCCGCCTTCAACAACTCGAGCCCGTCTCCGTAGGACCGATCACGGGCCAAACCGATGACCACCCCGGCGGCGCGTGATCGATCCGGATCGGAGGAGATCGCCCCCGCCACCACCTCGAATCGATCGTCGAGCGTCGCCGCTGTCCGATGCATGGCGCCGATGAAGCTCCCGGGGCCCCCGCCGATCACTGCAAGCCGAAGCCGGCGCCCCATCATCTCTATCACCGGGTTTCTGTCCATGTCCCCACTCGCTTCAGGTAGGCGGCAGCTCTTCGAGTATGAGCCAACGGTCTCCGGCAACCTGGCTCAACACGAAGATCGTGTCAAATGGGGAAGTGGACCTTGCCTGCTCGACCCCGAGACCGTTGTAGGTGACCTCCTCGATGACACCGCTCGCCTCGAACCCGAGACTGGCGCCCTGGCCTCCCTCGGTGTGGGCGACATAGGCATGCAGGGACTCGAACTGGTAGTCCGCCACCACGACCTCGCCGGTGGCAACCGCATCGTCGACCCGGTCCAACATCGCGAGAAGCCGATCGCCCCCGTCCGCCATAACAAGCAGGCTCGAATCACGGTTGAGGATCGCCTGGCCTTCGATCTTCAAGTTCTCGGCGAGCACCACCGCCATCTCCTGGGTGCTGATGTCGGCGTTGAGGGCGGCGACGTCGGGGTCTTCGGTGACGGCGGGAATCGACGCCGGGTCGACCTCCACCGAGACCTCGGGAGATCTCTCCGCCGGGGCGGCGAGTGCCGTCTCCCGGGCCGGCGCTCCCGCGGCGACGATGCCGAAGGCGACGATCACAGTCGCCATGCCGACTGCCGCCCCCCGGAGAAAAACCAGCCGTGGGGTTGCCTTCACGCCATGGGTTGTCGTGAGTCGGTTCACCAGAGCCAAAGCGCGGGCTTTTTGGCCTCTGGGTTCTTCCTGGAACACCCTGTCGAAGAAGAGCCGGAGCGGGCTCATCACCACCAATCCGGCCAACAACGCCACCTTGGTGCCGAACTCGGTGTCATGGGGCGCCATCAGGAGCACGGAGACCAGGGCGAGACCGATGCTGAAGGCAACCCTCCCGGTTGGCCTTGTCGGAATGGTCTTGGGATCGGTGATCATGAAGAAGAGAAAGACCAAGAGCTCGGGTGACCCCATCACCACCCACCAGAAGTTGGTGCCGCACACGGGCAGGAGGGACCAAGAGGCGGTGAAGCAATGGCCTGAGGCCGCCAGCAACCCAAGACCCGCCCCCAGAGTCACCCAGAACGCTGCCGCCATCGCCAGGAGACGCAAACGGGCGGTGAGCAACAGACCGCCGGCGATGATGATGATGTAGGCAGCAGCCATCCATGCTTCGAGGGGGGCCCACCAGAAGTCGAGGGGCTCCGCCACCGTGCTCCCCAGGATCAGGAAAGCGAAAACCAGTCCGACGTTCGACGGATTGAACACGTGTGAGCCCCGATACCGGATCACGTACTTGGTGATCAGGGAGAGCCCGGCGATGACGGCGAAGTAGTACCACCCGAACCAGGTCCAGTGATCCCCCCGCTCGGTGCCCACCACCCGCAGGATGAGGGCGACCCCGCTGCCAGTGAGCATGGCGCTCGCCGGCCAAATCAGCTTGCCGGTCTGTCGGAAGGTCCAGATCAACTCGATGACAAGGCAAGTCAGGATGGCGGAGAGAATCTGCGGCACCGAAACCCGAAACCCCAAGGCGACCTGCCCCAGAACATGGATCGAGATGATGACCAAGGCCAGGTGGAGACGAGGGTCGGCCAGACTGGGCAGGACAACCGGGTAACGCTTCTCGCCGAGACGGATGCTTCTCGGGCTTGGAGGAGCCATCGTTGAGGTGCCGGCAGATTCCATGTTGGTGTCGAAATTACCGTGCGCCCCGGCATTGTTGTTCACAACCAAAGCCGACTCGGCGCCGGTCAAACCCGCAAGGAGCCGATGCAGACAGTGCGACGAGCCGACCTGCCCCTACACCGGTGGCGATCGGTTGGATTCGGCTGCGATGATGCGGAACCCGGGAAACGAGGAGAGATATGGCCGAGATCCCGCATGTGACATTGAACAACGGCGTCCGGATGGCCCAACTCGGATTCGGGGTCTTTCAGATTCCCGAGAATCGCACCGAAGAGGCCGTCGCCCATGCCTTCAGCGCCGGATATCGAAGTGTCGATACCGCCGCCGCCTATCGCAACGAACGGGCGGTGGGGGCCGCCGTCGCCAACTCGACGCTGAGCCGTGAAGAGATCTTCATCACCACCAAGTTGTGGAACGGGGACCAGGGCTACGACAACGCGCTCCGCGCCTTCGATGCCAGCATGGAACGTCTCGCCCTCGACTATCTCGACCTGTATCTCATTCACTGGCCGGTCCCTGCGAAGAACCTCTACTCCGAGACGTGGCAAGCCTTCTCGTCGCTCTATGCCGCGGGGCGGACCCGAGCCATCGGTGTCTCCAACTTCGAGATCGAACATCTCCAGCGTCTCTTCGATGAGCACGGGGTCGTGCCCGCCGTCAACCAGGTCGAGCTCCACCCCTATCTGTCGCAGACCGAGCTACGCCATTTCCACGAAGAACACGGTATCGCCACCGAGGCCTGGAGCCCGATCGCACAGGAGGCCGTGCTCTCCGACCCGACCATCACGTCTATCGCCGGAAGGCTGGGGAGGACGCCTGCTCAGATCGTTCTCCGCTGGCACATTCAGATCGGGACCATCGCCATCCCGAAGTCGGTGAGGCCATCTCGAATCGTCGAGAACATCGACATATTCGATTTCGAGCTATCCGAGCAAGACCTCAGCGCCATAGCCGGGCTCGATCGGGCACATCGCACCGGGCCGCACCCCGACATCTTCGGTTCGTGATGAACACCTGGGTTCGCCCGGCGTTTACCATTTACAGCAGTCGCGGACCACATCGCGTACTCGAGGAGTCTTCAGATGGCCGAGGTGAAGCCGAAGAACGCCAAACCGGGCGTGATGCCGATCGGGAAGTACCGGTCGTATCCGGAGATCGGCCTCGTCGATCGCACCTGGCCCGACCACAGGCTGGATCGCGCCCCGCTGTGGTGCAGCGTGGATCTCCGGGATGGCAACCAGGCGCTCATCGAGCCCATGGACCCGGATCGGAAACGTCTCATGTTCGAGTGCCTGGTCGACATCGGATTCCCCGAGATCGAGGTTGGATTCCCCGCCGCTTCCCAGCCCGACTTCGACTTCATCCGCCAGATCATCCAGGACAAGGTGATTCCGGATCACGTGACGATCCAAGTCTTGACCCAGGCGAGGCCAGAGTTGATCGAACGGACCTACCAGAGCCTCGTTGGAGTGCCCAAAGCGATCGTCCACCTCTACAACTCCACCTCCATGTTGCAGCGCCGGGTGGTCTTTGGCACCGATGAGGACGGCATCGTCGACATCGCGGTGAAAGGGGCGGAGCACTGCCGGGCCCAGGAGCGGTATCTGCCAGGGTCCGAGATCCGTTACGAGTATTCGCCCGAGAGCTTCACCGGGACCGAACTGCCATTCGCCAAAGAAGTCTGCGGGGCGGTGATGGACGTGATCGAGCCAACTGCGGATCGCCCGATCATCCTCAATCTGCCGGCGACGGTGGAGATGAGCACCCCCAACATCTATGGCGACATGATCGAGTGGTTTCATCGTGAGATAGAGGACAGGCCTGCAGTCGTCCTGTCGCTGCATCCTCATAATGATCGTGGCACTGCGGTGGCAGCCGCCGAGTTCGGCTTGATGGCCGGCGCTCAACGAGTGGAGGGCACCCTCTTCGGCAATGGCGAGCGCACCGGGAACGTCGACCTGGTGACCCTCGCCCTGAACCTGTTCAGCCAGGGTGTGGATCCCGAGCTCAACCTCACCAACATCAACGAGTATCGGAGGATTGCCGAGCACTGCAACCAGTTGCCGGTGCATCCCCGTCACCCCTATGTCGGAGACCTGGTGTACACGGCCTTTTCCGGATCGCATCAGGACGCGATCAAGAAAGGCTTCGAGGCCATGGAGCGGACCGGCCAGACCCTCTGGGAGATGCCTTATCTGCCGATCGACCCCCGCGACGTGGGCCGGACCTACGAGGACGTGATCAGGGTCAACTCACAATCGGGCAAGGGTGGGGTGGCCTATCTCCTCAAGACCGAACAGGAGCTCGAACTCCCCCGACGGCTTCAGATCGAGTTCACGCGGGTCATCCAAGGCATCACCGACACCACCGGCCAGGAGATCACGGCGGCCGAGATCTGGACCGAGTTCCGCCGTCACTATCTGGCGATCCTCAAGCCCTTCGAGCTTCTCGGCTTCGAGATCTCACGGGACGCCGACATCGAGAACCGCACCAGCATCACAGCCACGGTGCGGCACAACGGCGAAGAACATGTCATCCAGAGCGACGGCGGTGGATCGATCGAGGCGTTCGTGAACGCCTTCAAGAGAGACCTCGGCGTGGGTTGCCGGGTTCTCGACTACCACGAACATTCGATCGGGGCCGGAACCGATGCCCAGGCAGTCAGCTACGTCGAGATGGAGGTGGGTGACCGCACCCTGTGGGGGGTGGGCATTCACTCCGACATCACGACCGCCTCCCTGCAAGCAATCGTCTCCGGCATCAACCGCGCTAGCTGACGCCAAAAGGAGGTCGAGTTTCGAAGTACGCCTCGAGCCGAAAGTAGGCCTCGAGTCGGTCGAAGGCGCCGATCCAGGCCAGGCTGGCGAAGAAGTCTCTCATCTCCTCGTCGGGGAAGCCGGTCTGGTACACAGTCATCAGGGTCTTGCCGTCCTGCGCTTGGAACGTGACCTCGACGTGGGTCTCCAGGGTTTGCCCCTCAGGCGAGCTTCCTGTGGACGTCGAGACGAGACGGTGGGGTCGATCGATGACCTCGAACACATTGGTCTCACGAAACATCTCGTCAGGAGACGTTCCCCAAGCGCTCACCCACTTTCCCCCGACCCGCAGGTCGACCTCGTTCTCCACGATCATCGGCTCGCCCAACAGTTGGAACCAGATCTTCTGCGCCTCGGGGTCGGTGTACGCCTCGAACACCTCTTCGGGTGTCGCCGCGATCAAGCGCTCCACTTTGAGCTCGTAGGTCACTTTCGTACTCCCTTCTTGCTTTCGAGATAGGCCTCGATTCCGTCGAGCCGGCGCTCCCAATGGCGCCGGTACATCTCGATCCAACTCACTGCGTCCTCCAGTTGCTCGGGGCCCAGACGGCACTCGCGAGTCCGCCCGATCTTCTCGGTGGTGACGAGATTCGCCTCCTCGAGGATCTGGACATGCTTCTTGAGCCCGGTCAGCGACATGCCGGAGGGCTTCGCCAACTCGCTTATGGATGCTGGCCCACGTCCCAAACGGTCGAGGATCTCCCGCCTCGTGGGATCGGCCAGCGCCGAAAAGGTTCGATCGAGGACCTGATACTGAACCATTCGGTTCACTATATGGGCGTACCGTGACAGTCGTCAATCCCCCGAGGGGTCACGAATGGCGTATCCGCCTCGTGATTGGGAGCGAGAGGGCCGTATGTGACCCCTGACGACCCCTATTACGGGGTGGAACACCCCCCCCGGTCTCAGTCGAGGTGGAACACCTCGACTAGCTCTTCCATCATCTCGTCGGCGGGTCCGCCGGTGCCCTCGAAGAAGGGGGCCATCTCGGCCTGCCAGCGCATATTGACCTCTTCGCCGGACATCGCTTCCAGGGCATCGGCGAACGATCTCGAGGTCTCGAAGTAGCCGAATAGCGTGCCGTCCGAGCGCATGAACAAGGAGTAGTTGTGCCATCCCGAGCGACCAAGCGCTTCGAGCATCTCCGGCCAGACATCGCGATGGCGCCTCGTGTACTCCTCGATCAGGTCTTCTCTGACCTTGAGGATGAAACCGATGCGATTCAGCTCATGCCACCTTTCATGCGAGTTGCACGTGTGCCCTGTACTGATCAAGGCGACCGTCCTCGGGGTCGAGGTCGGTGACGAGCAGGTCCAGTTTCTCGAGGTCGAACATTCGAGCTTGGGCTCGAGTGCCAAGTTTGGTGTGGTCCACGGCGAGGACGATCCGTCGACTGGTCTGGCTGAAAGCACGCTTCACCTCTGACTCGGCGAGTGTCGCCTCCGAGGAGCCGACCTCGTGGTCGAGGGCTGCCGCCGAACACACGAATAGGTCGTAGAGAAGCTCCTGGGCGGTCCGAACCGCCATCGGACCGACCAGGCTCCCGGTTCGCGGCTCCTGGCTTCCCCCGGTGAGGGATGCCGTTATCCCTGGTTTGCCGCTCATCGCCTGGAAGGCATCCAACCCATTCGTGACGACCAGCAGGTCGCGGGCCAGCTCCAGAGACGCGGCCAGCCGGAAGATGGTGGTGGACGCATCGAATGCGACTGTCCCGCTGGCGGGGATCAGAGGGAGGAGCTTCTCGGCGATCCTCGCCTTGGCCCGGGCATTGTGTCGGTGACGCTCGGCAAACGGCTCGGGACCGAGAGCGATGGCCCCACCTCGAACCCTGCGTGCGACTCCCAGGGTTTCCAGCTCGTCGAGGTCACGGCGGATCGTCATCTCGCTCACTCCGAAGTCCGCAGCCAGCTCGTCGATGCGGACCGCTCCCCGAGCTGCGATCAGACTCCGGACTTCGCCGAGTCGTTCCTCGGGGCTGTTGTAACTTCGTTGGCTCATCGTGGGCCATCCAACCAGACGCGGGCATCGACCAGGTCGTCGAAACGCCTCAGAGCGATGCCCTGAACGATCGCGTTACCCAGCGCGGTCGCCTCTGGCGAGCCCCTTACGACAGACAGCCCGGTACGAGTGGCGAGAAGCTCGTGGAGAAGCGGCACCCTGGCACCGCCGCCCACCACGGCCACCTGTTTCATCGAGGTGCTGGTGATGTCTGAAAGCTGGTCGATCACCCGGGCGATGCCATCGACTATCGACTCGAGCACGATCCGGACGATCACACTCCGAGGCGCACTCGGAGCGAGATCGACAGCGTCCCGAACCTCCTGTTCCATATCGGGTGTGGTCACGAACCGGTCGTCGCCGGCATCGAATACAGGGACCGATGTGGTGACCGACGTCGCTTCTTCGAGAAGGAGATCGATCGGTGGATCGCCCCAACCGGATCGGCACTGGTCGAGGATCCAGAAGCCCACCACGTTCTTGAGAAAACGGACGCCTCCCAAAGCACCAGCCTCGTTGGAGAAGTTGGCCACGCGCGCTCCGTCCGAGGTGTCGACTGAGGGCCTCTCCAAGCCGACGATGACCCAGGTGCCAGTGGACACGAAAACCGTTCCCGGCTCGGAGCCTCCGGGCATCCCGATGAACGCCGACGCGGTGTCGTGACTACCGACGAGATGAATAGGCACACCCCGCCATTGCCCGGCAGCCCGCCCGGCGGAGACCACGTCGGGAAATAGGGATCGATCGAGCGAGAGTGCGTCGATCAATTTGTAGGCCCACTCCCCGGTCCGGGCGTCCATCAGCCCGGTGGTGGAGGCGTTGGATCGTTCGGCCCCCTCTGCGCCGCCGAGCTGGCGAACCAGCAGGTCGGGCAACAGCAGAATCCGGGTCGCTTCAGCCAGCTCGTTTCGGTCGTGGATGGCTAGCTGGAAGATGGTGTTGATCCCCATGAGCTGAACCCCGGTGACGTCGTAGAGGTAGTCGACGCCTACGGCGTCCGCCGTGGTCTGCCACTCTTCGGTTCGGCGATCCCGATACGAGTAGGGGAGGTCCACCAGCTCACCGTCGGCGTCGATGAGCCCGTAGTCGACTCCCCATCCGTCGATCCCGATCGACGCCACCGGGCCTGTCGCCAGCCCAAGCTCGAGGCCTTTCTTCACCTCGGCCACCATCCGGGGCCAGTCCCAGCGGAGGGTCCCATCCGGCGCGGTGAAGGGTGTGTGTTGCCAGCGATGAAGCACCTCGACTTCGGGTTCAGGTGCATCGAGATCGACCGCCGCCACCCGGATCGAGGTCGCTCCGAGATCGACGGCTAGCACCCTGGCTGGATCGGTCACAGTCCGGTGGCGACCGAAGTCAGGCCTCGTTCTTTGATCATGGAACGGCGGTAGCCGACTCCTCGATAGGCATCGAGGGGGGCGATCGCAGCCCCATTGCGTCGCCGAGCCTCGGCGATCAACGGGCGCACGTCGGTGCGGAACGCAGCCTGGAGTATCTCCTGGGCGAGGGCAGCATCGTTGCTGGTCTGCGCCTCCATAAGTCGGTCGCGATCGACGATTAGGGCCTGGGCGTAGGCGATCGCCACCGCTTCGGTCGATTGGATGAGGTCCTCCAGGGGGTCCTTGATGTTGTGGCTTTGGTCGATCATGTACGCCAGGGCGGGAAGGCGGCCCTCGCCCGCCCGGATGAGCTCGCAGAAGATGAGAAACAGCTGGAAGGGCTTGATCGAGCCGGTGGTCAGGTCGTCATCCCCGTATTTCGAGTCGTTGAAATGGAACCCCCCTAGGCGACCGACCATCGCGAGACGGCTCACGATCTGCTCGATGTTGGCGTTGGGGAGATGATGTCCCAGGTCGACCAGACAGGATGCCTTGGGGCCAGCGGCTTGGGACAGCAGCAATGACGAGCCCCAGTCGTAATTGACCGTCGCGTAGAAGGCCGGTTCGTAAGGCTTGTGCTCGGTGTACATCTGCCAGCCGTCAGGAAGACGTTCGTGTATCGCCCGCAGGCCCTCGGCGACCCTCTCGAACTGAGTCCGGTGATCGGCTTGGCCAGGGTGATTGATCCCGTCGGCGAGCCAGACGGTGAGTGCCCGGGAGCCAAGCCGCACTCCAAGGTCGATGACGTAGTGGTTGTGCTCGATTGCGGCCTGGCGAACCGCCGGCTCAGCGTTGGCCAGGCTCCCGAATTTATAGGTCAGCTTGCCGTCATCTGTCGTCGAGGGGTTGTCCTGGAAAGTATTGGAGTTCATGGCGTCGAACCCGATCGACCGGGATGCCGCGTACTCACGGAGACCTTCCGGATCCTCGGGGTCGTCCCATGGGACGTGAAGCGAGATCGTCCTGTTGCTACCGGTGAGGGAGTTGAGGGTGGCGACATCGTCGATCTTCTCTTCTGTGGTGCGGGGCTCGCCACCGATGGGGAACCTTCCGAACCGGGTTCCACCCGTTCCTACCGCCCATGAGGGAGCCGCAACCGAGAACTCGGTCAGGACCTGGATGACGTCCTCGGCACTCGAGCCGGCCTGACGACCAATCTGGCCGGCGAGATGTTCCACGTCCTCTTGCAACGAAGCTCCAGCTCCCTGATTCAACTCGGCGATGCGTTCCCGATCGATCATCTCATCCCTCCTCGTGGGCTACCGAAGGAAAGCCGACACCACTCCGCTGTCCACCGGGACGATCAACCCGGTGGTCTGACTCAGCGCCCCTCCAACCAGAGCTAGGGCGGCATTGGCCACATGCTCGGGGAGGACTTCCTGCTTCAGCAACGTGCGGCCGGCGTAGTAGCGACCGAGCTCCTCTTCGGGTACTCCGTAGACCTTGGCACGATCCGCACCCCAGCCTCCGGCGAAAATCCCCGAACCCTGGACGACCCCGTCGGGGTTGATCCCGTTGACCCGAATTCCGTGCTCGCCCAGCTCGGCTGCCAGGAGCCGCACCTGGTGGGCCTGGCTCGCTTTGGCCGACCCGTACGCCAGGTTGTTGGGACCGGCGACCACTGCGTTCTTACTGACGATGTAGACGATGTCTCCCCCATTCCCCTGCGCGATCATCGCGGCTGCCGCATGCTTCGAAGCCAAGAAGGAGCCCTTGGCCATCACGTCGTGCTGTCGGTCCCAATCCTCCTCGGTGGTCTCCAACAAGCTCTTGGAAAGGGAGAGCCCGGCGTTGTTGACAAGGATGTCGAGACCTCCATACCTGACAACCGCTTCCTCGACGGCGGCCCGGACTGCAGCCTCGTCGGTGACATCTGCCTGGAATGCAACCACCAGGTCGGCCGAGCCGATCAGCTCGGCCGTCTCCTGGGCCGCGTCCAGATTGAGGTCCACCACCACCAGAGCCGACCCGGCTTCGCTGAGTTTCTGGGCGATAGCACGGCCGATGCCGGACCCGGCGCCTGTCACCAAGGTGACTTTCCCGGTCAATGGCTTTGGCTTGGGCCTGCGACGCAGCTTCATCTCTTCGAGCATCCAATACTCGACGCGAAACTTCTCGGATTCTGGAACCGGGCTGTAGGTGGAAACAGCTTCCGCACCCCGGATCACATTGATGGCGTTGACGTAGAACTCGCCGGCGATCCGAGCCGTTTGACTGTCCGCCCCGAAACTGAACATCCCGATGCCGGGGATGAGGAAGATCGCCGGATCAGCGCCTCGCATCGGAGGGGTCTGGTCGTCTGCGTAGCGCTCGTAGTAGGCCCGGTACTCCTCCCGGTACTCAATGTGCAGTTCCTTCAGCCGCTCGATGCGCTCCTCGATGGATGCTGAAGCTGGCAAGTCGAGCAGCAGGGGCCGCACTTTGGTGCGTATGAAATGATCAGGGCACGATGTCCCCAGCGGGACCACGCGAGGCGCCGCTTCCCTGGCGATGAAATCGAGCACCAGGTCATCGTGGAACCATCGACCAACCACCGGAGCGTCGGTGCCGGCCAATCCCCTGATGACCGGTGCGAGGGCTGCTGCCTCCTGACGTCTTTGATCTGGCCCGAGAGCCTCGAATCCGGAACGTAGCGAACCGAGCGGGTCCTGGCGGCCGTCTCGTTCGAGAAACTCAGAAGCCCGTCGGATCAGTTCGATCGAGCGCGCCTCACATGCCTCGGAGGTGTCCGCCCAGGTGGTCAGGCCGTGACCGCCGAGGATCACTCCCATGAGGTCGGGGTGCTTTTCGCGGAGTCTCTCGACTGTCAGGGCGAGCTCGAAGCCAGGCCGCTTCCAGGGCACCCATGCCACCTCTTCGCCAAAGCATCTCTTGGTCAACTCCTCGCCGTCCGCCGAGGCCGCGATCGCAATCACCGAATCGGGGTGAAGGTGATCGACATGTCTCGCCTGGAGGAGGCCGTGCATCGAGGTGTCGATACTCGGGGGGGCCCCGGGCGGCCCAAACCCGCAGTAGTCGAGCAATTGCTGCATCCGGTCTTCATGCTCGACATCGAGGTACACCTCCTCAAGGGCGCGCACCTTGTCGACTCGTAGGGCGGAAAGACCACTCCGCGTGAGGGTTCCCAGATCGCCACCCGAGCCCTTGACCCACATCACCTCCACCTCTTGGCCTGAGGCCGGGTCCTCAACGGTTCCTTTGGCGGATGTGTTGCCACCGCCGTAGTTGGTGTTGCGAGGGTCCGACCCGAGCCGATTCGATCGTTCGATCAGCTGCGTGACAACCGCCGGCGGTCTGATGTCGCTCATCGCGCGCGACTCCTCTTCAAGTGGCACACGGGTGTCCAATTGGACGTTAGATTTCGCATAATCTTACACGGCTCGAGGCAGCCCGGCACAAGCCAGGTGCCCATGTTCGGGCCCGGCTGAGCCGGGCCCGAACATGATTTTGCGAGTCAGGTGCCGGGGTTCTCCGCGTTGTAAACGCTAAAGGGGCCCATGAGCACCCTCAGACCTGCATCACGGGTCGGGTCGGCGGTGATTGTGTATTCACCCATCCGTCCCGCCACGAAGGTCTCACCTTCGACGCCCTCGATCTGGTCGGTGGCGATCCCGTACGCCACGTAATACGCCAGATAGCCGAGGTCGACAAAGCTCCACAGCGCAAACTCGGGAGCGCAGCCGCTCTCGACGTACTCCGCCATCTCGGCCGGAAGACCCAGACCCGAGACCTTGACCTGATCACACAGCCCTTCTTGGGTCATGGCCTGGGCAGCCGCCACGATCCCGACCGTGGTCGGAGCCATTATCAGCTCCAGGTCGGGGTGAGAGTCGACCAGTCCCAGAGCGGCAGTGACCGAATCCTCGGCCACGTCGTTGCCATAGACCGTGTCGACCAGGACCAGATTGGCGTATTTGGCGTCAGCGGCCAGAGCTTCTTCCATAGCCGCAATCCAGGCATTCTGGTTCGCTGCCTCAGGTGTCGCCGAGAGGATGGCGAATTCGCCACCGTCGTCACCCAAGATGGAAAGCGCCATGTCGGCCATCACCACCCCGGTCTCGTCGAAGTCCACCTGAGCGATGAACACGCTCTCCCCAGCCGCCGACGGAATCGGAGAGTCCCAAGCCACAACAGGTATCCCCGCTGCCGCGGCAGCTTCAGCGGACGGCGCCAACTCGTCGCCGGCGTTGTTGGACACCATGATCGCCTGGACGCCCTGCGTCACCGCGTTGCTCATGAACTCGATCTGACCGGTGGCATCACCACAGTCTGCAGGGCCCACGAACTCCGCAGGGTCGGATCCGAGCTCGGTCGCCGCTTCCTCGGAGCCTTCAAACGCCTGTGGGAACACGGCAATGTTGGTGCACTTGGGCAAGAATGTCGACGTGATCGACCCGGAGCCGGTGATCACCACCGCTTCTGGCGCTGGAGCTGCCGTAGTAGTGGGTTCTTCACCAGCTGTAGTGGTCGTTTCTGCAATGGTGGTCGTGGTATCGCCTGCGGCAGTCGTGGTGGCGTCACCGCCATCATCCCCGCAGGCGGCGACCACCAGGACCAAAACTGCCAACAGTCCCAGTCTTCGCATCCTTCGTTTGATTGCTGTCACTTTCCCTTCCTCCTCTTGGTTGTCCTGTTTCTTGCTGGTGTGTTCGTTCTGACTCAACTACCTCCCGTTTCTTCGTTCGTTAAGAGGGCCCATGAGCCACGGCCTCGAGCGCAACGCGCCGCGAGCCGAATCTCTGGGCAAGATTTGGAATCAGGACCGATCCGATCAGTAACAGACCGATCACGCCGGTTTGGACGATGCCGTCGACATTGGCCAGCCCAAGGCCATTGCGGATGTTGAGCACCGTGAAGATGGCCAGAACGACGCCCAACATCGAACCCGATCCGCCGAAGATGCTCACTCCGCCAAGCAGGACCATGGTGATGATGTCGAGTTCGAAAAACTCGCCGAGGCTGCCACGCACTGATCCGAGCCGTGCGGCGAACATGACGCCGGCCAGCCCTGCCACCAGTCCTGATGTGACCAACAGTCGGAGTTTCAAGCCGCCGACCTCGATTCCGGAATACCGTCCAACGTCTGCGCTGTCCCCGGTGACGTAAACCTCCCGACCGAGGGCACCGCGCTCGAGGGTGACCCAGGCAACTGCCAACCCGGCGAAAAAGACAAACAGAGCCAGGGGAATAGGCCCGACCAATGGGTGCTGACCGAGACGATCGAACCATTCGGGAAAGTCGCCGATCGACCGATCCTCGAGCAGGACCCGTGCCGCTCCGCGGAATCCGATCAAGCCGGCAAGGGTCACCACAAGCGAAGGCAGGCCGACGCGACCGACCAGGAAGCCCTGAATCAAACCGGCAAGCGCGCCAGCCGCCAGCGCGATCACGATCGCGATGCCAAACGGCACCTCTCCGCCAAGATGGAGCGTGGCCAACACCGCGGCCGAGAATCCCATGACCGAGGCCACCGACAAGTCGATTTCACCGTTGATGATCACGAACGTCATGACGATGACGACGATGATCTTCTCGATCGAGAGCCAGAACAGATTGATGAAATTGCCGACGCCGAGATAGAACGGCGAGAGGGCGACGTTCACGACGATGGTGATCGCGAGGATCACTATCAAGATGGCCTCCCATCGGTGCTTGGCTACCCATTCACGCATCCGAGGACCCTCCATCGAGCACCGGGCGGATCTGCCCCGTGCCGGCGGTCAAATGGCCTTCGGCCCGGCGCGCCTCAGCAGACCAGCGCCGGGTGAACCGCCTCTGAAGCCAGGTATCGAGTAGCACCGCGGCCAGGATCAGGACTCCCAAAAAGGCATCTCGCCAGAATTCGCTCACCTCCGGAACTCTGACCAGGCTCAATTTGAGAGTGTCGATGAGCACGGCACCGAGAAGAGCACCGACGATCGTGCCCGAGCCACCGAGGATGCTCACTCCTCCAACCACTGCGGCCGCAACCGACTCCAGTTCGAGCCCCGCTCCTGCAGTGGCGCTGATGGTCCCGGCACGGGCGAGAAACATGAATCCGGCCAGCCCGGCCAACGTGCCAGAGCCAACAAACGCGAAGAAGACGAGTCTCCTTGCAGGCAAGCCAGCCTGCCGTGCAGCTTCTGGATTAGAGCCAATGGCATAGAGCCTTCGACCCCAACGGAGCTTGCTCATCGCCCACTGCAGGATCAGGACCACGAGAATCGCGATGACAAAGACGAGCCGTATCTCGAATCCGCCAACCGTGAAGACAGTCACCTGATTGAATCCGAGGACCCAATCGGGAAGTGATGCGGCAGTGATGTTGGCGCCCCCTGAGTACAGGGCCAACAGCGTCCGAAATATCGCCAGGGTTCCGAGGGTCACGATGATCGCTGGCACACCCCCGTAGGCGACCAACAGACCGTTCACCGCTCCAAGGATGGCGCCGACCACCATCGCCACGCCTATCGCACCCGCCGCACCGATGGTTGTGTTGGTGGCCAGGAAATCACCGGTCAAATAGGCGGCGACCCCCACAACCGAGCCCACCGACAGGTCGATGTTGCGCGTGATGATCACTAAGGCCTGACCCGCAGCGAGGATGGCAACGATCACAACAGAGGTAGTGACCCGATTGAAGAACCGGCCACTCAGATAACCATCGACCGCAAACCCAAACAGGATGACCGATACGCCGATGATCCCGAGAAGCGTCAGCTCTTTCACCCGCTCCGGTCGAAGCCACGATGAACCCCGTCGGTCCAGAGCGAAGGTCGCCTCCCTGTTCACGAGGTTCCCACCGCCCTGGCCATGATCCGCTCCTGGGTTGCGTCGGAGCGGGAGTAGATACCCATGAGGTTTCCCTCCCGAAGCACGGCCACGCGGTCGCTGACTGCGATGACCTCAGGTAGATCGGACGAGATGAGGATGATGGCGATTCCGGAACGGGCGAGCTCGTCCACGTATCGATGAACGTCGGCCTTTGAGCCCACGTCGATGCCTCTGGTGGGCTCGTCGAGGATCAGGACCTTCGGTCTCGCATTCAGCCATTTGGCGAGCATCGTCTTCTGCTGATTGCCACCAGAGAGGTGACTGACCGGTGTGGCAAGGGTCGGCGTCCTGATCCCGAGTCGTTCGCTCAACGAAGCGGCATCCTCACGCTCCTTGGCCCGGTCGAGAAGGCCAAAGCGCTTTCGGTACCGATCCAGGGTCGCCAACGTGACATTGGCCGTGACCGATTGCGGCATCGATAGACCGAGCCGCCGACGGTCCTCGGATAGGTAGGCGATCCCTCGATGCAGGGCTTCCTTTGGGGTTCGGATATCGATGCTGGTGCCCTCGAGCATCACTGTCCCGGTGTCGGCCGGAGCGACACCGAACAGAGCCAGCGCGATGTCGGTGCGCCCGCTGCCCACGAGACCCGCGAATCCGAGCACTTCACCCCGGTGCAGCTCGAAAGAGATGTCAGAGAAAACGCCGTCGCGGCCAAGCGATTCGACACGCAACACGACCTCGCCGGTGGGATGATCCTCCCGCGCAAAGAAGTCGGCAGGGTCGCGGCCAACCATCTCCTTCACCAGAGACTCCACTGTCACCTCGGACGTGGAGCGAGTAGAGATGCGCCGGCCGTCGCGAAACACCGAGATCCGATCTGAGATCGCGAATACCTCTTCGAGGCGATGGGTGATGAAGAGAACCGCGACCCCGGATTCCTTGAGTTTGCGCACCTGTCGAAGCAGTCGGTCGACTTCGTGTGCAGACAGCGCCGCCGTTGGTTCGTCCATGATCAGGACCCGGACATCGAGGGAGATCGCCTTGGCGATCTCGACAGCTTGCTGCCCTGCAACCGTGAGGCCGGCCGCAGGCAGCCGAGGATTGATATCGATGTCGAGGGTGGCGAGGATCTTCTCTGCATCGCGGATCATGGACGGGCGATCGACCAGCCATGTCCGATCTTGGTGTCCTATATAGATGTTCTCGGCGACGCTGAGGTCAGGGAATACCGAGGGCTCTTGGTAGATCGCGGCCACACCACTTCTTTGGGCTTCGGCGGCGCCACGAGGTGCGTAGACCTCGCCATCGATCGTCATCGTCCCCTGGTCGGCCGAGAAGATTCCGGTCATGATCTTGATCAGGGTCGACTTGCCGGCGCCGTTCTCACCAACGATGGCGTGCACCTCACCGGAGACAACCTCCAGCGAGACATCGGACAGGGCCTGGGTGGCGTCGAAGCGCTTGTGGACACCCTGGATCTCCATCACGGAACGGACCTCAGTCATCACACCATCCGAGTCTCATGAAGACTCTCAACAGATCTGAGCCCACCGCGGTGGTCCAGGCGATCGGCACCAAGCTCCTCCTCGCTCAAACGCTCCGCCGGAGCGAAAACGTTCAGCTGTGTAACATATCACATCAGATCACATCGTGACTGGTGGAGCGACTCATGCCTGATCCCAGGCCCCCAAGGCGCAGACGACAATGGTTCGGGGCTCTCAGCGTGCTCCGCTTTCGACGAGTCGAGTTCCGTTCCAAACGGCGCCGGCTACGGCGCGGGGTATCTGTCGCCGATCTCCGATCCATCGCCAAACGCCGGCTACCCCGTGGTGTCTTCGATTACATCGACGGAGGAGCCGAGGATGAGCACACTCTCGCATCCAACACTCAGGCGTACCGTCACGTGACCTTCCGGCCCCGCGTCCTGCGCGGAATGGGTGAGATCGACATCAGATCGACCCTTCTCGGCAAACCCCTTGCCTTTCCTCTGGTACTGGCGCCGACTGGCTTCACCCGGATCGCCGACCCTGCCGGCGAACTGGCAGTGGCTCGATCCGCGGCGCGGGCGGACCTCCCCTACGCCCTGTCCACTCTGGGAACCCGTTCGATCGAGGAAGTCGCTGAAGTCAGCTCGTCCAGGTTGTGGTTTCAGGTCTATGTATGGCGAGATCGGGGGTTGGTCGCCGACCTGGTGCACAGAGCCGCGGCTTCGGGATACGAGGCATTGTGTCTCACGGTTGATACTGCTGTGCTTGGGAGGCGGGAACGCGATGCGAGGCGTGGCTTCACGCTTCCACCCAAATTGGGGCTCTCAACGATCTTCGACGGGATCGTCCATCCGGGTTGGACGTGGCAGTTCCTGACGCACGAGCCGATCGTGTTCGCCAATGTGGTCGGGCGCGAGGTGGGCGACGGGGCCGAAGCTGTGTCTCTGGCCGAATACGTTGGCAGCCAGTTCGACCCGGGCCTGTCGTGGAAGGACGTGGAGTGGCTTCGCAGTCAATGGAGCGGCCCGATCGTGCTCAAGGGGATCCAGACCGTGGCTGACGCGATCATCGCCGCCGACGAGGGCGTGGAAGCGATTGCCCTCTCCAATCACGGCGGGCGCCAACTCGACTCTGCTCCGACTCCCCTCGACTTACTGCCCTCGGTTGCCGACGCTGTTGGCAGTCGCACAGAGATCATCTGCGACGGCGGCGTGCGCAGGGGCAGCGACATCGTCAAGGCGCTGGCGTTGGGTGCAACCGCCTGTATGGCAGGCCGCGCATATCTATATGGGCTGGGAGCCGCAGGAGAAGCCGGAGTCGACCACGTGTTGAGCCTGTTGGCATCGGACATCAAGAGAACGATGGCCCTCATCGGGTGCCCGTCCATCAAGGATCTCAGTCGGGACTACATATCGGTAGCCCGTTAGGCAGCTCTCGGGATAGCGTGGCCGGTCTGCAACGGGGCACACCAGGGTCACGCTTCGAGATGAGCCACCCCAACGCCCCAGGATTGCTCGGGGAGGGACAAAACCTCGAGGTCGACCCGCAGCGCCGATTGGTACAGAGCATGGTTGCCCTTTGGAGCGATGAAGTGAAAAGCGAGGGCACCTCGAGAGTCACCTGGGACATCGAGCCGGTCGGTGACTCCTGTCGTCTGACCGTGACCCACGACCAGATGCGCGAGGGTGCCAACAACGAGATCTACGGTGGCTGGCCCATGATTCTCTCCGGGCTGAAGACATGGCTGGAGACTGGAGAGTTGCTTACCACCCCGGGATCATTGATGTACGCCTGAGCCGGAGCGAGATGGACCAATGAGTCAGACCTCGGGCAGGCGTCGACGCACTTGGGGTGGCAGAGCCGGAGACAAGTGACGCCACCTTGCGGACGACCCAAGGCTGATTGCCATTGACGAGGGCTGAAATAGGCAACTCGGCCGTAACGACTCCGTAACGACCGTAATGTCATCATTGTCACATGAGCTCGGCTCTGCCCATCGAGGTAGATCGAAAAGACTCCGGGACGTCCCGCCTGTTGTTTGCGGCCCGGGTGACAGGCCTAATTGTCATCATCGGCTCCCTGGCCACGATGTGGTGGATCACCCTTAACGCCGGGACGCCGTTCCGCCTGGTTGCGGAGCTTCATATGATCGAGTCGCCCATCCGTGACGACCAGAATCACAGCCATGTCCTATCGGGTGCTCTCCCACACTGCGGACACCGGGATCGAAGCGACCGGTGATTCGCTTCCATCTTTGGTCGCGGAGCTGGCGACTGGCATGTTCAGCCTCGTCGCAACCATTGAGCCGTCGGCCGCCGTGCGGTGGACCAAGGTCAGGGTCGAATCGGCCACCCCCGAGGATCTGGTGGTGGACACCCTCTCTGAGCTGGTCTATCTCTCCGAGATCGAGGACCTTGTATTCTGCGCCTTCAGGGTCGACTCGAGCCCCGGCGGTCTTGCCATCACCGTGGAGGCGGGCGGCGTCCCGGTCGCCGCTGTCGAGCCGTCCGGGCCTCCGATCAAGGCAGTCACCTATCACCGGCTGGTGGTCGAGGAGAGGGAGGATGGGTGGTATGGCCGGGTGTATTTCGATGTCTGACCATCGGCCCTAGCGAACGGTGATCACACCGGCCAAAGTGGAGGCTGTGGAGTACCGACGGATCTCCGATGTGGTCTGGGAGCTCGCCCCCTTTGGGGCAATGACAGTGCCGGGCCTGATCTTCGCCTCGCAGACGCTCATGGATTTGGTACTACTGGAGCACGCGACGACACAGGTGGCCAACGTCGCCCAGCTGCCGGGGATCAGGAGAGCGTCTTTCGCCATGCCTGACATTCATTGGGGGTACGGGTTCCCCATCGGCGGGGTGGCCGCCACCGACGTCGACGCCGACGGGGTCGTCTCCCCTGGAGGGGTTGGCTTCGACATTTGCTGTGGCGTGCGGCTGCTCGCATCGAACTTCACCGAAGCCGACTTCAATTCGCACCGGGAACGGGTGATGCGCAACCTGGATCAGAGCATCCCACGAGGGCTGGGCAAGGGAGCGATCGCTCCCGGGGACCTGGTGCCCGGGGTGCTCGCCAGGGGGGCTGCAGCCGCCCTCGAAGCCGGATACGGCTGGGAAGAAGACCTGGAGCGCTGCGAAGAACATGGCACATCGGCAGGGGCCGACCCCAAGACCATCAGCGACCACGCCATCGCCCGGGGACGTGGGCAGCTGGGCTCGCTGGGTTCCGGCAACCACTTCCTCGAGGTACAGGTGGTGGACGAGGTCCACGACTCGAATGTCGCGCAAGCCTTCGGTCTTGCCGAGGGAATGCTGGTGGTGATGCTCCATTGCGGCTCGCGGGGTCTGGGGCATCAGACCTGCACCGACCAGCTTCGGGCAATGGGCCCGGCGATGAGCAGTTACGGGATCACGGTTCCCGACCGTCAACTCGCCTGCGTCCCGGTTCGGTCGCCCGAGGGCGATGAGTATCTGAGGGCGATGGCCGCCTCGGCCAACTTCGCCTGGGCCAATCGCCACGTGTTGGCGCACGCCGCCCGACAGGCATTTGCCGAGTCCTTCGGGATGTCCCCGGAGAAGACGGGCATGCGTCTGGTCTACGACGTTGCGCACAACCTGGCCAAGATCGAGACCCACGACGTCGATGGTCGGGCCACCGAGCTGTGTGTCCACCGTAAAGGGGCCACCCGAGCCTTTGGCCCGGGCCACCTCGATCTCCCCGAGGATCTTCGGGCAACGGGGCAGCCGGTGCTGGTCCCAGGATCGATGGGAACCAGCTCTTGGGTTCTCCGCGGCGTAGTCGACAACCCGGCCTTCTTCTCTGCGGCACATGGGGCGGGCCGGGTTATGAGCCGTAAGCAGGCCAAGAGACGACAGCCTGGATCACAAGTACGCGACCAACTCGAGGCCGAAGGAATCTCGGTGCGTCCAGGATCGATCCGGCTGCTGTCCGAAGAGGCGCCATACGCCTATAAGGACGTCGATGAGGTTGTCGACGTGTGTGCGCGTGGGCACCTCGCCGCAAAGGTGGCACGGTTACGTCCGGTCGGAGTGGTCAAGGGATGACGGGTTCGCTCGCTCATGTCCGAAAATGCGTGACGAACCAATCCCGAGCCAGAGAGGCGACTCTGTCCAGGGCCCCTGGCTCTTCGAAGAGATGACTGGCGCCTGGCACCACGTCGAGACGGTTCTCGCAGTTCATCGCGGCCTGGGCCACCCGGTTCAAGTCGAGGACGACGGTGTCGAGACCGCCCACGATGAGAAGGGTGGGTGAGCGAACCTCGGCGAGATGCTGCATGGCCAGGTCAGGCCGGCCACCCCTCGAAACTACCGCTGAGATGTCCCCGCCGAGCTCGGAGGCGGCCCACAAGGCGGCCGCGGCGCCGGTCGAGGCGCCGAAATACCCGATCGGCTGCGGTGGCCACGTTTCGAGTCTGGTGAGCCAGCCGGTCCCTTCCACCAGGCGTCGAGCCAGGAGCCCAATGTCGAACACCTTCGTCCTGTCGGACTCCTCAGCCGGCGTCAACAGGTCGAAGAGCAACGTCCCCAATCCGGCCCGATTCAGGGCTTCGGCCACATGTCGGTTGCGTGGGCTGTGACGGCTGCTCCCCGACCCGTGTGCAAAGAGGACCGTTCCCATCGAGCCATCGGGGACTGTTAGATGCCCACCCAGATCGGCACCACCGACGGCCACTGAAACCTCTTGGTCGATCGGGAGAGGGCCGTCAGCCGACATGGGCGAGGACACCGACCCGGCTTCGACGGTTGGGCCTGCCCGCTCCAAGATGGCAGTGACCTCTTCGTCCGCCGTCTGGGAGAAGTCGAGATAGAACTGACCAATGGCGTAGAAGGGCTCCGGTGTCTCCACGACGATCACTTCATCGGCGTCCCGGCCCAACCTGGCCCTGACTTCTCTCGGCGCCACCGGGGTGGCCACCACCACCCTCGCCGCTCCCAACTCCCGCGCCACCTGGGCCGCCGCCCTGGCGGTGGAGCCGGTGGCGATCCCGTCGTCGACGATCACCGCCACCCGGCCCTGTAACGGCTCCCTAGGACGGCCGCCCCGGAACAGGCGGGCACGTCGATCGAGCTCGGCCCGTTCCGCCCTCTCCACCTCGGCCAGCTCTTCGGCACTCACTCCGGCCATGGACACGATGTGCGGATCGATGATGCGCACTCCCTCCTCGCCGATGGCACCCATCGCCAACTCTGGTTGGTAGGGGACCCCCAGCTTGCGAACAACGATCACATCCAGCGGGGCATCCAAGGCCAGGGCGACCTGATGAGCCACGGGAACCCCGCCCCTGGGAAGGCCCAACACGACAACGTCCTGGTCCTTGAGATGAAGCAGATGCTCGGCCAGCTGGCGCCCTGCCTCGATGCGGTCCCTGAACATGACACATCCTCCTATAAGCCAAGGATGTCGTAACAATTGACCCACATGTAGAGGAACAGGTCCCTGTCGAGAAGACGGGATCGATCGCCGCGACCATGTGACCTTCCCCTGGTCTGCGATCGAGCAAGGGCGTATCAAAGGTATGTAGAGCCGAGGAGACCATCATGTCCGGAGAACAAGTTCGAAGCTTTCTTATGGAACACGGAGTCCGTTATGAGACTCGGACCCATCCCAAATCGTTCACCATCGGTGAGACCGCGGAGGCAGAGCACGTCCCTGGTGAGCAGATGGCAAAAGTGGTCATGCTGCACTCGGAGGAAGGCTTGGTGATGGCGGTGCTTCCGGGGAACCAAATGATCGACCTCGACAAGGCCAAGGCCGCGCTCCATTCCACATCCGTGCGACTCGCCGCCGAGACCGAGTTCTCGCCGCAGTTCCCGGACTGCGAAATGGGAGCTGAACCACCTTTTGGACCGCTCTACGAGGTCCCGATGCTGGTGGATCTCGCCCTTCGAAGCGAAGAGATCACGTTCAACGCCGGAAACCACACCGAGACTCTCACCATGTCCCTCAGCGACTACCTGGAGCTGACCAAGCCCAAGCGGGTCGACCTGACAGCGTCATAAGGACATATGACAGTCAGGCGGCTCGCATGTCTTGCACCGCCTCGAGTTCGATGGCGAGTGTCGCCAGGGCCTCATCGATCAGCTCGCGCACTTGATACTCGACAAGACCGACAGCCCTCGAAATGTGGGCGAAAGTTGCGGGGGGGCGTCCGCCGAGGCCGAATCGCAGCTCGATCACTCGCCGATGGGTTTCGGGTAGCGCGGCCAGGCTTTCTCCGAGGGCTTCCTCGACCATCCGCCGCTCCGCCTCGATCTCGGGATCGAGCGCTTCCGCGTCCGCGATGAGTTCTCCCAACGACGCCCCACCCTCACCGACCGGGGTCTCGAGAGCCACGGTCGTTGCCACCGACAGCGCCCTTTCGATGTCATGCGGGTTGATCCCCGTCTCTTGGGCGATCTCCTCGACTGTGGCAGACCGACCGAGCTTGGCCCTGAGCTTCTCGGAGGCGACTCGGACCACCGGAATGACGTCGAAGACGCCCGCGGGCACTCGAATCGACTCACCAAGAGTGGCCAGGGCGCGCTGCATAGCCTGGCGGATCCACCAGGTGGCGTAGGTGGAGAACTTGAACCCCTTGCGCCAGTCGAACTTCTCGACGGCCGTGATCAACCCCAAGTTCCCTTCCTGGATGAGGTCGAGCATGTCCACCTTGCCACCCGCATAGCGACGAGCATTGGCGACAACCAGACGCAAGTTTGCCTCGATGAACTGCTTACGGGCGCGACGCCCTTCTCGAACCGCATGCTCCAAAATCCTGCGCTCCGCGGTCCCCTCGAGATCCCCGGCGTCCAAGCGACGACGTGCCTCCTCACCCGCCTCGATGGCCTGGGCGAGCCGGACCTCGTCCTCGGCGGTGAGCAGATCGTGGCCTCCCACATTGGCCAGGTATTGGCTGAGCGGATCAGCAGCCAAGCGGCCAGCCTCGTCGACGAGCTTCGAGGAATACATGTCTCTGATCTGCTGCTTCATCACGCATATTCGAACGTCTGTTCGCTCGACCTCATTCCGGGAAGCTGACGAGCCTCTTTTCTGGGTGACGGGGGTCGAAACCAGAGATCGCTTCGAGAGTCGCGGGAACGGGGCCTCGTCGCCATCTGACTTCAGCCACTCTCTGCTGCTTTTGGATCAGTCGCAACCCCCTCACCGCGTCCTATGAGGAGCCACGGCACGGTTCTCCCTTTGCCTTTGACCTCCACCGGCTCGCGCGGCTGAAAGCGAAAGCGGTGCTTCAGCCGGTCATAAGCGCGGGGTGTCACCTGGATCTTGCCTGGGATCCCGTGTGACTCCATCCGACTGGCAGCGTTGACGGTGTCACCCCAGAGGTCGTAGGTGAACTTCTTCTTTCCGATCACACCAGCGACCACCGGTCCTATGTCTATGCCGATTCGAAGGCGGAGCAACTGCCCAAAGGGAGTGTCGTACCCCGCGACCAACTCCTGCATCTCCAATGCCATCTCAGCCACCGCCTCCGCCGCATCTGGGCGCGGTTCGGGCAGACCGCCCACCACCATGTACGCATCGCCAACGGTTTTTATCTTCTCCAGTTGTCGCTGCTCGGCCATCGCATCGAACTCTGAGAAGAGCCCATCAAGCATCCCCACGAGCTCCTCGGGCGTCAGTTTCTCTGACATGGGAGTGAAACCGACCAGGTCAGCGAAGAGAACCGCTGCCTCCTCGAAGCGGTCAGCGAGAGGCCGTTCCCCTGCTTTCAACCGGCGGGCGATCGACACCGGCAACACGTTGAGGAGCAACCTCTCTGATTTCTCCCGTTCCAAGGCCAATCCCCTCATGAAGTAGCGAAGTAGGAAGTAGACCACGGCCGACACTCCCCCGATGTTCAGCACAAAAAACACGACGGTGACTGATGCAGGGATCGGAGCGGACGCCAAGAACGGCTCAACCACGCCCGAGACGACAGTCAACGTCAGATAGGCGGAGAACCAGGGCAGAGGGCGGGGCGACAAGACCAACGCTCCGAGAGGGGAGATGAGTGACCAAAGCATCACCCCGCTCGACACGAGAAACCCGCCAAGGCTCCATTGAAGAAGCACAGGGAGGAGGAGCATCAGGCTCAGCTGGCTGGTTCTGAAAACCTCGAAACGCCCGGTACGAGCCAGCGCTACGAGACTGCCAATCGAGATGATCTGGTATGCGAAGGGGATGGCTGCCGAAACATAGAAGCCGAGCAGGGCATAGGTCCCAACCCAGAAAATCGCCAGAGCGCTGATCATGGTTGCCGTCAAGACCAGCGATGCCTTTCGAAGCCGCTCCTCCTCGTCATCCTCTGCCAGCGCTCCAATCGTCACCAGACGCTTGGCCCAGGCGGGAAGACGCTCGAGCCAGGTACGGCGAGACCTGGAAGCGATGACCTCTGGTAGCCCTCCCGAAGCAACCATCAACTGGCGTGTTCAGTCGAGATCATTGGATGACTTTGGGCGATCAAAGCTTGAAACCCACCGACGAGATCGGTGGCTAGGGGCAGACCCAGCTCCTGCAGGCTCGCCGCCGCCAGGCTCGAGCTGTAACCCTCATTGCATACCAGAATCACTCGTTGTTCCCGATCCAGGTCAACTAGCCGTGACTGGCTCGAAGGTGCCAATCGCCACTCGAGGACATTCCTGTCGATAACCAGAGCACCGGTGAGCGATCCATCACGCTGACGCTGCTCGAGGGGCCGGAGGTCGATAACGAGCGCACCGGCCGCCATCTCATAGATAAGTTGCCCAACCTCCACTCGCGCCAAGCCAATGCGAGCGTTCGCAAGGAGTTCGTCGATCGAGATATGCATTGGACCACCTCGTCTTGTCATCGTATCGAGTGCCTCGGTCGGTTCGACAGGATTGACATCCATGAAGCGACGTGGATCGTTTCGAGGCTTCAGATACGGAATCGGAGCCAGTTCTGTTCGAAGAGGAGCTTTCCCACGTGCCAGCGACGGGATGGTCGGTGCAGGGTGATCTGCGGTTGGGGTTCGGCGTAAAAGTCGCCGATACCAAAGCCAGCCTTGCCGCCTCCGGTCTCGATGAAGCACTTCCCGTGCCCGTCGAACGACGCCGGTTCGCCCCTGCCAGTGATGGTGCGGGCGATGTTGTCTGCGACGACTTCAGCCTGGCCCTCGGCGAACACTCCTGCTTTGGGGAGCGGCTTGCCCATTCTGAGGGGGATGCCGGTGACGTCGCCGATGGCGTATACCCCAGGGAATCGGGTGTGCAGGGTGTGGCGGTCTACGGGGATCCAGCCAGAGTCGTCGACGAGACCAGATTCGCGGACCACCCGTGGTGCCCGGTGAGGTGGCACATAGGCGAGCAGGTCAAAGCTCGCTGTGGCGCCGTTGGCGAAAGCGATCGTCTTCGCCGAAGGGTCGACTTCGGTCACCTGATGCTCCGGATGGAAAGTGATTCCTCTGTTCTCGACCATGAGCCGGACCTGTGCTGACACGTCGGGACCTGTAACGCCCATCGGGCCCGGTTCGGCCGCATATAGGTCGACTTCGATGTCGAGTCTTCGCCTGCGACAGTGATCGAGGAGGAGCATCGCTGCCTCATACGGGGCTGCCGGGCATTTGTAGGCCGGTGCCGCCGTCAATACGACGACACGTCCCCCGTTGAACTCGGCCAGGGCGTCGCGGAGACTCTCGGCTCCCTGCAACGTGTAGAAGTTGTGTCCGCCCTCGGCCAGGCCCGGGATCGTCTCGGGAGCCAGATCCACCCCGAGCGAAACGATGAGGTAATCCGTCTCAAAGGCCCTGTCGTTCCCTCTGGGCGCAACGCCGACGTGGACGCAGCGGGTGTCCACTTCGATGCTGCTGATCTCGCCGTGGATGACCTCGATGCCCCTCCTGGCGAGGCGGTCGAGTGGACGCGAAATTGAGCCTGGTGTCCGCTTGCCGGTCATGAGCCACAGCAGGGAAGGGGAGAACAGGTGATCCCGTTCCCGGTCGACGACGACTATCCGGTGCTGTTTGGGCAGTTTCTTGCGCAGTGACCTGGCGGCAACCGCCCCTCCTACTCCCCCACCCAACACAAGCACAGTTGTGTGTTCTGTCATCGTCAGACTCCTACCTTGGCTCGGCCAGCAGCCCCGGGGATGAAGCCGACGCCGGTGAGCAGGGTCACGTCAAAACACCAGAACGCGGTCGGCCTGCTGGGTCCAGTCGGTCAACTCATCCATCGTGCTCCGATGACACCCATCGGCCAGCTCCTCAGCGGCGATACCGCGGGCATCCATGCAGGTGCCGCATACGCCGACAACGCCCCCGCGAACTGTCACTGACCGCAGCATCAGCTCGAGGTTGTAGTGACCCTGAGGCACCTTCTGACCCCCCTTCGCGCATGCTGCGGCGTCGCCGATGAGGAACACCCGCACCTCCTCGGCATCGCGCTTGGCGAGCGAGCCGGCCAGCCGCAGACCGTTGTAGCTGCGCTCCGTGCCGTAGGGGCCGTCGTTGAGAACGACCAACGTCAGGGTCGGTTTCGGTTCCATCATCAGCCCACTCCCGTGGCGAGAATCAGATCGTGGTAGGGATGATGCCACCCCTGGCGGGATGACGAATCCTCGACATCATCGTTACCTGAGCCCAGACCACATTTCCGCGCTGAGTCATCTCATTGACCAGGCCTCATGCCCATCGGTCTATCAGGGCTTTCGATTGATAATCAGGGCTCGGACACGAGAACACCATTCTCAAACGGTTCCAGAGTTATTACATCCATGAACGGTGTGCTGGGCCTGGCATCTCAAGGAGCCACGGACATTGGCCGATGTAGGCGCTGTGATCGCGGTGTGGAGTCGACGTTTGCTAATGCTCGCCGCCATGACAGCCGCGCTGCTGCTCGCTTTCAGCCTCGCTGCGGCCCAGTCCGCCGGTGCCTATCCAGTGCCCCCTGAAGCTGGCGCGGTCGACACATCCAATCCCAACCGGATCATCGGGAACGGCACGCCCCAGAGTTGCACCTCGTCGGCCGTCGTGGCCGCGGTGGCACTGGGCGGGATCATCACTTTCGACTGCGGGCCGAACCCGGTGACCATCGTGATGATCCAGACCGCCAAGATCGTGAACGACACTGGTCCCGAGATCGTCATCGACGGTGGCGGGCTGGTCACGCTCAGCGGCGGTGGAGTGCGTCGCATCCTCTACATGAACACCTGCGACCAGACGCAGAAGTGGACCACCTCCCACTGTCAGAACCAGGACCACCCCCGGCTCACGGTGCAGAACCTCACGTTCGTGGACGGTAATTCGACCGGGTCCACCGAGGGTCTCGAAGGAGGCGGAGGAGGCGGCGCTGTCTTCGTGCGAGGCGGCCGATTCAAGGTGGTGAACAGTCATTTCATCGGAAACCGATGTGACCCGACTGGCCCCGACGTCGGCGGTGCCGCCTTGCGCGTGTTCAGCCAGCACGAGAATCTGCCGGTCTACGTCGTCAACACCACTTTCGAAAGCGGCATCTGCTCCAACGGCGGCGGCATCAGCAGCATCGGTGTCTCGTGGACCATCATCAACAGCGTCTTTCGCAACAACCAGGCCATCGGCTGGGGCGCCAATCCGCAACAAGGTGGCACGCCTGGAGGCGGCAGCGGTGGCGCGATATACCTCGATGGCAACACGTTCACCCTGCGACTCTTGGGGAGCACGATCGAGAACAACCATGCCAACGAAGGTGGAGGCGCCATCTTCTTCGTGAGCAACAACAACACCGGGACCCTCGTCATCGAGGAATCGGTACTTCGCCACAACCCAAGCGACGGATTCGAGACCAGCGGCTACCCCGGCATCTTCGTCCAGGGAGCCGGAACACCCGTGGTGATCAACTCGGTCATCTCCAATGAGCAGGACGTTCCCAACATCTGTCAGCCGAACTTGGAATGCGATCGTGTGATCTTTCAGGACCCCGCCGGGCGTTGGCACCGGTGGGAGACGATCTCGGCGCCGCGGGTCACAACCTCTTTCTACTTCGGCAATCCTGGAGACTCCGCGTTCGCCGGGGACTGGAACT
>JBBDQO010000010.1:0-12996 GCA_040905925.1 Acidimicrobiia bacterium | reverse complement strand
AAGTCGGGCTGGGCCGGGATCTCGAGACGGCCCGGCCGCGCCCTGATGTCCGCACCCACCATCTTGGTATCAACCTCGGCCGGCGACCCCGCTCCGTCGAGTGTGCCCACCATCACCGTGGCCTCGGCCGTCGCAAAGTCGGCGACCGGCAAATCGGGGACGTGCTGGAACCGGGAGGCCCCGTGCCGGGTCTGCTCGGGCTGGGCCAGCCACATCTGAACGCCATGGATCCCGGTGGTGGTGCCCAACTCGGCGTGGGCGATGCCGCGGCCCGCCGTCATGAGATTGAGCTGACCGGGGTGGATCGGCTGCTCGGTCCCGAGAGAGTCACTGTGGAGGGCTGACCCCTCCAAGAGCCAGGTGACTGTTGCCAAGCCGGTGTGAGGATGGGGGCCGATCTCGAGCGGATGCGGATGCTCGAAATCCGGGGGGAGGATGAGATCCACGAAGCACCAGGGACCGACCGTGCGCCGACCCTTGGTGGGCAACACCCGGGACACCGTCGTCGCGCCCACAATGGCAGTCCGGCCTTCCCTGACCTCGATGTGGGTCAGCGGCCCTTGCTCGACCGTGGCGTCGAGCGCTTGAACCGGTCCGCTCAAGATGCCTCCTCCACGAGATCGGGCTGGCTACTTCTTCTGGCTCTCGATATACGGATTCTCACCCGAGGCGTGATCGGTGACGTCGACGACCTGGGTCAGCTCGGGGATGGCTTCGAGCAATGTGCGCTCGATGCCCTGCTTGAGCGTGACCTGGGCCAGGCCACATCCCTGACAACCCCCGTACAACCGGAGATAGGCGATGGTCCCGTCCACCGCGACCAACTCGGCCCCCCCTCCGTGTGCCGCGATCGCCGGGTTGACCTGCTCGTTGAGGACCTGTTGCACCTGATCGACCAGCGGGCCGGTCAGGTCACCGTGGACCCCCGACATCGCCGGCGACGACGGGCTGTTTGGGTTGTTCATCGCCAAGCCCTGGTCGGTCAGGTCGAGCGAGGCACCCTCGAGCTTGGGGATGTCGGCCTCGGGAAAGATCACCGCAAGATCGCCATGACGCTCGACCACCCAGCCTTCCTTCTTGTCGGCTAGGGCAACAAAGGCCAGCTCATAGGTGAATTGGGGGCCGCGGAAACCGGTCACCTCGATGGAGAGCGAGAACTCGCCCTCTCCCGGCTCCTGGTCCCGCAGCTGCAGGATCATGTCGAGGGCATCGGGAGCAATGCTGATCACGGTGGGTTCGGACATCTGCGAGCATGGTAATGGCCGCCACGAGAAAGCCCATGCCGACCGCTGTTGTCGTCCTCCCCAGCACCACCTACCGGGCAGCCGACTTCGTGGCCGCGGCCGAGGCCCTCGGTGTGGGTCTGGTCGTCGCTTCGGAAGCCCCGCCGCCGATCGAGATGGGCGACGGGTATCTGCAGATCGATTGCACCGACCCGGCCCTAGCCGCAGAGACCATCGTTTCCTTCGGTGACCGAGTCGGGATCGACGGGGTGGTGGCGGCCGATGACGCCGGGGTGGTCGTCGCCGCCCTCACCGGCCAGACCCTCGGCTTGCGATCAAACCCACCTGAGGCGGCGGCAGCCACCAGAAACAAGGCGTCGCAACGGCGGGCGCTGGCGGCGGCAGAGGTGCCCCAGCCCCGGTTCGCGGTGATCGAGCCCGATGACGACGTCAAGAAGGAGGCGGCGAGCATCGGTTACCCACTGGTGATCAAGCCGGTGGACCGGGCCGCCGGTCAGGGTGTGATGAAGGTTGATCGCGAGGAGGACCTGCTGCCCCGGTTGCAGCGCCTGCGTCGAATCGTGGGCGAGGCGGCGGTGGTGGTGATGGAGTCGTACATGCCCGGGACCGAGGTGGCAGTCGAAGGGCTGGTCAACGACGGCGTGTTGACGGTCCTCGCCATCTTCGACAAGCCGGACTCCGGTGAGGGCCCCTTCTTCCCGGAGACGATTCTGGTCACACCGTCCCGTCTTCCGGCCACGACGGCCAGCGAATGCGAACGTGTGGCACAAGCCGCCCTCGACGCGATCGGCATCACCCATGGCCCGGTCCACATCGAGCTCATGGTGGAGGGAACCCAGGTCAGGGTGATCGAGGTTGCCGCCCGCTCCATCGGCGGTTTGTGCTCGAAGAGCCTCAATTTCGGGCTCATGGGCACGACTCTGGAGACACTGATCCTTCGCAATGCCCTCGGAATGGACAAACCAGAGTTGCGTCGCGAGGGGGTGGCCAGCGGGGTGCTGATGATCCCGATCCCTGAGGAGGGGCGATTCGTCGAGATTCGCAACACCGAAGCGGTGCGCCAATTGCCGTACGTGACCGGGATGGACATCACGGTCCGACCGGGCCGGCATCTCGAGCCACCCCCGGAAGGCGACCGGTATCTCGGCTTTGTCTACGCTCGTGCCACGACGCCCGAAGATGTGGAAAGCAGTCTTCGCAAGGCCGAAGCTCTCCTGGAGGTCGTTGTCGAATGAGCGTGGTCCCTTCGTTTTTGGGGGGGGGGGGGGGGAGATCTGGACCTTGGGGTCCAGATCTCCGCGCCAAAACGGGAAGGTGACGGGCGGATCAGCGGGTTTCTCCAGCCCGCCAATGACTACTCCACTATCAACCTCTACTTGAAGGTTAACTCTTACCCGCGAATACGCGCGTAAGACGATTTTGTCATTCTCGATGGACACGATCCTCATCTTCGCCGGAGGGGACCATCTCCGCCCCGAGCTCGCCCAGGAGTTGCCGGTCCCCGACCTGATCGTGGCCGCCGACAGCGGTTACGAGGCGGCCATCTCCCTCGGCTATCGGGTCGACGTGGTAGTTGGAGACATGGACTCGATCATCACCTCCCCCCTCCCCGACCACGTGATCGTCGAGCGATACCCGGTCGACAAGGATCAGACCGACCTGGATCTCGCTTTCGAGCGCGCGATCAGGGAGGACCCGGGCCGGCTGGTCATCGTGGGCGGCACCGGTGGCCGCCATGACCACGAGTTGGCCACCGCGGGGCTCATCTGCTCGGACCGCTGGAGCATTGTCGAGGAAATCGATTGGATCTCGAGTCGCAGTCGAAGTCACGTGGTCAGGCAAAGGCGCCAGGTCCACGGCGACATCGGGGCCACGGTGACGCTGCTCCCGGTGGGTGGCGAGGTGGAGGGGATCAACACCAGGGGCCTGAAGTGGGACCTGACCGATTCCAGCCTCGAGCCGGGGTCGACACGTGGCGTCAGCAACGTGATGCTGGCCCCGGTGGCCGACATCTGGTTGGTGACAGGGTGTCTCCTGGTCGTCTTCCCAGAGGAGGGCTGAGAATCCTCAGCCGTTAAGACCGGCCAGGATCTCAGGGTCGAGGCCCCGATATCCGGTGAGATAGGCGACCCGCTCGGCCTTCAGTCGGTCCACGATCGACCTGTATTTCTGTCCCCGGCCGCGACTCTCGTAGAGGAGCCTGGGGCGAAGGAGATCAGGGTCGTCGACCCCGGGTACCGATACGGCCACCTCGTAGCCGAAGTCGGGGTCGATCTCCCACTCGATCGTCCCCTCGACAATCCCCTGCACCATCGCCGAAGAGGCGGCGATGCTCACCTTCTTGGAGCCATCCCCTTCCCCGCCGACGCGGCCGGTGTTGAGGACGAAGGCCTCGAGCTCGGGAGTCGTGGCCAGGATCTCGAGCAGCCGATTCCCCTGCCATGAGTCGTCATTGAAGAAGAACGGGTTGGTGCCGGGCACCCGAAGGCTCTTGCCGGCCTCCGCCGTCCCGCCCGCGGAGGTCCCCTTGGTCTCGCCCAGCATGAAAAAGGCCGCAATCTGTTCCCGCCTGAGCCGGGAGACGCCAGGGACGACATGTTCGGATCTATTGAGGATGAGGAGATAACGGGCCGGCGGGACGCCACTCGGATCGCGATGCCTGATGTGCTGGAGGGGGAAGGTGGAGCGCCCGTTGGCGGTGTAGCGGGTATCGAAGAAATCGACCACCCCGTCGGGCCCCACGGACACGTTCTCGAGCCAGGCGTCGGTGCTGGTGGTCCCACCGTAGATAGTGGGCTCGTCGTCGGGGTCGAGGCCATAGGTCTTGGCGAAACAACCGGCCTCCGTGGTGTGGATCACCCCACCGGGCATGAGGGCGACGAAATCGTCCTGAACCGGCAATGAGCCGGCCTGTTGCCGGAAGGTAGTCGTGGTCTTCCCGGTCCCGGACAGGCCGATGATCAGCATCGACTCCTCATCACCGGTCCTCGTCGATGACGCCGGATAGGTCTTGAGACCGGCATGGAGGGCGAGCCCGCCCTGGTCATATACGGATCGATTCCACATGCGCAGCCCACCCATCTTCGACTCTCCGAAGTAATCGGAGCCAAAGACCCGTGTCACCCAGTTCTCCAGGTCGACCAGGATCAGGCGATCATCGGGTTTGCCCGGTGCGGGAAGAGTCGGGGTGTAGATGACCGTGAAGTGCGGGCGCCACGATTCATCCGTGGGAAAGAACAGATGGGCCTGCATGCCTGCGATGTTGGGCTGGCCCGCCTCGATGAACAGCCTGGCGCCGGTGCGAAAGGCGGGATCGGGGCCGATGTAGCCCTCGATCAACAGCATCGCCTTCCCGCCTACGTGGGCATCCTGAAGCCGGGCCCATTCCTCCGCTTCCGCCCGAGAGATCCGGTTCTGATGGATCTCCTCGTCAGCAACGAAGAAGGTCGAGTTCTTCAGTCGCGCCGTGACCTCGGCCTCGTAGTTGAGGTTCCCGAACTGGGTGAGCGTGAGCCTGGGCATCGAGGCAAGCGCCAGCTCCCTGAGACGTTCCTGACTCGGGTTGTGCTCGACTGAGGCGGCGTTTGGCAATTCGACCATGGGGATCTGACCAGAGGCTGAAGGGGCTTCATGAGGGTAATCATTGATCGGGCACTACCGATCTGGATCTGAACCGAGCCGGCATCGTGCCTCCGGCCAGTCCGGTGATCAGGTTGTCGACAGCCAGCTGGGCCATCGCCCTCCGGGTATTGATCGAAGCACTCCCGATGTGGGGGACGATCAGACAGTTCTCCATCGCGAGGAGCGGATGATCGGGCGGTAGTGGCTCGGGATCGGTGACATCCAGCGCGGCTCCTCGGATCACGCCTCCTTGCAAGGCATCGACCAGGGCCGCGGTGTCGACCAGGCCACCACGGGCCACGTTGATGAGGTAGGAGCCGTCCTTCATCGAGCCCAACTGGGCGGCCCCGATCAGATGCTTGGTTCCCGGTGTCAATGGTGCCGCCAGCACAACCAGGTCCGCCACACCGAGGAGCTCGTCAATTGCGAGGTGTGTGGCGTCGGGGAGGCGCTTGTCCGAAGGTGAGCTGTAGACCACGTTCATGGCAAAGCCGGCGGCGCGGCGTGCGATGGCCTGGCCGATGCGACCCATCCCCACAATCCCCAAAGTCGAACCGTGGAGATCGTCACCCAGATTGGCCCATGGGTCCCAGATCCCCCACCGATTCTCACGGACGATCGCGGCACCTTCCGGGATTCTCCGCACCACGGCCGCCATCAGTGCAAAGGCGGTGTCGGCCACGGTCTCTGTCAGGACGTCGGGTGTGTGGCCAACGCGGATGCCTCGCATCTCACAGGCCTCCAAGTCCACGTTGTCGAGCCCGACCGACATCTGTGAGATCACGCGCAGTCTCGGAGCGGTGTCCAGAAGCTCGGTGTCGATCGTGTCCACGAGCATTGAAAGCAAGCCCACGCAGTCGACCACCTGTTGGAGCATCACCTCTCTGGGTGCCGGCCCGCCGCCATCCCACACCCCGACTGCCGCCACCGATCTCAGGGGCCCGACGATGTCCTCCGGGACGAAGGCAGACACGTAAACACGTTGCATCAGCCGCCGAGGCTAGAGAGATCGTCGGCTCCCGGACTCCCAGCCCGAATCCGGCCAAAAGTCCGATCCGGATCGGCCGATACCATTGTGATGATGCGCCGGGCTTCGCTCGCATTGGCTTTCGCCCTGTCTCTTGCTGGATGTGGCAATTCGGCCGAGGTTGCACGGGTGGTCGAGCCTGTTGCCGCACCCTCCACAACGGTGGCGCCGGCACCGGCAGCACCGGCAGCACCGGCGGCACCACCAACAACGCTGCCCCGGCCTGAGCCGACCTTCGGCGGTTTGAGCGCAGAATCGCTGCCCGCGCACAGAACCTTGGTGGCGATGACCGTCGGTGACACCGAGATCTACGAGACGCGACAGTCGACAGAGGCCACGCTCACCATGCCCCACACCACCATCCTGGGGACGGTGACCGTGCTCGAGGTAGTCGAAGGTCCGGTTGACGGATGGGCGCGGGTGAGATTGCCGATGCGCCCCAACGGGAGCGAGGGATGGGTCAAAGCCAGAGACCTGATGCTCTACATGGTCGAAGGCAAGGTCGAGATCGACCTTTCAGAGCGCACCCTCACCTACCTCGAGGATGGAAGAGAAATCCTGACCACCTCGGTTGCCGTCGGCAGTCAACGCAACCCGACTCCGGAGGGTGAGTTCTTCATCACCGACAGTGTCACGCTTGACAATCCCACAAGTCCGTGGGGCCCCCACGCGTTTGGCCTCTCGGCACGCTCCGACACGATCACCGAGTACAACGGCGGGGACGGGATCATCGGCATCCATGGCACCAACCGGCCCGGCTCGATCGGGAACGCGGCCTCACTCGGCTGTGTCCGGGTCCCCAACGATGTGATTACCAGGCTCCACGAGATGGTCCCGATCGGGACCCCGGTCAAGATAACGGCCTGAGTCGGCCGTCTACGGCCTTCGGGTCACCACCCCGTTCGAGATGACCGCTGTCCCCCGCTCCAGTGACTCCGCGGCGACCGCGAGGTGGCTTTCTTCGTCCCAGATCGAGGTCCTGATCGTCTCCCCGGGGAAGATCACGCCGGAGAACCGGGCCCGGTAGGAGGCCATCAGCTCGGGTCGTCCCTCGAGGGCGTGGTCCACCACGGCCTTGCCGACGACCCCAAAGGTGCACAGACCATGGAGGATCGGGCGATCGAAGCCGGCGAAAGCAGCGAACCCGGGGTCGGCGTGCAATGGGTTCTTGTCCCCGGAGGAGATCCGATACAGCAAAGCCTGTTGGGGCAGGGTCATGGTTTCGACTACCTGATCGGGCTCGCGGGTCGGCGCCTCGGGCCCGGACGGCGGGCCGGTGTCGCCTCCAAAGCCGCCCTCCCCGCGTAGATAGATCGAAGGACGATTGGTGAAGAGCAACTCACCCGTCTTCTCCAGCCTCGACTCGACCTCCAGCACGACCAGAGCGCCCCGCCCTTTGTCGTAAATTCCGGTCACCCTCCCTTCCTGGATCACGGTCCCCGAGGTCGGGATGAGACGATGGATCTCCAATTCGTGCTCGCCGTGGAGAACCGAGGCCAGATCGAGCTCGAGGCCGTCGACGGCACCCAGGCCCATCATCACCCCGAATGGCGGGATGGTCCCGTAGGTGGGGAGAACCTGAAGATCCCCTTCGTAGACGTAGCGAAGCTCGCCTGCATCGGTGGGCGGAACGCCCGCCCCAATGCCCAAGTGATAGAGAATGACGTCGTCTTCGGTCCAGCTGTAGGTGGAACCCGGGAGGGAGGCTCCCAGGGCTTTCTCGACATCGATGGGCATGCTCAGCCGGCCAGCATCTGGGCGAGGAGCATGATCTCCTCGTTGTTGCTGAGCGGCACCTCGACCTGTGAGATGTCACGGACTTCTTCGATGTGGTCCGCGAGCTGCTCGACCTCGGGGACTGCGCGCTGGCCGGCGAACCAACCTCGATTGGTGCCGACGAATATCCGGCCGTACCTCCCCCCACCCGCGGTGAAGATCTCATGGGTGTGCTCGTTTGCTTCGGAGCACAGATAGACCACCATCGGCATGACCTGCTTGGGGTCCACCATGTCGGCGAACGGCCCGAGCACATCCTCGGTCATACGGGTCCGTGCGATCGGAGCCACCGCATTGGACCTCACGTTGTACTTCATTCCTTCGATGGCGAGGACGTTCGACAATCCCATGATGCCGGCCTTGGCCGCGCCGTAATTCGCCTGGCCGAAGTTCCCGAACAGCCCGGAGGCCGAGGTCGTGTGCACGAAGCGGCCATAGCCCTTCTCCTTCATGACGACAAAGGCGGGTTGCGACACATGGAAGGCACCCCGGAGATGGACGTCGATGACGGCATCCACCTCGTCAAATGTCATATTGGCGAAGGAGTGGTCGCGCAGAATCCCGGCGTTGTTGATCACGATGTCCAAGGTCCCGAAGGTGTCCAGAGCACATTGGACGATGGCGGCTCCCCCCTCACGGGTGGACACCGAGTCGTAGTTGGGAACGGCCTCGCCTCCGTTGCCCCTGATCTCGTCGACCACCACGTCGGCGGCGGCTGTCGATGCGCCGGTGCCGTCGACGGCGCCGCCCAGATCATTCACGACGACCCGGGCCCCGCGCCGACCCAGTTCCAGAGCGTATTCCCGACCCAACCCGCCACCAGCGCCGGTCACCACCGCGACCCGGCCATCAAAGGTGATAGGCACGCTCAGACGCCGGCGTAGAGGGCGTCTATCTCGTCTGCATACTTCTCGACGACCACTCGCCGCTTCAGCTTGAGCGAGGGGGTCACCTCTCCCGAGTCAGGTGTCCATTCATCGGGAACGACGATCCACTTCTTGATCTGCTCCACGCTCGAGACCTTCTCGTTGGCCTCTTTTACCGCCTTGTCCACCTCGGCAAGCACTTCGGGAAGCTGCGAGAAGGTAGCCAGGTCCCGATACTCGAGCCCTCGGGCCCCTGCCCACGCCGGGGCCTCTTCGTGGTCGAGTGCGATCACGACGGTCAGGAACTTGCGGTTGTCACCGATGATGCATGCCTTGGAGATGATCGGGTGATTGCCCAGCGCCGCCTCCAGCTTGGCGGGAGCGATGTTCTTCCCGGCGGCGGTGATGATGATCTCCTTCTTGCGCCCGACGATCCAGAGATAGCCGTCATCATCGAGCCGGCCCAGATCCCCCGAGTGCAGCCAGCCTTCGGAGTCGAAAGACTCCTCGGTGGCCTCAGGGAGCATGTAGTAGCCCTGGGTGATGACGCCGCCCCGCATCAGGACCTCACCATCCTCGGCGAGGTCGACCTCGACCCCGGGGAGGGCCGGGCCCACCGAGCCGGTCTTGTTGGCTCCCGGGAGATTGGTGGTAGCCGGTCCGGTCGTCTCGGACATCCCGTATAGCTCGAACAAGGGGATCCCGATGGTGTGGAAGAAGGTGATCAACTCCGAGTTGATCGGAGCCGCCGCGGTGATGGCGAGGTCGACTGCGTCCATTCCGAGCCCATGACGAACCTTGGAGAGCACCACCGAGTCGAGCACACCGGCAAGCATCGGCCCGGACCTGCCCTCGGCCTCGGCGTCGACCCGCTTCCGATTGGAGGCGAGTGCGAGATCGAGCAACCTCTTCTGGATCCCGTGCGCCGCCTCGAAGCGGGCGGCCAAGCGAGAATGGAACTTCTCGTATACCCGGGGAACACCGAAGAAAATGGTGGGTCGGGCCTCCTGGATGTATTCCAGGACAACGGTCATGTTGGGGCAGAACCAGACCTGTCCAGCCATGTAGGTGCACAGGTAGTGGGTGGCCAGGCGCTCGGCGATATGGGCCAGCGGGAGATAGGACACCATGCGTGGCCCTAGATCGATGTTGGCCGCCCGCCGCAGGCATTCCGCCGTCCAAACCACGTTGCGATGGCTGATCATGACGCCCTTGGGGGTGCCGGTGGTCCCCGAGGTGTAGATGAGGGTCGCCAGTGACTCCGGGGTCATTCGATCGGCCACCCGATTGACCGACTCCGGATCCTCCATCAGACGCTGCTTGCCCCGAGCGATCAACTCCTTCCAGCTCAGGACCCAATCGGCCGTGTCGTAGTTCTCGGCGCCCGACATCAGCACGACGTAACGAAGATCGGGAAGCTCCGAGCGGATCTCCTCCCAGCGCTTCATGAAATCGAGGTCTTCGAGAATCGCCACCGTGGCGTGGCAGTTCTCAGCGATGTACTGGATCTGGTTTGCGACCAGGGTGGAGTAGATGGTCACGCCGGTGGCCCCGGCATGGATGGCTGCGTAATCGGCGATGACATGCTCTGGCCGGTTCCCGGCCATGATTGCCACGAACTGGCCTTCCCCGACTCCCAGAGACTGAAGACCGGCAGCCGCATCGTGTACTGCCCTCCGGTATCCCTTCCAGGTCAGGTTGGCCCACTCACCGTCCTCTTTCCAGTGGATTGCGGGCTGGTCTCCATACCGCTCGGCGTTGCGGTCGAAGTAGTCGATGATGGTCTTGCCTTCAACCTCGGCATCGATGGCCACGCGCTCATCCAGGACAGCTTCGTGCGTCATTCACTCCTCCGGGTCAGGAAATCCTTTGACCTTCGGAGCATACCGATCTCGTGAGGCCTATATCCGGTCGCCCCGAGGCTTTGAGGGGCCGATCAACTCTCAGAGACAATCACCTCGAAACTCTCGATGAGTTGGGGTACGTAGCTGTAATCGGGCGCCACCGTGAACGCGCCCTCCAGTACGGCGGTGGTCACCAGGTCGACAGCGAACAGACCTCCGGCGGGCTCGAGCGTGTTCAACGAGGCCGGCTCCTGATCGACCGCGAAGATCACTTCCTCCTTGCCCGACCATGTCGCGATGTTCCAGAACGGCCCGGTCTGGGTCGGGTTGTCCTCCGGACCTGTGATCACCTCATTCCAGGCAAAGAAAGTCGGCTTCTGATACAGGGGAATCGAGGCGATATCCTCGAGATAGATGGAGTCGGCCCGGTTGTAGAGCTCGGCGCGTGCTGATTCGTCCACCTCTACCTCGGTCTGGCGGATGAGGGACTCGATCTCATCGCTGCAATACCGGTTGACGTTGAGGTCTCCGAAACCGCTGGGAGCCGCACCTTCGCAGTAGTAGACGGTGTTGCGCACGTACGGATCCGGGGCGCCGAACCACGCGAAATTGAGGATCTGCCACACCGATGAGTCGCCGTAGATGAACTCGCTGGCAAAGAGACGCGTCGACGGGCCGAAGGCCGCAGTCACTTCGATTCCGATCTCGGCCAGGCTGGCCTGAGCCAGGTCGAACAGAGTTTCCCGGGCCTCGACGCCGGCGGTGGTGGTCCAACGGAACGAAAGCCGCTGTCCCTGGCATACGTAGATGCCGTCCTCTCCCTCGAGACAGCCATTGTCGAGCAAGAGCTGCTCCGCCCCGGCCGTGTCGAAGGAGTACCGGGAGAAATGGTCCTCGTAATAGGGGCTGCCCACCATCCAAACGGTGTTGCCGAGGGGAACCGCGTCGGCAGCGATCGGGTGTACCACTTCCTCCATGACCGCTTCGCGATCGATGGCCATAGCAAACGCCCGGCGGATGAACTCCTGGGAGAGCAGGGGATCATCGTGGTTGAAGTCGATTTGCTCCCAGATCCTGCCGAGACCCGCCTGCGAAGCGACGTCGCTCATGGACGTCACCTGTTCAACCATGGAGACCTGGGGCTCGGGGTAGAACATGTCGATTTCCTCGTTCCGGAGAGCTCGAACCTGGGCCTCGCTGCCGGGAAGGAAGACGATGCTGACAGTCTGAACGTCACCGAGGGCTGCGCCGGAGCCGCGGTCCCGCGACGCCCAGTAGTCAGGGTTGCGGGCGAGGACGATTCGCTCCCCCGGGATCCACTCGCTGAAGACGAATGGGCCGGAGCCGAGAGTGATCCCGTCATCCCAAACGGTTCCAAATGCCTTTCCCTCCAACTCATGTGCCGGAAGCACCACTTCGAACAGGCTCTTCCAGGGTGCGTAGATCTCGCTGAAGATGGCGAGGAATGTCTTGTCGTCCACTGACTCATAGCCGGTGATCAGGTCGTAACCGGCACGGCTGGTCGAGGTGATGTCAAGGTCGGCGTCGGTGATCGTCTCGACGGTGAAGGCGAAGTCTCTCGAGGTGACCGGTGTCCCGTCCGTCCAGGCTGCATCCGGATGGATGTGGTACCTGACACAGAAGACGTCGGGACACTCCGGAGGCTGGGTGGTGGTGGTCACGGGAGCGCTCGAGGTGGTCGCCGGTTGACTCACCGTGGTCGTCACCTCGGCCGACCCGTCACAAGCCACCATGACCAAGACGAGCACAATGAGGAGACTTGCCCATCGGACGATGGGTCGCGTGGGTGCGGCTCGCACCGGCTTTCCTCCATCTGACTTGATCGACGCTTCCGGCCAGGCGCTCAGTCGAGGTTCGCCAATCGCACGAATAGCCCTCGGGAATGAGTCCTGGTCGGGCTAAAGGTAAAACAGGTCCGATCCAAGACCAAGGATCGGCGCCCGACCCGCGTCAGGTATCGGGAGCCGGCTCCGCCGCCCCGGAGACCACCTCGTGGCGATATGTGGATGACTCCGAGATCAGCGCTTGGATGATCCCGGTCATCGGCAGAGCCAGGACGATCCCGATTCCCCCCAACAACGACCCTCCGATGAGGATGGCTGCAATCGAGACCGCGGGGTGGATCTCCATCGTCCTGCGGGTGATTCGCGGCGCAACCAGGAAGTTCTCGAGTTGTTGGTAGGCGATGAAGTAGATGATCACCCACAACGCGTTGGACGGCCCGTTGGCCGAGAAGGCAACCACGACAGGGAGGACGGCGGCTAGATAGGTGCCGATGACAGGTATGAACTGGCTGAGCACTCCGACCCAGATCCCCAGCGAGAAGGCAAAGGGAACTTCCAGGACGGTCAGCACGACTGTGGAGAGGAGACCGCTCAGAATCGCCAGGATCAGGCGCGAGTAGATGTAGCCGCCCATCTTCTCCACGGCGATGTCCCAGACATGCCGTGCATCCCGTTGTTGCTCCGGCGGCATGAAGGAGAGGACGGTGTGTTGGAGCTTTGGCAATTCGGCGACCATGTAGAAGGAGAAGATGGCGACGGTGGAGGCGAAGAAGAGGAAGCTGAAAACGCCAGTAGTCAGCCCGATGACGCGCC
>JBBDQO010000009.1:0-13298 GCA_040905925.1 Acidimicrobiia bacterium | reverse complement strand
CTGAAGGTCCATAACTCCGCGCCAGAACGGGAGGGCGCCAGAACGGGAGGGCGCCGGAATGGGAGGGCGCCGGCTCACCTCACCACTTGTGATGGAAGAACTCACCTCGGGGACGATCGACCCGCTCGAAGGTGTGGGCCCCGAAGTAGTCCCGTTGTGCCTGGATGAGGTCGGCGGGGAGCCGGGCCGATCGCATCGAGTCGAAGTAGGCGAGGGCGCTGGAATAGGCAGGCGCGGGGATCCCGGCACTCACCGCCCCGGCCACCACTCTGCGCCACGGTGTCTCGGCGTCGAGAAGCTGCCCCGCAAAGAACCCGTCCTCGGTCATGTCAGCCAGATCGGGGTCACGACGGTAGGCGGCGGTGATGTCCTCGAGGAAGGCGGCCCGGATGATGCAACCCGCACGCCAGATCGATGCAATCGACCCCGGGTCCAGCGCCCAATCGTGTTCGGCAGAGGCCCTGCCCATCAGCCGGAACCCCTGGGCGTAGGAGATGATCTTAGATGCATACAGCGCCTGTTCGATGTCCTCGGTGGTCACCCCGGCCAGTTCTGACGTGGGTGTCGGGAAGACATCGGCTGCCCGCCGCCGTCGCTCCGGGTCGGAGCTGACGACGCGGGCGTAGACCGCCTCGGCGACCAGCGTCGTCGGCTCCCCGAATTCCATGGATGAGATCACCGTCCACTTACCGGTCCCTTTCTGGCCGGCGGCGTCGAGGATGAGGTCGACCATGGCGGTGCCGTGCTCGGTTGTGGCAAGGATGTCGCGGGTGATCTCGATCAGGTACGAGCGGAGACGGCCCTCGTTCCAGCCGCCGAACACCTCCGAGACTTGACTGGGCCTCATCCCCATCCCACGACGCATCAGGTCGTAGGCCTCGGCGATCACTTGCATATCCCCGTATTCGATGCCGTTGTGGACCATTTTCACGAAATGACCGGCACCGCCGGGCCCGATCCACTCACAGCACGGCGCACCATCGGGGGCACGCGCCGCGATCCCTTTGAGGATCGGCTCCACCCGCTCCCAAGCGGCCGGGCTGCCGCCGGGCATCAGGGAGGGGCCGTGTCTCGCTCCCTCCTCACCGCCGGAGATCCCCATCCCCAGGTAGAGCTGCCCGCGACCTTCGACCTCGGCCTGTCTTCTCTCGGTGTCGGTGTAGAGGGAATTCCCCCCGTCGATGATGATGTCACCGGTCTCGAGATGCTCGGACAGGGCGGTGATCAGGCCGTCTACCGCCGGGCCGGCCTTGACCATGAGCAGGATCACCCGGGGGGCCTCGAGTAGGGACACCAGCTCTTCCAGGGAGCCTGCCCCCACCATGTCTTTGGCAGCTGCTTCCCCGCGCATGAACTGCTCGGTCACGGCATGGGTCCGGTTGTAGACCACGACCTTGTTTCCGGCGTCGGCCAGATTCAGAGCCAGGTTGGCGCCCATCACGGCCAGGCCCACCACGGCAATGTCGGCGCGTTTGCTCATCGAATAGCGAGGCTAACGGCCACAACCAAGACCCACCGTTCTGCGCCAGAATGAAGGAGAGGACCGAGCAGTGCCCACTCGCCTTCCCGCACCGAGTTGTCCTACTCTCGCCCGTCGTGGCGAGGATTCGCATAGGGATCGATGTCGGTGGCTCCGGGGTCAAGGGTGCCTTGGTGGACACGGATGCTGGGGAGGTCATCTCCGAGAGGGTGCGTTTCGACACGCCACGACCGGCCACTCCAGCTGCCATCGCATCGGCGGTGAAGTCGGTTGTCGAAAGCCTCGGTGGGGAGGGCCCGATCGGCGTCGGGTTCCCGGCGGTGGTCAAGGACGGCTTGGTGTCCTCGGCGTCCAACATCGACCCTTCATGCATCGGTGTGGATGCGGTCGGGCTCTTTTCGGGAGTGACCGGTCGGGAGGTGGCAGTGATCAACGATGCCGACGCCGCAGGTCTGGGCGAGTCCAGATTCGGAAAGGCAAGGGATGTCGGCGGAACCGTGATCATGCTCACCTTTGGGACAGGAATCGGCAGCGCAGTGCTCACCGATGGAAAGCTGGTTCCCAACGTCGAGTTGGGTCAGATCGAGTTGCGGGGGGTAAAACCTGCAGAGCTGTACTTCTCGGCCAAGGCCATGAACGAACAAGGCCTGAAGTGGTCGGAATGGGGTGAGCGGGCGAACGAATTCGTGAGCCACGTCAACAAGGTGTTCAGCCCCAACCTGATCGTGGTGGGAGGTGGGGTGGTCACCAAGTGGCATGCGTTCGCCTCTTGCTTCGATCCACTCCTGCCCGTGGTGGCGGCGGCGTTGGGCAAGAACGCCGGCATCATCGGGGCTGCCAGCCTGGTGGCCGGTCTCTAGCGACTGAACGCGGTGAACTGGTCCCGGGCGCTCTCCGGGATCCTCACCTCGAGAATCGTGCCCTGGTCGTCGTGCTTCTCTTCGACGACGTCTCCGATTCTGTGGGCGGCGGCGACCAGATCACCCCGGTCGTAGGGGATTTCGAGAGTGAGGGTGACCATCGGCCGTTCGAGCAGTTCGGCCACCCGGCCCAGCATCTTCTCGAGCCCGGTGCCTTTCAGGGCGGAGACCATGACCGCCTCGGGATAGAGATTCTGCAGTCGCTGCCTGGCAGTTTCCGACATGGTGTCGGCCTTGTTGACCACGATCAACTCCGGGATGCCGCCGGCGTCGATTTCGAGAAGCACCTCTCTGACCGCCGCCAGCTGACCCGCCGGGTTCTCATCGGTTCCGTCCACAACCAGGAGCAGCATGTCGGATTCGCCCACCTCGGCCAATGTCGATTGGAAAGCTTCGACCAGGTGGTGGGGCAGCCGCCGAACGAAGCCGACGGTGTCCGCCACCAGGGCAGTTCGATGATTGGGCAGCGTGAGACGACGCACCGTTGAGTCGAGAGTGGCGAACAGCCGGTCTTCCACCAGAACACCGGCATCGGTCAGGGCGTTGAGCAGTGTCGATTTGCCCGCATTGGTGTAACCGACGATGGCCACCTGCGGGATCTCGGTTCTCTTCCGAGATTTCCGTTGGGTGGCCCGATGTTGGACGGTGGCCTTCAACTCTCGTTCCAGCTTTGAGATCCGTTGCACGATCCGACGGCGATCGGTCTCCAGCTTGGTCTCACCCGGTCCTCGGGCGAGGACACCAGCGCCCTGTTGGGAAAGGGTCTTTCCCTTGCCCCTGAGCCGGGGGAGGTAATAGCGGAGCAATGCCAACTCCACCTGGATGGAGCCGACCCGGGAGGTGGCGTGCTGGGCGAAGATGTCCAGTATGAGTGCCTCGCGGTCAGCGACGTCACATTCGAAGAGCTTCTGGAGATTTCGCTGCTGGGCCGGTGCGAGCGGGTTGTCAAACACCACCAGGTCGATATCCAGGGCCCTGGTGATCGAGGCCAACTCCTCTGCCTTCCCCGAGCCCAGATAGGTGGCGGGGTCGATCCGTCGCCGGTGTACCAATTCCCGGTCCACTGGAACGGCGCCGGCGGTGTCGGTGAGAAGGGCCAATTCGTCGAGGCTGCGCTCGGCTTCGACGCTGGAGATCCCGGGGAGCTCGACGCCCACGAGAAAAGCGCGTTGAACCCTGACCTCGAGGTCGGTGACAGTCGCGGTGAGACGGCGGCGGCTACGTGACGTGGGTTCTCGAGTCATGGGTGATCATCTGGCTGCAACGAGAATGATTGCCGACCGATTCCGCTGACGCGGGTGGATTTCGCCCTCTCAGAGATACTGACCTTCGTCGCCGACGTGCTCCAGCTCTTCCTCGGCGATGATCTGCGACTCACGCACGGCGATTACCGGTTTTCCGGTCGCCGGCCAGATGAAGCGCCAGGCGCCCGTTGGCACCGCCCAGAAGCGTTGTCCTGTGTTCACGTCGACGAGAGCGAGAGCGTCGTTGCCGTCCTTGGTGCCTATGGGCACCAGAAGCCCCGAGCGGGTGGTGGACTCCTCAGGAGAGTGACCGACCCGCCACCCGGGCATCACTTTGTAGCCGTTGTCCTGGAAGATCGGTAGGTCCTTTGGCACCATTCTTCGTCTGGATTCTCGCAGGTCGGAACCCCAACAGCGAAGCGGCGGCACGGGGGATCGACCGTTCTGCTCCACCCTGGCGAGACCGCAACCTCAACCCGGTAGGGTTCATTCGCTATGGCCGACAAGACCAACTTCTCCGAAGCCCTCGACTACCACGAGAACCCACGTCCGGGGAAGATCGCCATTCGATCGACAAAGCCCACTGCGACCCAGGCGGATCTGAGCCTGGCCTATACCCCCGGAGTCGCCGAGCCCTGTCTGGTGATAGCCGGCGACCCTGAGGCCGCCTTTCGCTTCACCAACCGCGGGAATCTGGTCGCAGTCGTTTCCAACGGCAGCGCGATCCTGGGGTTGGGCAATATCGGCCCTCTTGCGGGAAAGCCGGTGATGGAGGGAAAGGCGGTCCTGTTCAAGCGATTCGCCGACATTGACGTCTTCGACCTCGAGATCGACGCCACCGATCCGGACGATGTTGTCAGGTTCTGCGAGATGCTGGCCCCGACTGTCGGCGGCATCAACCTCGAGGACATCAAGGCACCCGAGTGCTTCTACATCGAGCAGACTCTTCGGGACCGGCTGGAGATCCCGGTGTTCCACGATGATCAACACGGCACCGCGATCATCGGGGGCGCCGCGTTTATCAACGCCCTGGAGCTGACCGGGCGCGACATCGCAAAGACCAGAGTGGTCTTTGCCGGTGCCGGCGCGGCCGGGATCGCCTCTGCCAGGTTCTTCATCGAGCTCGGCGTCCAACCCGAGAATGTGCTCTTGGTCGACACCCGGGGTGTCATCCATGCCGGACGTGACGACCTGAACGACACCAAGCGCGAGTTTGCAGTCGAAACCGACGCTCGCACCCTCGAGGACGCCCTGATGGGGGCCGACGCCCTGGTCGGAGTCTCGGTGGCAGGGACGGTGTCCAAGGAGATGGTCCAGTCGATGGCGTCCGACCCGATCGTATTCGCCCTTGCCAATCCGGATCCAGAGATCTCCTACCCAGATGCCAAGGCGGCTCGGGAGGACGTGATCATGGCCACCGGGCGTAGTGACTACCCCAACCAGGTCAACAACGTCCTGGGCTTCCCTTTCATCTTCAGGGGCGCCCTCGATGTCAGGGCCAGGGCTGTCTCGGAGGGGATGAAGACTGCGGCCGCCCACGCCCTGGCCGACCTGGCTCGGGAGCCGGTCCCGGATTCGGTGCTGCGGGCGTACGACCTCGAACGTCTTCAGTTCGGTCCCGAGTACCTGATTCCCAAGCCGTTCGACTCACGGGTGCTGTGGAGGGTGGCGCCTGCGGTGGCCAAAGCCGCGATGGACGAAGGGCTGGCGGGGACCCCGATTGCAGACTTCGACGAGTACCGAGCCCAGCTCCAGACCAGATTCCGGGCCTCCTACAGCCTGATCAACGCCATCACGACCAAGGCGATGGAGCAGCCCAAGAAGGTCGTGTATCCCCACGCCGAGGACACCCGCCTCATCCGTGCTGCCCGCCGTGTCTCGGATGAGGGGATAGCTACTCCGGTCCTGCTTGGTGACCGGGACCGCATCGAGGCACTAGCTGCGGATTCTGGGCTCTCTCTCGATGGCATGGAGGTGATCGACCATATCCGCGAAGAGGCGGAGCGTGACCGGTACGCCGTAGTCCTCGAGGGGCTGCGCCGTCACAAGGGCATGTCCCTCCGCGAGGCATGGGAACGGACAGCGGACCCCAACATGTATGCCTGTCTCATGGTCAGGGAGGGAAAGGCCGACGCCGTGCTCGGGGGCCTCAACACCTACTACCCAGAGACGATTCGCCCTGCCCTGCAGGTCCTCAAGGTCGAAGAGGGCCGCTCGATCGTCAGTTCGGTCTATCTGGTCGTGGTGCAGGGGACGGCTTACTTCTTCACCGACTGTGCGGTGAATATCGAGCCGACTGCCGAACAGCTTGCCGAGATCGCCCTGGCGGCCGCTACAACCGCGCAGAACGAATTCGACCGCGACCCACGGGTCGCCTTCATCAGCTACTCCGATTTCGGGTCGGCGGGGGGAAGCGAGCCGGCCAGGGTGCGCAGGGCGGTGGAGCTGTTCCGCCTGGCTCGGCCCGACATACCAGTCGACGGGGAGATGCAGGCTGACACCGCGGTGATGCCCGAGTTGCTCAGCGACCGGCGACCGGACGGGCCGTTGAACCGCGCCGCCAACGTCCTCGTGTTCCCCAATCTGACTGCAGCGAATGCCTCTTACAAGTTGTTGAACCGCCTGGGTGACGCCGAGGTGATCGGCCCGATCCTCAGCGGCCTGTCCAAGACCGTCCACGTGCTGCAGAAGGACGCATCTGTGAACGACGTGGTCAACATGACGGCAATCGCGGTGGCCGAGGCGCAACGTCGCGAGCGGGCCGGCTCCTGATCTCGGATCAACGGTCCTTCCAGTACTCCTCGTAATGGACGTTTCCCCGCTGCTTTCGCTGATCGATTGTGAAACCCCGCTCGTGCAGTAGCTGGCATACCCCCACCGTCTCGGGGTACACGGTCTCGTCGTCGATCGATTTCGGCAGCCCGATCATCGCCGGGTTGCCACAGAGGAACACATGCGTGGTTGCGGGGTCGAGCGGGGCCCCCAACTCGTCTTCGAGTTGGCCCGAGGTGATCATGTCCTGGATGTAGATCTTCTTCCCCTCGTTCTCCGGCTCCCGGGTGGTGAGGGTCACAAACCGATAGTTCGGATAGCGCTCCTCGACGATCGCCTGTTGCTCTGTGTATGCCAGGTCGGCTCGAGAGCGGACACAAACCACATTGAGGATGCGGCCTTGATGGTTTCGCCTCAGCAACTCGGCAGTCATCTTGTTCTGAGGCGCCTCTCCGGTGCCGGTACTCAGGAAAATGACGTTGTCTGCGGGCTTGACCCCCTCGAGCGTGTAGTGCCCCGTGAACTTGCGACCCATGAAGATCCGGTCCCCGACTTCCTTCAGGAAGATACGTGGTGTCAGGGCGGGGATCTCTTCGGCTCCGGGTCGGACCTTGACGATGTAGAACTCGACGTCCTGGGGGTGGGGCTCGACCAGGTTGCCGTTCTCGTCGACGATGGAACTGGAAACGGAATAGGAGCGACGAGCCAGCTTCTCACGTTGCCCAGTCGAGAGCTCGTCGGTTGCATCGTCGGCACGCGGCTCCCAATAACCGAGAGCAAGGGTGGTGTACTGCCCCGCCTCGAACGGGTCGATCGGCTCATCAGGACGGATCTTCATCACCCACAGGTCCTCGTTGTGAGCCCGAATCTGGGTGAAGCTGGCGTTGTAGTGCTGTCGACGCAGCGCCTCGTCCCCTTCTTCCGTCGTCTCGCCATGGGTCGGCGAGTAGTGGATGAAGAGCCCGCTGATGACTCCGGTGGCGTCGTCAAGGGAATCGTCGTCCCAATCCTCTTGACGACGCACCGACACCGTGTTGGAGAGGACGTAGACGTGATCGATCGAGCTATCGGCCTCGAACAGACGTCTGGCCAGCTCAGCCGGGGGGCCGTCGCCATCGACGGAGTCGGGGCGGAATCCCACTCCATCCTGTCCCGTTATCGAGCGATCGGTGGCGAACAGGGCCACGGATCCCATCGGAACTGCGGAAACCTCGATTCGTTGACCCATGCTCTCAAGCTACCTGTTCGGGAACATCGCGACGGCGCGCAATGTTGGCGGGATCATGGATACCAGAGTCAAGGAGGCGATGGAGAGAGGGGGCATCGCCGATATCACCACCACTGGGCGCAAGACTGGCCTTCCCCGCAGGGTCGAGATCTACTTTCATCAGTTCGACGGTGACTATTACCTGACGGGTCGTCCCGGGTTCAAACGCGATTGGGAGGCCAATATCAAGGCCAACCCTGATTTCACCCTCCATCTGAAGCGTGGGATCGCAGTTGACGTGCCAGTGGTCGGTGAGACGGAAGCCGATCCCGAGGAGAGGGCGGCCATCATCTTCCGGGCTTTGACCGAAAGCTGGGGCAGTGAGCCCGGGAAGGCGCGTGCCAACGTGGATTACTACGTCAACACGGCGCCCTTCATTCGGTTCCGACTGGTCTGATGATTCGGTGGGCCGCCAGAAGAGGTCGACCAAGGCGGCGTCACCCTCGGACATGGAGTCGTAGAGACCGACCCGAGCCTGGGGCATCCGCCCCAACGGTTAGCGGTCGGTTCTCTGCTCCACATCGCGGATCCCCAGGCCGATCAGAACAAAGATGACGCCCATGGCTACGGCCATCGCCGCCACGCCGAACGAGACGACCGAGGTGAACAGCGAGGCCCGGAGGAACGAGGCCGTTGCCGCCGTTGCGCGCAGTGGGTCTTCCCGGTCCATCTCTGCGTAATACAAGCCACCTGTGGCTCCCAGGGCATGCGTCTCGATCACCTGCGCCTCGCAATAGGCGGTGAACGGACCCGCCACCGTTCGACCCGGCAGGCAGGCGTCGTCGGAAGTGACGATCCTCTGGTCGGAGAGGGTGTCGCTGACCGTAATCCAGGTGGCGATGCCCCCAACGACCATGAGCACCCCCAGGATCATCGAACCAATTGATGCGGCCTTTCTCATAGGAACCCTTTCTGGTCGGCCTATCCGGGAACCTAACAGACTCCCGCGTGGTTCTTTGAGAGCCGAAAGTCCCAGGAAACAGGGCCACGCCCAGGGTCGGCGCGGTAATGGGCCCGTTAGCCTTGGACCACCCATCGAGGTGGCCAGTTACCGACGGGCCCATGTTCGGTTCGAGGTCGAAGGGAAGATCTATCGGGTGCTTGGAGGTGGCGACCTGCTCTTCTTCCTACCCGACAGCGACGAACAGTTTCGCCTGGATTGGGAGGGGCCCAAGTCGACCGGGGAGCGAATCGCCCTCGCGTCCGCAATCGAGGCCCCGGCTCCCGCCCCGCCCCCGACCACCAGCGCGACGCCATACATCCCCGCCCCGAAGTCGAGGATCGCAGCCGCTCTACTCGCCATATTCTTGGGTGCCTTCGGAATCCACAAGTTCTATTCGAACCAGGCGGGGATGGGGGTCCTCTATCTCCTGTTCTTCTGGACAGCCATCCCTGCCCTCATCGGGTTCATCGAAGGCATCATCTACCTGTGCATGTCAGACGAGGCTTTCGCCCACAAATACGGCTGACAGTCGCGAGTCCGGTAGCTGTCGCTCGGGTGGTTAATCGAAGACCGATGCGGGTATCACCCATATCCGGAACTCGTCCCCACTTGTACCATCGGAGGTCAATGCCTGAACGTTCCTTTGGAAGGACCATCCGCTATCGCCGCACCAAGCTCGGTTTGAGTCAAGCCAAACTGGGTGAGCTGGTTGGCCGCTCGGCGAGCACGATTCGGGCCTGGGAGCGTGACTCCTCCCTTCCCAACGACGCAGTAGTGATCACGGCTCTCTCTGCGGTGCTTGGCATCGACCGACGGTCCCTTTTCGAGAAGGCTGGTCTCGAGGTCCCGCTTCAGGAGATCAGCCCCACCCTGGAGGAGGCGTTCGCCAGTCTGGCCGCGGAGCCGAGATCGCCGGCGGTCCGCGTCGAGTGGGAGTCGGCGGCCGTCATGCCTCTGGTCGAAGACTCCGAACCGGACATCGAGCTCGACATCGGGGGGGAGCACCCGGCCGAAACGCCGGTCGAGCCAATGGATGCTGCGAAGTGGGCGGACGAGCCCTATCCGGTTTGGGAACCGAAGTTCCCCGAGGAGACGTTGATCAGGTCTCCTGTAACTTCGATTCCCGTGACACCGATGCCCACCCCTGCCTTTGTCGATCCACCTGAACCTTTCGTTCTGGCGCCGGCAACGCCGCCTTTGGTCGAGCCGTCGTACATGGAGGACAGGGCACAGCGGCAGCTGTATCGGGTTCGGAATCTGGCCACCTTGGTTCTCCTGGTGGGCCTGGGCATTGTGTTGCTTTGGGCATTGTCGAGCACACTCGATGCTCTCGGCACCTGGTGGGGCGACTTCATCGGGACACTCAAGCTCTAGCGTTCGGCCGCAACTGGCCATGAACTCAGGTCCGCTCGACATCCTCATCGTTGGTGGAGGCCCATCTGGGCTTTATCTGGCGACCCTGCTCAAGAAAGGGCGTCCCGAGCACAAGATTCGGGTGTTGGAGCGGAACAAACCCGGAGATGCCTACGGATTCGGAGTCGTCTTCAGCGACGAGACGCTGGACAACTTTCGGGATGCCGACCAGCCCAGCTTCGACGAGCTCGCCCGAAGTTTTCGGCATTGGGGCGACATCAAGGTCCACCATCCCGACGGGGGGACGATCGTCTCCGGTGGCCACGGATTTGCCGCGATCGGCCGCCGCCGGCTGCTCGAGATCCTCACCCGCAGGGCTGACGAGTTGGGGGTCGGGCTCGAGTTCTCATCCGAGTTGACCGACCTTGCCACCCTGCCTCCGGCTGACATCATCGTGGGAGCCGACGGTGCCAACAGCGTCGTGCGCCGGCAACTTTCTTCCCATCTCGAGCCATCGATCGATCTCAGACGCAATCGTTACATCTGGTTCGGAACCCCCAAGGTCTTCGAAGAGTTCAACTTCATCTTCGAGGACACGCCGGCCGGGATGGTTTGGGCCCACGTGTACCCCTACAGCGAGGAGGGCAGCACCTTCATCGTGGAGATGGCCCCGGAGACCTGGGTCGCATTGGGATTGGACAGGGCTCAGGACGAGATGTTGCCCCCGGGGGCCAGCGACGAGCTAGCGCTCACTCGCTGCGAGGAATTGTTCAAGAGCCACCTCGACGGTCATGGGCTGATCGGGAACAGCTCGAAGTGGCTCCGATTCCCCACCGTGTCATGCGCCCGATGGCATCACGGCAATGTCGTGCTGATGGGGGATGCCATCCACACCGCCCATTTCTCGGTGGGCTCGGGCACCAAGCTGGCCATGGAGGACGCCATCACTCTCGCCCGCCTCCTCCTCGACGACCACCCCCTCGATCACGCGCTCCTCGAGTACGAGCGACTTCGGCGCCCCGACGTGCAGAGTCTGCAGCGGGCGGCCCGGGCCAGTTTGGAATGGTTCGAAGGGGCGGATCGCTATCGCGGCTCCGAGCCGGAGCAGTTCGTCTTCAGCATGTTGACCCGCAGCCAACGGGTCACCTACGACAACCTGCGAGTTCGTGATCCCGCCTACATGGCGGCGGTGGATGCCTGGTACGCCGCCTCCGAGCATGGGTCACCACTTCCGATGGACCCTTCGGTGCCACCGATGTTCCACCCTTTTCAGCTCCGGGACCTGGTTTTGCCCAACCGGATCGTCGTCTCGCCCATGGACCAGTACAGCGCCGTCGACGGGATGCCTAACGAATGGCATCTGGTCCATCTGGGCAGCCGCGCGGTCGGTGGCGCTGGTTTGGTAATGACCGAGATGACATGTGTCTCTCGGGAGGGGCGGATCAGCCCAGGGTGCACCGGGATCTGGACCGATGAGCAGGCCGGCTATTGGGCGAGGGTGGTCGACTTCGTCCATGAGCGCACGTCAGCCCGTATCGGGCTCCAGATCGGGCATTCAGGGAGAAAGGGCTCCACCAAGTTGATGTGGGAGGGAGACACCGAGCCTCTCGATGAAGGCAACTGGGAGGTCGTTGCCCCGTCACCGCTTTCCTATCGGCCAGGCAGCCAGGTGCCTCATGAGGTCACTCGTGCCGATATGGATCTGATCCGTGACCAACATGTCGTCGCCGCCAGACGAGGGAACCAAGCCGGATTCGACCTTCTCGAGCTCCATTTCGCCCACGGGTACCTGATCTCCAGCTTTCTCACCCCGTTGGCCAACGTGCGCGCCGACGAATACGGAGGCTCGCTGGAGAATCGCATGCGTTATCCGCTGGAGGTGTTCGGCGCGGTGCGCCAGGCCTGGCCCTCCCCCAAACCGATCTCGGTGCGGATCTCGGCCACCGACTGGGTCCCCGGTGGGTTCGATGGTGACGACGCCGTGGCGTTCGCGACCGAGTTGAAAGCCCTGGGCTGTGACATCATCGACGTCTCGACCGGTCAGACCACGGTGGAGGCCAAGCCCGACTACGGCCGTCTCTATCAGACACCCTTCAGCGACCGGATCCGCCGTGAGGCCGGGATCCCGACGATGACTGTGGGAGCGGTCTCCAGCATCGACGATGTCCACAACATCCTGGTGTCGGGACGGGCAGACCTCTGTGTCCTGGCCCGACCGCATCTGGTCGACCCCTATTGGACCCTCAATGCAGCCATCGACCTCGGGTATGCCGATTTCGACTTTCCCGATCAGTACCTATCGGGGTTGAACGCCAGAAGACGTCAGCAAGCCCCGATCCCGCCCGACGTGTTCCGCGGTTGAGCTCAGCCGGTGGAGCTGGAGACCAAGAAGACCGTCACGTCTGGGTCTCCCTCAGTGACGGAGATGTTGTAGGCCTCGTCGTCGACGGTGACTGTCCAGGTAGTGCTGGCCGGGTTCGAACTCGTGAAGGTGTTCACCTCTCCGCCGGTGCCGTCAACGAAGGCTTGATAGGTGGCTACCAGGGAGTCGTACTCCGACGCCGGGTAGGTGAGCGTAACCGTGGCATCGGAATCCTGCGTGAAGACCGCCGCAACCGTTCCGCCGTCGGGGATCGGGATCGGGAACCCGTCCGGCACATCGCCACCACCGATGACTGCAGATCCGCCGCCCTCCTCGTCCTCCACTTCGATGACAACCGATCCACTGTTCTCGTCGATCTCGACGTTGCCCACGCCTTCTTGTGACTCGAGGATCTCCTCGGCGACATCGCCACCCGAGCAGGCGGACAGAGCGAGTGTGATCGCGGCGAGCACGACGATGGTCCTTCTGATTCGCATTTGATTTGGCCCCCTTTGGCGATCAGAGGCTGCCCAATCCGACACCCGCTCGGAAGCCGCCACCTGGAATCTCGGGAAAACCCTGGCTTCCCACCCCTAATGCATGGCAAACTGTCGGGACCAGAGAAAGGAGGTGGTCCTAAGTTGTTAGAAGGTTTACGGACTCTGGAGGTGGTCCAGCGCTGAGCGGCGCTGACCGCATGCGCCGCTCGTCCCTACGGGACCGGTGGCGACTCCATCTCGGACCACCCTGCTCTGGCGACCACGGGAATCGTCCACCCGCGGCGGATTGATCCGAAGCAAGCCTGAGCCGATTAGGAGAGCCCCCGGCGAAACACCGGGGGCTCTCTCATGTCTCGAACCCCCGGTCGGTCAACCAGCGGTCATTGAAGACCTTCGAGAGATAACCCCGGCCCGAGTCGGGGAGAATGACAACAACCAGGGATTCGTGGTCCTCTTC
>JBBDQO010000008.1:0-13315 GCA_040905925.1 Acidimicrobiia bacterium | reverse complement strand
CGATCGATGATCCCCTTCTTGATGTCGTCGGCGAGCCCGGCACCGGTGATGGTGGCGCCAAAGACCACCGTCTGGACGAAGATCCCACCCATCAAGAAGTCGGTGTAATCAACGCCGGGCACCACGATGGCGCTGCCGAACACATAGGCGAACAGCAGCACGAACATGATCGGCTGCACCGTGGAGAAGACCAACAGGTCGGGGAGACGGGTGATTTTGAGCAGATTGCGCTTGGCGACCACCGCTCCATCGGAAAGGGCCGTGAGGACAGTCATACCTCGACCATCTCCTCGGCCACATGACCGGTGAGTCCGAGGAAAACATCGTCCAACGTCGGTCGCCGCAATGCGAGGTCGAGCGGGCTGATCCCCCGGGCGTCGAGCCCACGCACCGTTTCGATGAGGGCGTCACCGCCTAATCCGACGGCCACCGCCAGCTGGCGAGCGTCCTGATCAGCAGTGACCTGACCGACACCGATCGCGGCCAGCACCTCTCGGGCCGGCTCCAGGTCGGCATCATTCTTCACGGTCATCTCGATTCGCTCACCGCCGACCTTCGACTTCAGCTCTTCGGCGGTGCCCAGTGCGATCACCTTTCCGTGGTCGATCACCCCGATCGAGTCGGCGAGACGATCGGCCTCATCGAGAAAGTGGGTGGTGAGCAGCAACGTGGCACCTTCTTTGACCAACTCCTCGATGACCTCCCAGAGGCTGAGTCGGCTACGAGGATCGAGACCGGTTGTCGGCTCGTCGAGGAAGATCACCTCGGGCCGGGCCACAAGTGCGGCCGCAAGGTCGAGACGACGCCGCATGCCGCCCGAATAGGTCTTGACCAGACGGTCGGCTGCCTCGTCGAGATCGAAGCGATCCAGCAGGTCGAGAGCGCGGTCCCGACTTGGCTGACGGCCCATGTGGTAAAGCCTTCCCACCATGTCCAGGTTCTCGAACCCGGTGAGGTTCTCGTCGACCGCGGCGTATTGGCCGGAGAGCCCGATCCTCTCGCGGAGCTTCGCCGCGTCGGCTTTTACGTCGAGCCCGGCCACCGTGGCCGTGCCACTGTCTGCCTCGAGGAGGGTGGTGAGGATTCGAACTGTCGTGGTCTTGCCTGCGCCGTTGGGTCCGAGCAGGCACATGACGGATCCCTCGGGCACCGCGAGGTCGAGCCCGTCGAGTGCTACTACGTCTCCATAATGCTTGCGAAGTCCCTCGGCGAGGATGGCGTTGGTCATTGCGGCGGGCGAGAGTAGCCGGTGCCCACGACAACGAAGTCACGTTTACTGGCCCCCCCTCGAACCGGTATCCCATGCCGGGCGGGACGCGATCACCGATACTCGAACAGCCCGGCAGCGATGAGGGCAACTGCCGCCAACATCGTGCAGACAAGCCCTATCAGGGAGACCTCACGAACTATGTCCCATATATCCACCACATTGGAAGTCCGATGGGCCACCTGATAGGCCACGCGCCGTGTCAGCAGCAGCGCCACGGCCAGGAGAGCGCAACCTGCCAGAAACGACACCGGAGACATTTCGACTCGTGACACCACTCCCCCAAGGTCCGAGGAGGCGTAAAGGATTCGCACAAGAATGGTGTACTGCGCCTTCAGTTCCTCGGGAATGGACCCGACACGATCCTGATGGTCCCGGCTCCGATCTTTACGCCGTCGCTACGTCCGTTGTATTCCGGGTCAGGACACCGTAAGGATCTGGCTAGGACGCGTAAAGAACGCGTTAGGGCGCACCGGTAGGAGTCGGCTCAGCGGTATCAAATGGAGTCCCCGGCCTCGGTATCAGGGTCGCCGCTGCATGTCTTCGAGACGGCCGGCGCTGTCGGCACGATGGTCAGGCGCCGATGAGCTACATCGGGGGGTAAAGCGACTTCTGGGCCTCTGACCTGGAGAGACGCGTTCAGATTCCCCTCGCGTTCCGCGAGAATTCCGCGGGAGCGCCGAGCGCGGCGTCGATCGCGGCCCGGGCCCGGTCCTCCGACTCGGGCATGAGATGGGCGTAGGTGCGCAGGGTGAAGCCGGGATCGTGGTGACCCAGGTATTCGGACACGGCCCGGATGCTGACCCCGTTCTCGAGGAGCACCGAGGCGTAATGGTGTCGGAGGGCGTGCATCCCATTCTCCCGATTCCGCTTCAGCCCGGCCGCATGGAGAGCTGGCTTCCAGGCGTTGTGAGTGAAGTAGGCACGGGTGAGGGGTCCGAGGTCCCGATTGGTGAACAGGAGCTCCGCCAGGCGTTCCTCTCCTCCCCGCTCACGCCACGGCAGCCTTACCGTCGCAGTGCCGAATCCCTGAACGTGCTTGGCCACGGCCATGGCGACGATATCGGGTAGCGGAACCTCCCGCTCCCTGCCGCCCTTAGGTGGGGCGAGGACCACCCGGTTCTCAACGAGGCGCAGCTGTTGGCGAACGTGGACGACTCGTCGAAGGAAGTCGATCGCATCCAGGGTCAGGCCGAAGAGCTCTCCTTGACGTAGCCCACAGCCGGCGCCCAACACCGGCATGGATCGGAACTCATCAGGGTGGCCTGCGATAACCCGGTGGACCGTCTCGACCGTCCACGGAATCACGCGCTGTCGGTCTACCCGCGGCGCCTTCACAGACGACACCGCGCACGGATTCGAGGCGATCAGACCGTCCTCAACGGCCGCTGAGAGGATGGTGGAGAGGTTGGAGAGGAGCAGTCGGCAGTAGGAGGGCGCCACCTCGGTTTGTCGGCTCCTCACCCACGCCTGGACAGTGGAGGGTTTCAGATGGCGAAGCTCTACATCCCCGATTGTCGGTAGGAGGTGCGTGCGTACCCGGGACTCCATCGTTTCCCGGGTGGAGGCATCGAACGTCTGCGCCTCGAGCCACTGGCCGGCGAAGGCGCCGAGCGTGACCCTTCCTGCCTTGGGATCGACATATCGCCCGGTCACCAGGTCTGCTGTCACCTGGTCCAGCCATCGTTGGGCGTCGACTTTCCGGGTGAACGTCTTGGATCTCTCGCGCCCCTCGGGGTCGCGGTGGCGGGCCTGCCAGCGTCGCTCGTGTTCTCTCCCCCGGTCCCTGATGTGTGCCATGGGTTCCTCCTCGGAGCCGTCGCCCTGGTCCGTTCAACGTACAGGTCGAGGACGAAGTCTGCTCAGCGGTCAACGTGCTCGAGCTGACGCTGAGTCCACTCTTGGACATCCCTCATCCGATACCGGACGTACTTACCGACCCGGAACCCAGGCGGTCCTTCCCTCCGGTAGCGCCAGGCGTAGACCGTCGCCACCGGCACGCCGAAGTATTCGGCAAGCTCCTCGACGGTCAGGAGCCGATCATGTGTCTCCATGGCGCTCATGGTGGCCAGGACCCTGTCATTCCACGGTCATGGGTCGGTGGCCGCGGAGTTGGAGGGTTTCGGACAGGGTCCTCGACACTCTGGTGACAGGGTTCTCCGCTCGGGTCGGTGTGGTGGATGTCGTTTTCGTGCTCCATGCCAGTGACCCTTACCTGGCCCGGTTTCAAACCAGTCGCAAGCCAGACGCCGCGGGCTCTGTAGTCGTTTCCGCGACCGGTCTGAAACCGCCTCCGGCGACGTTGGGGGTGGTGAGCGCCCACAATCCGCTTCCCCAGGGCCTTCCCGGTAGCTCTGATCACGTGATCGAGCTCGGCTGGGTTGAGGACCGAGGAGAATCGACATTCCTGATCAGAGTCAGTCGATGGGTCATCGACCCGATCCACCGCAGCGAGAGCAGCTATCACGCACTCACGAACGGATACCGGTCGGCCTCGCCTGCATCGCGCACACCCTCCCCGAAAAGACACACGCACGTGCAACGAGTTGCGATCGGTTGACTGGTTAACCCGAGAGGCGGCTTGATGGCATTAGATCGTGGAAGACTGGCAGAGATCGACCGGAAAGTGTTCGCCGACTTGGATCACACCGATAGTGTCCAAGCAGTCAAGGTTCCCGTGTCGGATGCGGTGTGGTCGACCTGGCGCCGGTACTGCGAATCGATGGGGCTGTCGATGGGAGAAGGAGTGGCCGGGCTCATTCTCGACGAGCTCGAGACCGTCGTTGACGTCGACCTCAACCGTTCCGCAGCCTTTGCCGAACAGCTATCGCGACAGACAGCGGAAGAGACGCTCGGCTCGACACCCGAGAGAAGAAACTGGACACGCGCGCCGAGATACTGAAGAGGAAGGAGGCGCACCTAGCCGAGTGGGACCGTCGACTGCGCACGCTGCGACCGGCCGGCAGCCGCGTTCACGTCGAGGCGAAGGTGGGTCGGAACGACCGGTGTCCGTGCGGCTCGGGCCTCAAGTACAAGCATTGTCACGGGCTGGGTGGGCGTTCGGGTTAGCCGGCGCCGCGATCGACTTCAACGGCACGATCGGGATCTGGGTGTACGTTCCTCGGAGGGAGTTGACCAGCGGCGAGGACGTAGACCAGGTCCTAGATTCATGCCATCAAACTAGTCGGCTACTCGACGATGAATTCAGGATCGCCGCGGCAGAGTTCGGGTACCTCAGCGTAGAGATCGCCGTCTGTAGTTCTGAGCACGAATGGCCCATCGCAGCTGGAGAGGCTGTGGTACGCATTTCCAGACCGCATAGTGGTCAGCAGAAGCTCACCGTCAGTAGCCAAGAAGACATCGAGGGTTTGGCCACTCTCGTTGCGTACGACGATCTCATCGGTGGCCGTATCACAGGCAGCTGCACTCAGGGCTAGGACGAGGAGCAGTGCCACGGGTGCCATGATTCGAGAGTTAGTCATCGTCGCCGTCCTTGTCTGCGTCGGCTTTTGGGAGATCATCGGACACCGGCACGCGGAACTTCAATGGCTGAACCGACCGCAGCCCGAAAACTACCTCCGGAGCCGGGTGCGCGGGCGTTCCGCGGATATTCCGCGGGAGGACGAAAAACGGCACGAAAAGACGAGAAGTAATGACAGGTGTGTAATTCTCATTTCCCCAGGTCAGAGGACCTTTCCAGTACCAACGCGAAACGACGAGAACTAGCCACCGAGATGAGGGGCAAAGGGTGAGCAGTCGTTCTATACGCAGTTTCTGGAGCAAACAAAGGCTGGTCGGAAGACCTCTCGCCACGAGTGAAGAGGAAAGCCAACTCCTACCCAAGCGATTCGCTCTTCCCGTGTTCGCCTCGGACCCACTCTCGTCTGTTGCGTACGCCACCGAAGAGGCGATGCTGGTCCTGGCTCTGGCCGGGACAGCCGCCTACAGCTACCTGACACCAGTTTCCCTCGGCGTGGCGACGTTGTTGCTGATCGTCATCGTCTCCTATCGGCAGACGATCAAGGCTTATCCCGACGGCGGTGGAGCATTCATCGTCGCCAGTGAGAACCTGGGGATACGCGCCGGGGCGGTCGCCGCTTCAGCGCTTCTCACCGATTACGTGCTCACGGTTTCGGTGTCGGTAGCCGCCGGGGTGGCCGCCATCACCTCGGCCGCGCCCAATCTCATTCCGTGGCGGGTGGCCATGGCAATCGGATTCGTCGTGCTGCTCACAGTGGCGAACCTGAGAGGCGTAAGGGAGGCGTCGCGGCTGTTCGCAGCTCCCACCTATCTGTTCATCGTCACGGTGGGAATCATGCTGGGAATCGGGTTCATCAAATGCCTCGATGGTGTGTGCCCCAAGGCGGTCTCGTCGGGCATCGAACTGGAAACCGAGTTGGGTGTGGTCGGCTTATTTCTCATCCTCAGAGCTTTCGCGTCGGGATCGACGGCGCTCACAGGAGTTGAGGCAGTGGCCAATGGAGTCCAGGCGTTCCGCCCCCCCAAGGCGCAGAACGCAGCGACGACGCTCGCCATCATGGGAGCGATCTCGATCACCATGTTCCTCGGGATCTCGACGCTCGCCCAGCTGTTCGACGTGCACATCTCGGAAGGCACGATCAACGAGTACGGAACGGTCATCTCACAGATCGGGAGGGCTGCCTTTGAAGGCGGCCCTGGCTTCTACCTGCTCCAGGTCTTCACTGCCGCCATCCTCATCCTGGCGGCCAACACGGCATATCAGGATTTCCCACGACTTTCGGCCATCCTGGCCCGGTCGAGATTGATGCCGCGTCAATACCTGAACCGAGGCGATCGCCTCGTCTTCTCCAACGGGGTGGTAACGCTGGCTGTGGTGGCATCGATTCTGTTGATCATCTTTCAGGCCGAGGTCAGCCGCCTCATCCAGCTCTACGTGGTAGGTGTCTTCACCTCCTTCACCCTCAGTCAGACCGGGATGGTCAGGCACTGGCTGAAGACGAAGGAGCAGGGTTGGCGATGGTCGGTTGTGATCAACGCGATCGGGGCAGTGACTACCGGTGTCGTCCTCATCGTGGTCGCAACGGTCAAGTTCTCCCACGGCGCCTGGATCGTGATCCTCCTCATCCCGCTCCTGGTCGCACTCATGACAGCGATTCGCCGTCACTATCTCGGCGTAGCGGCCCAGCTGAGGCACATTCGGGTCGATGCCCATCCCAGGCCGACGAGAGTTGTCGTTCTGGCGGCCCACCCGGACGAGCGAACCGACAGGGCGATCCAATACGTGTCACTGTTGAATGTCGAATCGGTCACCTGTGTCCATGCCGAAGAGGCGGGCTCCGACGACCTGGTGTACACCTGGGACCGGGTGCATCCCACGTTTCCGCTGGAGATCCTCCCCGGTGAGCATGAGTCGATTTCACGACGGGTCGTCGCGCGGGTCAGGCAGGAGCGTGACACCCATCCCGATTCCACGGTGACCGTAGTCCTCAGTGAGCAGGTCCGAATCCGTTCCATCCTGAGCCCCCTCAGTCATCCACATAGTCTTGCGATCAAGGCCCGTCTTCTGTTCGAGCCACACGTCGTGGTCACCGATCTGAATGTGCTCAGGCGATCCCGGCGCAGCCGCCTCCCCCGCATGTCGATCAGCCATGTTGAGCAGGTCGTCCTCATCTCGGACATGACCCGACCCATTCGAGAAGCCCTGACCTACGCCCAGGGCCTGGGGACACCGACCACCGCCATCCATATCGACGTTGACGCCGAACAACGGGAACGGCTGGAGCACCACTGGCAGGCTGCGGGATATGACTTCCCTCTCCAGATCGTGCCCAGCCCTTACCGGGAGATCGTCGACCCGCTGGTCGAGTACCTGCGTGAGCGGCGCAGGACCGCGCTCCCGGGAACACTCATCTGCGCGGTCATCCCCGAATTCGTGGTACCGGGGCGGATCACCCAGATCCTCCACAACCAGACCGGGCTCGCCATCAAGGGGATCCTGGCAGCCGAGGTGGGTATCGCGGTCACCAGCGTTCCCTTCCACCTCGACCCCAACTGGCATCAGGCTCGCCAGCGGACATCTACCGAATCAGTTTCGCCGGATCCCGACCCGTCCTCGCCGGGGTCGGGCGAACACCGAACTGATTGATGTTCCGCCGCCGACCGGGTGAGGTTGATCCAGACCGACCTCCCAACAAGAGGGTCGCACCTACGCCGAATCACTCGAGCCCGGCCGGCGATACGATGGAGTGTCCCCCGCAACCTCAGGAGCCGCCGATGCGAATGCCCGAAGATCTGGAAGCCGCCTTCAACCGACAAGTCACGATGGAGCTCGCCTCGGCCACTGCCTACCTGCAGATGGCCGCCTTCTTTGCTGACAGCAATCTGGTTGGGATGAGCGCCTGGATGCGAGCACAGGCAGCCGAAGAACGGGCTCATGCCGACCGCTTTCTCGACTTCATCCTCGACCGGGGCAACCGGGTGCACATAGGTGAGGTACCGGCACCGAAGGCCGAATTCGACGGGCCGGAGCCGGCTTTCGAGGCCGCCCTCGACCAGGAGCGTGCCGTCACCGAGGCAATCCACGCTCTCTACCGTCTTGCTTCAGATCGGGGCGATCTGGCCAGCTTCCCGTTTCTTCAGGCTTTTATCGCGGAGCAGAACGAAGAGGAATCCACGGTGCAGACGATCCTCGATCGAATCAAACTTGCTTCAGGTGACTCCGGTGCGGTCTTTCTCCTCGATCATGAGCTCGGGGCGAGAGGCGGCCACCCCCAAGCCTGACGAGCCCATTGCCGTGATGCCAGCCAAAGGAATCGGAATCTGGCGTTGCCCTTCGTCGACCCGGTCGGGGAGTTAGGTGCCCCGGTTCCATAAATGTTGATCCCCCCGTGAAAGGGGGGATCAACGGACACCGCTGGGAAAGCCCTCAGTCCTCGTCTTTACGGTTCATCAGACGCTTCGGAATCACGACGAAGGCGACAAACATCACTATGAAAGCTCCTATTGCTACGAACTCCATCTCATTCTCCTTCCTGTGTTTCCTGGTGTCCCATCAGACCGTCTCGGTCACATACCCGAGCTGGGTGAACTCGGTGGCGTCGAGACCGGCTTCTTCGTCGGCCTCGGAAACCCGCAGGCCCATGCCGACCTTGATCAGGCCAAAGATGATCAATGAGACCAAGCCGGTCCAGGCCACGACCGCCCCCATCGAGGCCAATTGAGCAACGAACGTATCCGTCCCGCCGTCGATCAGCCCGGAGACCTCGAGGTAATCGCCGTTGGCGAAGATCCCCAGAGCCAACAAGCCCCAGAGACCACAGACTCCGTGGCAGGCGATGGCCCACACCGGGTCATCGACCCTCAAGACCTTCTCGATGAAGCCGGCGCTCCATATCACCAGGGCTCCAGCAACGGCACCGATCATTAGTGCGGCCCAATAGTCGACAAAGGCACAGGGGGCAGTGATCCCGACCAAGCCGGCAATCACTCCCGAGCAGGTGACCGCGATATCGGCCTTGCCGGTCTTCACCAACCGGATGTAGTAGGCCACCACACCGCCAGCAATCCCCGCCAGGAAGGTGTTGACCGCGATGACGGCGATGCGAGGGTCGTTCCCATTGAGTGTCGAGCCCGGGTTGAACCCAAACCAGCCGAAGAAGAGGATCATGGTGCCGATCACCACATATCCCATGTTGTGCCCGGGGATCGTCCTCGGTTGGCCCTCGCCGTCGAACTTACCTTTCCGGGCGCCAACCAGTTTGGCGCCGACGAAGGCCGACACTCCACCCACGGCGTGGACGACGCCCGACCCGGCGAAGTCCCACGCTCCCAGGTCGGCAAGCCATCCCCCACCCCAGACCCAGTGGCCGTAGATCGGATAGACGATCGCCGAGATCAGGAAGGAATACGCCATATACGAGTCGAGGCGGGTGCGCTCTGCCATCGCGCCCGAGACGATGGTGGCGGCGGTCGCCGCGAACACCATCTGGAAGAACCAAAGCAGCGCCGTGTCACTCGATCCTGCCTCACCGGAGAGGAAGAAACCGGAGCTGCCGAAGAAGTCGTTGCCCGTCTCCAGACCCGGAGCCAACTCGGAGCCACCGAACATCAGGGCGAACCCGAATGCCCAGAAGGCGAGACCGCACATACAGAAGTCCATGAGGTTCTTCATGAACACCGCACCTGCATTGTGCGATCTGGTCGAACCGGCCTCGAGCAGGGCGAACCCCGCCTGCATGAGGAAGACCAGGAAGGCAGCAACCAGAACCCACACGTAGCTGACGCTGCTGGCCACCGACTCGATGGTGGGCCCGTCTTGGGCCACCGCCATGCCGGTTGGCACCATCCCGATCACCAGGAGGGTCAGCGCGATCCAGAGTCGACGCTGTCTCAACCATGACTTCAATGTCCTTTTCATTCACTGCGCCCTTCGCTCTCCACGGGTACTCAGGTGGCGGCAGGATCACCGACCAGTGTTTCGGGTTCGTAAACTGCCCGTTACGTCGTATGAACGGTTTGTTTCGACCCTGTGTCGCAAGATGAGGAGACTGCAATGAACTGGGCGCGAATCTTCTTTGGCTCTGCGGTGGTGGCCGTTGGTGTCGTGCTGCTGCTCGACAACTCCGGTGTGTTGGACGCAGGCGATGTGTTCAGCAGGTATTGGCCGGTTCTGGTCATCGCGGCAGGGTTGCTCTCCTTCTTCGCCAATCCGGGACATTGGCAAATACCACTGATAGTCGTGGTGGTGGGCACTGCTCTCCTGTTGCGCACACTCGACGTCGTCGATTCGCTCAGCGTCGTCGTTCCAGCCCTGCTCATCCTGATCGGGGTGTTCGTGATGTTCGGAAGGGTTCGGCCCGGACACGAGGTATCGGACGCCGATCGAATCTCCAGCTTCAACATCTTCTCCGGGACCGAAATCGCATCGCATTCCGCCGAATTCAAGGGGGGAACTTGGGTGCGATTTTCGGCGGAGCCGAGATCGACCTTCACGACGCCAGACTCGCTCCCGGGGCCACCCTCGACGTCTTCGCCGTTTTCGGAGGGGTGGAGGTCTCGGTGCCAGAGGGGTGGCAGGTCGTCACCCGTGGATTCCCGATCTTCGGAGGCTTCGAGAACGTGACCGCCAAGGAGCGGATCGGGCCTGAGGCACCGATCCTCCACATCCAAGCCACGATCCTCTTCGGCGGCGTCGAGATCAAGCACTGACTCAAGAGCCGACGGGCACGCTCCGGCAGACTGCCCGCGGCGTACTCTCCTCAACCGTGAAGAGATCGATCACCGGCATCCTCTTCCTGTTTATCGCCGCCTGCACCAGCCAGTCTGAGGTCGAGCCGCCGGTCGCGGGGTCGACTGCCGAGATCATCGAGGCACTCGACGGTGCGCTCTGCCCTGACTCGGAATTCAGCTGCGTGGCCATCGAAATGCCCCTCGATCATTTCGACAGCTCCGATGAGCGGACGATCGACGTCACCTTTGCCATCCTCCCGGCGACCGGTCAGAGCAAAGGAGCGTTCGTGACCGCCACCGGTGGGCCCGGGACCGCCGGGATCATGTCCGCAGACTCGTACACCTCGGCACTCGACCCGGCAATCCCCGAGCAATTCGACATCGTCTTTTTCGACCAAAGAGGGGTTGGCATGTCGGGAGGGTTGACCTGTCCCCAGGCCGCCCTCGACCTCTATCGCGCCGACGCCGACGTCGCCACGGATGCCGGGAAGAGTCTTCTGGCGGAAGCGGCATCGACCTTCGCCACCGAGTGCATCAGCGAGATCGGCGATCCGGAATGGCTCCCGTTCCTGTCCACGGCTCAGGTGGTGGAAGACCTCGAGGTGTTCCGTCAGACCTTTGGCTTCGAAGAGTTCGTTCTCTATGGCGAGAGCTACGGCACCCAATTGGCGCAGACTTACGCGGCCGCTCACGGGGACCACCTCGATCGATTGCTCCTCGACGGGACCGTCGACCTGACTCTCGACGGATTCACGTTCTACGGTGAGCAGGCAACGGCGTTTGGCCAGACGTTGCAGGCAACATTCAACGCCTGCGAGGCCGATGAGCTCTGCGTCGAGAACATGGGGGACGACCCGGGCACCGCCTACGACACCCTCGCTGCGTTGCTCTCCGAAGGTCCGCTGACTGCCGAGTACCCCTTGGCCAACGGGACAAGTGAAGAGCGGTCGTTCGGCCTCGCCGAACTGGAGATCGTCGCCAGCGGCCAGATGTACGGTGAAACCGACCGCATGCTTTTCATCCGGGCCCTGGCGGCCCATTCGGGCCGAGGAGACGTGGTTCCGCTGCTGAGACTGCTCTACCCCAACCTGGGCACCGATCCGGTAGATGAGAGCATCATCGAAGACCCGTCCTGGTCGGATGCCATCTATTACGCCGTGGAGTGCCTCGACTACAACTTTGCGGGCGACAGCCCCCAAGATGTGGTCGGTTCCTTCTTCGAGGCAGGTGCGGACTTCGACAACCAGCGGTTGGGCTCGATCTTCTACGGCGATCTTCCCTGTGCCTTCTGGCCGGACCGAAACACCGAGGTCGACCGTCCCGAGCCCTTGGAAGCCGAGGGAATCCCCACCATGGTCCTCGGCGCCACCGCCGATCCGGCCACCCCATTCTCCAATGGTGTCTCGGTGTGGAGCCGACTCGCCGATGGGTTCCTGATAACCCAAGGAGGCGGCCCACACGTGATCTTCGGTCGGGGCAACCCTTGTCCCGATGAGGACACCACCGCTTTCATCCTCGACGGGACCGCCCCCTCGGTTTCCACGTGCGACGGTGTCGTGGTCGACATCTATCAGCCCCTGATCCCCGGATCGGTCGCTGAGTTCGAAGACGCCGAGACCATGTTCGATACGGTCGAGTGGGAGATCTACTACCTACCCGAGTACTACTACTGGGACGGGATCGAGGACTCCGGCGCCGGCTGCAACCTCGGCGGCAGCGTCGCCTTCGTGTCGACCGACGTCGGTTACGGGTTCGAGTTCGCCGATTGCGCTCTCACTGACGGGCTGGTGCTCAGCGGCACCGGAAGCTACGACTTCGAAACCGACACCTTCGCTTTGGACGTGACACTCGGATCTCCGGACTGCGCCTATTCGTACGAGAGGGCCGGCGCAGACGTGAGCGTCGAAGATTCCTGCCCGACCGATTCGTTCGAGGCCTGAGGAAGGGCGGAGAGCTTCAGTAACGCCAGTCGATCATCTGGTCCACTGGGGCGAAGTCATCGACCAACGGCGAAGCGCCGCCGATGAAGCGGGTCAGGTCATCACCGCTGACCACCACTTCGGACCCGCCGCGGGACGCGATCTCCCGTTCGATCGCCGGGACATCAAGGGGTTGATCGGAGCCCACCAGCACATAGTTGCCACCCTGGCTTCCATCGAAATATCCGGGTGGCGCCATCACCGCCACGTGCTCGAACACTTCGTCGAGGGTGGCGATTGCGGAGCGGGCAAATGTGGCTTCGTCGTAGTCGATGACATTCACGGTGTAGATCCCATCCGGTCGGAGGCGAGCTGCGATCTCTTCCACGAACTCGACTGTGGTGAGATGCCAGGGCACGGAGAGACCGCTGAACGCGTCACCCACCACGAGGTCGAGCGAGCCGGGCTCCACGACCTTTAGAGAGCGCCGAGCATCACCGATGACCACCACCACTTCGTCCTCGAAACCCAGATCAGCCCTGCCGATATCCACCAGCTTGGAGTCGATCTCGAGGACTTTCTGCTCCGACCCGGGTCGGGTGATGTCCAGATATCGGGGCAACGTGAATCCGCCGCCGCCGATCGAGACGACGTCGATGGGGCCCGGTGGGGTCTCGACATCGACCACGTCGACCATTGCCTGCAGGTAGCGAAACTCGAGATGGCTCGGGTCGGCAAGGTCCACATAGCTGTTGTGCCCCCGGTCGAGGATAAGGAGGCGGCCCGAAGGACGCACCTGATCGATCACGACCTGGGCGCAGTGGTACGTGGTCTCGTAGTCGCAGGGGCCGCTGCCGCTCACCAAGGCGGTCCCCAGGACCGCCCCGAGTATCAGCACTCCCACTGAAGCCCAGCGGCT
>JBBDQO010000007.1:0-2192 GCA_040905925.1 Acidimicrobiia bacterium | reverse complement strand
GCCCATGTTCTCCATCGCCCCGGCAGCGAAGTCGGGTATTGCGATGTGGTCCAACTTGTCGCCCGGATAGTGGATGCCGTAGTAGTCGGACAGGTACTCGAAGCAGAAGACCGCGTTGTCCATCGCCACCTCGGTGAGATGGAGCTTGCCTTTGGGGACGATGATCCGAATCGGTGTGGCCCGGACTACGACCGGTTCAGTTGCCTCGAATGCGCCAACGATGAAGGCCAGCAGATAGGTGGACATCTTCATGGTGGGGGCGAACACGTACTCGACACGGCCGTCGCCCAGGGTCGTGCGGCTCACCTCCTGGGTGTTGGAGTAGGCCTCGAGCCCATCGGCAACGACCATCGTGGTTTGAAACGTGGCCTTGATGTCGGGCTCGTCCCAACCCGGGAAGACCCGTCTCGCGTCTGTGGCCTGACACTGTGAGGTGGCGATGACATGTTCGGTGCCGTCGCCGTCCTTGAAGCTCGAGCGGTACAGGCCCCGGAGCTGATCGTTGACGATCCCCGTGTACTCGATGTCGAGTTGGTACGTTCCGGAAGTGGCTGGAGTGGCCAGGGTCAGAGTCGCAAACTCGAACTCCTCGTCATAGGAAATGTCCTCCACATTGATGGTTGTGTCTCCCGAGACGAGACGGGCCGATTCGATGTCGAGCTCGGCGCAGTTCAGGACGATGACGTCGACGATCTCAACGATGTCCACGGTGATGGAAACCTGACCCTTGAAGGTGAACGATTCCAGGTCGGGCTCCAAATGCAGGTTGTAGTGGCCGGGGATGACTTGGCGCGGCAGACGATAGGGGTTGTCAGACACGGATAGCCTCGATCATCAGCGGACGAGCCTGATGGTACCGACTCGCAAAACTCCCGACACCGAATGACGGCGATCCTGGCGTCTGGCTTTACCCTGATGTCCGATGAGTGAGCTTTCCACGATTCTGGTCGCGGTTAACGGTCCCGACCGTCCAGGGATCTCTGCCGGGCTGATGCAGATACTTGCCGATTCGAGCGCCGACATATACGACGTAGAGCAGATCGTGGTTCGGGGCCGGCTCACCCTGAATGTCCTGATTGGGGTTTCCGGCGAGCGAGCCACCATCGGTGATCTCCTCTTCTTCGGATGGCAGCATGGCCTGCACCTCGACTTTGAGGTTGTCGACGACAGCCCCACCCCCAACCGATCGATGTCGGCGGTGACGGTGATCGGGATGAAGATCGGGCCTCAGGAGTTCGGGGCCGTCGCGGCGGCGATCGCGGCCGGCAACGGCAACATCGAGCGTATCTTCAGGCTGTCCCGATACCCGGTGGTCTCCTACGAGCTCCTCGTCTCCGGTGGCGACCTTTCCGTGATTCGTGAGGGGCTGGTTCTCGCCGCAACCGAGCTTCCGATGGATGTGGCCATCCAGCCCGACGGATTGGAACGTCGCGCCAAGCGCATGGTCATCATGGATGTCGACTCGACCTTGATCCAGCACGAGGTCATAAACCTGCTGGCTCGTGAGGCAGGGGTCGAAGAGCAGGTGGCAGAGATGACCCTCCTCGCACTCACCGGGGAAATGGACTTCGAGAAGTCGTTGCGGGAGCGGGTGTCGCTCCTCAAGGGTCTGGATCAAGTGGCGCTGACGAGGGTCTTCGAGAACATCACCCTCACCAGCGGTGCGCGCACCTTCATTCGCACCCTGAAAAGGCTGGGCATGGTCACCGCCATCGTCTCCGCCGGTTTCACTCGTTTCACCAACGTGCTCGCCGCCGATCTTGGAATCGACTACTCGCTCTCAAACACGTTGGAGTCGGTGGACGGTGTACTCACCGGTGAGCTGACCGGTGAGTTCGTCGACGGGCCGCGAAAGGCGCAGTTTCTGAAGGCGATCGCCGATGCCGAAGGCATCCCGCTGGCTCAGGTGGTGGCCGTCGGCGACGGGGCGAATGATCTGGACATGCTGGCGGCGGCGGGACTCGGGATCGCCTTCAACGCCAAACCCATTGTCCGGGAGCGGGCGGACACCAACATCTCAGTCCCCTATCTCGACGCCATCCTCTTCATCATGGGGATCCGACGCCAACACGTCGAGGATGCCGACGCCGAAGACCCCGAGTTCAGTGTTCCCGACCGCATCGAGGTCCCCGGGATCCCTCCGGTTTAGTTCGTTCTGGCGCGGATCTAATCCGTTCTGGCGCGGAGTTATG
>JBBDQO010000006.1:0-13588 GCA_040905925.1 Acidimicrobiia bacterium | reverse complement strand
TGGACACCGCCCTCTGTACCGACGGCGAGTAGACCACCGACGGCTCGAGAAAGCTCTCGAGGTGCTCATCGAGGCTGTCGGCGAAGAGCGAACGGATCAGGGAGAACCCGTTCGATCGGAGGTTGGGTGACCTGAGCCCGACCAGGAGGTCGCCTGGGGAGACTTTGCCCGGGCCGAGCTCTTCCCCGTTCTCGACCACGCCCATCACTGCGCCGGCCAGGTCGACCGCATCAGGTGCCATCACCCCGGGATGCTCGGCCGTCTCCCCGCCCAACAGCGGGCACCCGGCTTGGAGACAGGCTGCGGCGATCGAGGTGACGATGGCCAGGTCGCGCTCCTCGTCGAGGGCTCCGACCGCCAGGTAATCGACGAATCCGATGGGCCGGGCGCCCAACGCTGCCAGGTCGTCGACACACATGGCGACCACATCCATGCCCACTCCATCCCAGCGCCCGGCGCGTCGTGCCAACTCCAACTTGGTGCCGACACCGTCGATCGACATCATCAACACCGGCCGGCGGTAACCCTCAGGGATCTCCACTCCTGCCGCGAAGCCCCCAAATCCCCCGATCACTTCCGCCGCCCAGGTCGAGGTGACCACCGACGAGATGTTGGCAACGTGACGGTCGGCGCCGTCGAGGTCGACCCCGGCCTCCCGATATGAGGTCATTCTCAGGAACGCTCGAGCTGGAACTTGTCCGTCACCTCGGGGATCTCGGTCGGGTACTCCCCGGACAGACAGGCGGTGCAGAACCCGGCGTCGGCGACACCGGTTGCCCCGAGCAGGCCCTCCAGAGACAAGTAGCCGAGCGAGTCCGCCCCCAGATGCTGACGGATCCCTTCGATGTCCATGCGGGATGCGATCAAAGTCGACCGATCAGAGGTGTCCATCCCGTAGAAGCAAGGCCAGCGGTAGGGAGGCGAGGAGACCCGCAGATGAACCTCGACCGCACCTGCTTCTCGAATCAGTTGCACCAGCTTGCGGGTGGTCGAGCCGCGGACGATGGAGTCATCGACCAGGATCACCCGCTTCCCGTTCAAGTTCTCCACGATCGGATTGAGCTTGAGCCGTATCCCGCGATCCCGGATCGTTTGCGTGGGCTCGATGAAGGTGCGACCGATGTAGCGGTTCTTGACCAACCCGTCGGTGTAGGGGATGCCACTGGCGGCGGCGAACCCCTGGGCGGCCGGTATTCCCGACTCGGGAACGGGGACGACCACATCGGCCTGGACCGGGTGCTCGGCGGCGAGGACCTGACCCATCTGATGCCGCGCCCCGTGGATGCTCCGCCCGTACATCTGACTGTCGGGCCGGGCGAAGTACACGAATTCGAAGAGACAGAGACCGGGTGTCACCTGGTCGAACGGGTGGTAGCTGTGAACTCCCCCGGCGTCTATGACCACCATTTCGCCCGCAGCCACCTCACGGACGAAACGGGATCCGATGAGATCGAGGGCGGCGGTCTCCGATGCGATGACCCAGCCACCGTCAGGAAGCGACCCGAGGCAGAGGGGGCGGAATCCGTTGGGGTCGCGAAGACCGACCACTCTTCCCTGGTCCATGATGACCAGGGAGAAGGCACCCTTCCAGTTGGGCGCCACCTTCATGATCGCCATTTCCAACCCACGAGAATCGGACCGCTCGTCGTCGAGCTCCCGGGCAATCCCTTCAGCCATCAAATCGGAGTCGGTGGTGGCACCGGAGATCCCCAGCTCCGCCGCAAGCTGGCGGGTGTTGGTGAGGTTTCCGTTGTGACCCAACGCCACACTGGTGTTGCCGACCTGACGATGGACGGGCTGGGCGTTGGCCCAGTTGTTGGAGCCGGTGGTCGAGTACCGGGTGTGCCCGATCCCGACATGGCCGTCGAGACCGGCCAGGGTCGATTCGTCGAAGACCTGTGCGACCAGGCCGAGGTCCTTGAAGACAGTGACGGTCTCACCATCGGAGGTCGCGATCCCGGCCGATTCCTGTCCGCGGTGTTGAAGGGCGAAGAGGCCGAAGTAGATGAGATTGGCCGCGCGTTCCTTGGGGGTGTACGCAGCGATTACCCCGCAGGCCTCACCGGGCCTGGCGGTTGGTGAGATAGCAGCCTCCTTGGGCACGTCGTTCATGCTAGGTGAGGCGGTGCTCCTGGCCTATTCGCCCAACCTTTGTGGAAAATCACGTTTAGAACTCGCCCGAACGTGGAATAAGGCCCCTATGCCGCTCGCTCCGAGCGGCTGTGGAGGCACAAACATGAAGAACAGGGTGACCAAAGGTCTCCTCGCGTCGGCGCTGGCATTGAGCCTGGCGCTGGTCGCCTGTGACACCGACAACCCGGACGATGGGACATCAACCACCGCGCCGGCTGGCACTGAGACAACGACAACTCTGGCGGGAACCACGACGACTGTGGCCCCCTGAATCCCAGCAACCGCCAGAAGAAGACGGGGCCTACCAGGGCCCCTTCTTCTTGTCTGCGATGGCCAGGCGGGTATTCAGAGAAAGCGGCGGACACCCTCCTCCAGACCACCGGGGGTGTCGACTGAGTACCAACTTCTCCCATCCTCCCCCCAAAGCGCCCAAGTCTCCGGGGTCACTGCGTGGAACGAAACCCGATCGAGCAGGCTCTGGATCGACCCGTCGGCCTCCGCCTCCTCCATGGCCGCTTCGGCGATCGCTTTTGGATAGACGGCACATGTGACCTGGCGGACCCCGTCCCGGTCCACGGGGACCACCGGGATCTTCGAGTCGAGCTCGCCGAGCCGGGTCAGGGTCTGGGACCGGACAAACGGCTGATCCACGGCGACGATGAGGACGCGGCCCTCCTCCATCCGGGAAAGGGCAGTCACAATGCCGGCAAGGGGTCCTCGAGCCGGAAAAGCATCGGGCCAGCATTCGAATCCATCGCGCTCGGCACCGAGCAACACGACATGCGGGAGGAGCTCCCCCAGTGCCGAGGAGACTCGTTGCAGCATGGTCTGACCTCCTACGTCGACCTCTGCTTTGTCCGCCCCCATACGCGAGCTTCGACCGCCGGCGAGGACGGCTCCAAGGGTGCTCATCGGAGCCAGGGTAGGGTGAGCGCGAGAAGGAGGGCCCTATGTCGGCGCCGGCTCGAAGCGTGTTCTTTTGGAGCATCTACTTGTTGGTCCTTGGGACCTGGCTCCTGGTGGCACCCAACCTCTTGCTCGATGGCGTCGGGTTGCCCGAGACAGAGGAGATTTGGATCCGTGTTGTTGGGATCTTGGCCGTGATCTTGTCGCTGTTCTTCTACGACGCCTCAACCAACGAGGCGCGCAGCTTCTTCGTCGCTTCGGTGCTGGCACGTCTGTTCAGCGCAACGGCATTCGTTGTCTTCTGGATCACGGGTGAGCCCTGGCAGCTCGTGGTTTTCGGCCTCATCGATGCGCTCGGGGCAGCCTGGACCTACTCGACGTTGCGACGACCTGCGGTCTGAGTCAGTCGCCGAGCGCGATTCCCAGCCGACGGGCCGAGCTGAGCCAGGAATGATCGAGGGGCACGAACTTGGTGATCCCTGCGACCTCCTTCAAGGGAACCGGGTCCGATCCTTCCCCGCGGGAAGCCACCATCACCCCTTGGATGCCTTCGGCTACATACCCGGCACAGGCAGTACCAAGCCGGGTGGCGAGCAGTCGGTCGGCAGCTGAGGGAGTGCCGCCACGTTGCACATGCCCCAGAATGGTCACCCTCGACTCGAGCCCGGTCAGCGTTTCCAAACTCGAAGCGAGATGCGGGGTGCGCATCGACCGATCCTCTTGGAGGTCTTTGAGGATCCTTCTCAGCCGGCGTCGTTCGTTGCCTTTGGCCATCTCCATTTCTTCCAGGATCGTTGCTTGCGACGAGGCCTGGTTCTTGGAGTAGGCACCTTCGGCGACCGCCACGATCGAGAAGGCGCTTCCGGCTTCCTTGCGCGCCTGAATCGAGGACGCCACTGCCTCGATGTCATGGGGGATCTCCGGGATCAGGATCACATCGGCCCCACCGGCCAGCCCGGCGCCCAGGGCCAGCCAGCCCACTTCGTGACCCATGATCTCAACCACGATGATCCGGTGATGGGAGTGGGCCGTGGAGTGGAGACGGTCGATGGCATCGGTTGCGATCCCCATCGCGGTGTCGAAACCGAAGGTCACGTCGGTTCCGGTGACGTCGTTGTCGATGGTCTTGGGCACCGCCAGCACCCGAATTCCGGCCTGCTGAAGCTTCAGGGCGTTGCGCATGGTGCCGTCGCCGCCGAGACACACCAGGGCCTCCAGATCGTGCTTTTCGACGATCTCCCTCATCACGGCTCGGCCGTCCATGACGCTGCCGTCGGCCAACTCCATTCTGTCGACCCTGGCGCGGCTGGTGCCGAGCACCGTGCCGCCTCTGGTCAGGATCCCTGAAAGGGCGTCGGAGTCGAGCCGCACGTACCGGTTCAGCATCAGGCCCTGGAACCCGTCCTTGAAGCCGATGACGTCCATGCCGTAGGCGCGCTGTGCCGATTTGCCGATGGCTCGGATCGCCGCGTTGAGACCGGGGCTGTCGCCGCCCGCGGTCAGGATGCCGATTGTTCTCGCCACCAGGCGATGCTATCGACTCGGGCCCCGCCCCTCCCCAAATCGGGTTGCACAGGTCCGCATGTGACCCCTCCTTGTCCCAATTACGAGGAACGATGCGCGGCAGAGTTCACCCGCGCATGCGGCGAGGGATCGCGTCCCGGTAGGTAGTGGTGAGCAGGCCGAGATCGATGGCTGCGCCTGCTATCGACAGCCGGTCCCCACCCACGGCGCCAATTCGCCGGGCCAGGTCGACTGGCAAGCTCACCGAACCCGGCTCCATCACCACGATGAAGCGGTGCGGGTCCTCGGAGAACAGACAACCGTCACCCTCCACCCACAACTCGGCCCCGACCCCCGAGGCGATGCAGATCTCGGCGATGGCCACCGCCAGGCCTCCCGACGAGATGTCGTGGAGAACCGGTGCCTGGTGGGCGAGAGAGGCTGCCAAATCGATCACCGGTTTGGCCACCTCGGGCTGGGCCGCGGCGGGCCGGCCACCGAGGTGGCCCAGGACCACCCGCTGCAGAGCCGATCCGGCGAGGTTGCCGGTGGCTTCCGGGCCCACCTCCCAGATTTCCATGCCTGCGTTCGCCCGGTGCAAAGCGGGGAGCTGGGCGGGGATCGGGTCGGCGAGACCCAGGAGGCCGACCACCGGGGTCGGGTGGATGTCGACGCCATCTGTCTCGTTGTAGAAGGAGACATTTCCTCCCACCACCGGGATGCCGAGCGCCTCGCAGGCCTCGGAGATCCCCTCGACGGTCTCGCGGAACTGCCACATGACCTCGGGTTTCTCGGGATTGCCGAAGTTGAGGTTGTCGACGACCGCCATCGGCCGGGCCCCCGTCGTGGCGACGTTCAGCGCCGCCTCGAAGACCAGACGGGCGGCCCCGCGTCGCGGATCGAGCAGGCAGAGGCCCCCGTTCCCGTCGGTGGAAACCGCTAGACCCTTGGTGGTCCCCCTGATCCGGAGCAGAGAGCCGTCGCCTCCCGGGCCGCGGAGGGTGTTGAGGAACAACATGTGGTCGTATTGCTCGTGGACCCACGCCGATGAGCCGATGCCGGGGTCATCGAGAAGGCGAATCAGGGCGTCGGCAGGCGCAATCGGAGATGGGTCCGAGGTTGCCCACAACTCGTCTAGCCAATCGGGGCGCCTGAGCGGCCGGTCGTATAGGGGGGCGTCGTCGGCCAGCGAGGCCGCCGGCAACTCGGCGACGATCTCGCCGGCGTAACGCACGCTCAGGGTGCCCCCGGCTTTCACCTGGCCGACCACAGCCGAATCGATCTCCCATTTCTCGGCGACCGCCAGGACCGCTTCGACATTCTGGGGGTGGACGAACGCCATCATCCGCTCTTGGGATTCGGACATGAGGAGCTCGGGAGCGGTCATCCCGCTCTCCCTGACATGCACCGAGTCGAGGTCGACGTCCATGCCGACACCGGCCCGGCCCGCCGGCTCCGAGATGGCGCACGCCAGCCCGGCGGCACCGAGGTCCTGGATCCCGGCCACCAGCCCTGCTTCGAACAACTCGAGACAGGCCTCGATCAGCTTCTTCTCCTCGAACGGGTCGCCAACCTGAACACTGGGCCGCTTCTCCTGGGACTCGTCGTCGAACGAAGCCGAGGCGAGCACCGAGGCGCCACCGATTCCGTCGCGACCGGTCGCTTTTCCGAGCAGCACCCCCATGTTTCCCGGTTCTCCGGCGGTCCCCAGCACCAGTTGATCTTCTCTGAGGATTCCGAGACACATCACGTTGACAAGCGGGTTGCCGGAGTAGGTCGGGTCGAACTCGATCTCCCCACCCACAGTGGGGACCCCGACGGCATTGCCGTAGGCGGCGATTCCCGCCACCACACCACCAAACAGATATCGGTTCTTCGGATCGTCGAGCGGCCCGAATCTGATCTGATCCCAAAGGGCGATGGGGCGGGCGCCCATGGTGAAGACATCGCGCAAGATCCCCCCGACCCCGGTGGCGGCGCCCTGGTAGGGCTCGACGAACGAGGGATGGTTGTGGCTCTCGATCCGGAGGGCGGCCAGCCAGCCGTCACCGAGCTTCACCACGCCTGCGTTCTCGCCAGGTCCCACCACCACCCAGGGGGCCTCGGTGGGGAACCGGCGCAAGTGGGCTCGCGAGGACTTGTAGGAGCAGTGCTCGGACCACATCACCGAGTACATCGCCAACTCGGCAGGGAGGGGGTCACGGCCCAGGATTCGGAGCACGGACTCGTATTCGTCGTCGGTCATTCCGAGCCGCCGGTGCACCGGCTGGCCGGTGATGGTCATGCCGGCACCAGCGACTGGAGAAAGCTCTCCAGGAGGACCAAGCCGTCGGACGACCCGAGGAGCTCATCCGAGGCGCGCTCGGGATGGGGCATCACCCCCACCACATTGCCCCCGGGGTTGGACACCGCGGCCGCCGAGCCCTGTGACCCGTTCGGATTGTCGAGATAGGTCAGTACCACCCTGGCGTCGGATCCCGGGTGGACCCAATTCCCCTCGTACGAGTTGAGCGGGATGCGAATCCGTTGGCCCAGCTCGGCGTTGCGGGTGAGGATCGTCGAAGTGTCGGTCACCTCCACCTCCACGAAACGGCAGATGAACGCCAGGTCCCGGTTGGCGATCAGGGCGCCGGGGAGCATTCCGGCCTCGCAAAGCACCTGGAATCCGTTGCAGATGCCGAGAACCGGGGCGCCTTCGTCTGCCACTCGCCCTACTTCGGCCATCACCGGTGAGAACCGGGCGATGGCGCCCGTGCGCAAGTAGTCGCCATGGGCGAACCCGCCGGGCAGGATCACTCCGTCGAAGTCGGAGAGGTCGGTCTCTCGGTGCCACACCAATTCGGCGTCTCCACCGAGCGACCTCAGGGCGTGCACCACGTCGTGCTCGCAGTTGGTCCCGGGGAAGACGACAACCGCGGTCCTCATTCGCCCACCTCGACCCGGAAGTCCTCGAGTACCGGGTTGGCCAGAAGCTGTCGGCACATCTCCTCGACGCCCCGCTTGACCTGATCGGGATCATCACCCCTGATATCGAGGTGGATGATCCGATCGACCCGCACCGACTCGATTTCGCGATGACCCAAGTCGGTGAGCGCCCGCATGATGTTGGCCCCCTCGGGATCGGCGATCTCAGGCCGGCGCGTGATCTCGACGCTCACTCTCATCGAGGGACCTGGTTCAGGTAGGTCTCGAAGCTCTCCCCGGTGACCCGCTCATAGGCCTCGACGTACCTGGCGCTGGTCTCCTCGACTATCTCCGGCGGAAGGTCGGGCGCCGGCGGGGTCCGGTCCCAGTCGGTGGCGTCGAGCCAGTCCCGCAATGGCTGCTTGTCGAAAGACGGGATCTCGTGCCCCGGTTTCCATTGATCCGCCGGCCAGTACCTGGACGAATCCGGGGTGAGCACCTCGTCGATGAGGAGCAATTCGTCACCGGCAAAACCGAACTCGAACTTGGTGTCGGCCAGGATCACCCCGCGCGCCGCGGCGTGTTCGGAGGCCCGCAGATAGATGTCGACGGATCGTTTCCGCAACTCCTCATAGAGCTGGTCGCCGAGAAGGGCTCGGGTTTGGGACTCGGTGATGTTCTCGTCATGCCCCGATGTCGCCTTGGTGGCCGGAGTGAAGATCGGCTCGGGGAGCAGGTCGGCCAGCCGGAGCCCCGAGGGGAGATGTTCGGTGGTGGGCCCGCCACCGTCGCGGTACTCGCGCCACGACGACCCGTAGAGGTAACCCCTGACCACGCACTCGACGGGGATCACCTCGGCGCGGCGAACCACCATCGCCCTGCCCCGCAAGGCCTCCCGATCGGCCCCAGACAGACCTGCGACCCTGGTCAGGTCGGTGGTTACGAGGTGGTTCGGGGTGTCGAGGAGGTCGAAGAAGTGGAGGCTGAGGCCGGTAAGCACCTTTCCCTTTTTGGGTATCGGCTGGTCGAGGACGACGTCGTAGGCAGAGATGCGATCGGTGGTCTCGATCAGGAGGTGGTCCTTGTCTACCTCGTACATCTCCCTGACCTTGCCCGATGCGACATGAGGTAGCGCCACCATGTGACGGCAGGGTAGTTGGGAGGGGAGCGGGCCTCGTCGCTTGGTCTGCAGTCCTGCGTGCTACTCCTTTTCAAACGGGACGTATTGCCCTAGTTGTCTCGCGGCGGGTCGACATACGTTGAATGGTGAAAGGAGACCTGATGAAACTCCGCAATTTGATGACACGCGATGTGCTCACGGTCGGCCCCGACGACTCCCTCAAGGAAGCAGCGCGCCGCATGATCGAAGCCGGCATCAGCGGTTTGGTTGTGACCGAAGGCGACAGCATTCCTGTCGGCATCATCACCGAAGCCGATTTCGTGGCAACCGAAGCCGATAGGCGTCGCAAGACGCCGGCCGGTCTCCTCCGCTTCATCCACAGGGAGGTGGAGCTTCCCACCCAGGAGCGCTTTGTTGGTGATGTGATGAGCACCGATCTGATCGTGCTCGGCCCTGAAGCCGATCACGCAGAAGCCGCCCGCCTGATGCAGAAGGAGCGTGTCAAGCGGATCCCCGTGGTGGATGACGACGGCGCACTCGTCGGCCTGGTGAGTCGATCGGACATACTTCGGGTCTTTGCCCGCCCCGACCAGGAAATCATCAACGAGATCCGGGATCACATCATGGGCGAGGTCCTCTGGATCGATCCCGGGCGTGTCGATGTCCAGAGCAACGAGGGCAACGTCGTCCTCAGCGGCCGGCTCGAGACTCGATCTGACGTCGACCTACTCGACAGATTCATTGCCCGGGTGGACGGGGTGGTGTCGGTGGCCAGTCATCTCGACTTCGAGGTCGACGACCTGAAGCTCAAGATGACCGGTCGGCCTACCCCGATGATCACGCCCAGAACCTGGTGACGACGCCGGGTGCGACAGTGCCCACCTAATCTCGTCCGGTGTCCGGGTTCACGTCTTCAACCGTGCAGGAGATGCTCCACGCCGACCCATTTGCACGCTCGTTGGGAGTCGAGCTGGTCTCGGTTTCCGATGAGGAGATAGCCGTCTCGCTCGAAGTAAGGCCTGAGCACCTCAATTTCCTCGATGTGGGGCACGGTGGCATGGTGTTCTCCCTCGCCGATTGTGCCTTCTCCCTTGCCTCGAATGCCGCCGGGCAAAGAGCAGTGGCGGTGGACGCGCATTTGGCCCTCACCGCGCCAACCCGGGCTGGAGACCGTCTCGAAGCGAGGGTCACGGAGGCGTCGCGGGGACGCACCCTTGGCACCTACCGCGTCGATGTGACCAGAGGGGACGGGAGGACCGTCGGCGTCTTCACGGGCACGGTGCACATCACGCCCTCGACCTGATTCTCCAGACCTAGGATCGACACCGAAGTGGGAATCGTCCAATACGTGGTCCTCCACCCGTGGAGGGTGGTGATCACCGTCGCAGCGGGGGTGGTTCTCGGGCTGGGAGCGTTCTACGCGTATCAGGTCCAGGCCGCGTTGGGCACGGTGGCCAGCGAGGAGTTCGATCCTGAGGCGGCCCGAGCCGCCATCGACGTCACCGGCACCACCTCCGGCGACATCGTGTTCGTCGAGCCCTCGCAATACCAGGAGGGCGAGGAGCTTGCCGAGCATCAATTGGAGCTGGCGGGTGAGTTCGACCTGTCCGGGTCCTTCGACCCCTACGCCCTGACCCCCAACTCGTTCGGGACACCCATCGATGACGAGGTCTTCACCTCGTATCTCCTGGTTGGAGCCGACGCTTCAGGGTTCCTTGCCGACGTGATCATCCTCGCCCTTCAACCCGAGGACGGGGCGAATCCGATCATGGTGAGCCTTCCCAGAGACCTCTTCGTCTGGAATCTGTGCGAACGCACCCTCACCAGGCTCAACGAGGGCCTCGGAGGCTGCACCGCGGTGGCTTCGGGCTCGGAGCTGTTGGCGATCATGGTCGAGGACTACACCGGGATACCTGTCGACCATGTGGCGAGGGTGAACTTCGTCGGCTTCGCCAGGGTGGTGAACGTCATGGATGGGGTGACCATCTGTGTCGACCATCCGACTCGCGACGCCAAGTCGGGCTTGAACATCACCTCCGCCGGCTGCCGCCGGGCCAACGGTGAGACCGCCCTGGCCTGGGTCAGGTCGAGACAAACCGAGCAGCTCATTCGTGGGAATTGGGTCGGAGTCGCGGGATCCGACTTCGCCCGCCAGACGAGACAGCAGGACGTGCTGTTCCAGTTGGCGGACAAGGCCTCGGGGTTCTCCTCGCCCGTGTCCCTGACCAACAAACTGGCCGCCGTGGCCTCCTCGGTCCGCCTCGACTCGTCGTGGACCTTCGGGCGGGCGGTTTCCACGGCCTGGCGCTATCGAGGGATCTCCAAGGACTCGGTCTCCCGTTTCTCGATCGAAGTGCAGAACCACCGGACACCCAGCGGTGCGGCGGTTCTGCTTCCCACCGCGTCGTTCAAGGATCAGCTGGAGGAGATCTATCCACTCGACTGACGCCGGTCAGCCGACCTGAAGTGACCCGAGACGCTGGAACACCACCTCGGCGGATTCAGCCACCTTTTCCAACGAGAAGCAGCGCTCCGACTCTGCCTCGCTGAGCACGACATCGGGGTCGGACGCCAGAAGATCGCGGAGGTGGGTTTCCTCGTTCCAAGCAGTCATGGCGTGGCCCTGGACGATCCGGTAGGCGACGTCTCGGGTCAGTCCCTTCTCGACCAAGGCCAGCAGCACCGCCTGACTGAAGACCAACCCGCGGGTCGAGGCGAGGTTGCCCAGCATGCGATCAGCATCGACAATGAGGTTGTCGATGAGGCTTTCGAACTTGACCAGCATGTAGTGAAGGACGATCGAGGCATCGGGGAGGGCCACCCGCTCCGCTGAGGAGTGTGAGATGTCCCTTTCGTGCCAGAGTGCCACGTTCTCGAGGCCGACCTGGGCGTAGCCGCGGAGGAGGCGCGCCATCCCGGTCATCCGCTCGGAGAGGATCGGGTTCCGTTTGTGAGGCATGGCGGAGGATCCCTTCTGTCCTTTGCCAAACGCCTCTCTCACCTCGGAGACTTCGGAGCGCTGCAGGTGTCGGATCTCGGTCGCCATACGCTCGATCGAAGCTCCGATCAGGGCCAGGGTCTGCAGATACTCGGCGTGGCGGTCCCGCGCTGTGACCTGAGTCGAGGCGGGCTCTATTGCCAGCCCGAGAGACGCGCAAACGTGATCCTCGATCTCGGGTGGGAGGTGGGCGTAGGTGCCGACCGCCCCCGAGATCTTGCCAACAGCCACCGACTTCCGGGCCGCCTGGAGTCGGGCGTGGTCCCGCGACAATTCGAAGGCCCATCCGGCCAGCTTGAGCCCGAAAGTGGTGGGCTCGGCCCAGATCCCGTGGGTGCGTCCAATCATGAAGGTGTCCTTGTGCTCTTCTGCCCTCCGCTTGACCACCCCGAACAGCGAGGCCAATGCGCCGAGGAGAAGATCGGCCGACTCCATGAGCAGCGACCCGAGAGCTGTGTCGAGAACGTCCGACGAGGTCAGCCCGTAGTGAACCCATCCCGCCGCTTTCTCCCCGGCGGCCTCACCCAGGAGGTCGACAAAGGCAGCGAGGTCGTGGTTGGTGACCTCCTCGCGGGTTACCACATCCTCGGGCGTCGGGCATTTCACCGACCGCACCGCGGCGGCGACGTCGTCGGGGACCTTGCCGAGTTTGACCCAGGCCTCCAGGGCGAGGAACTCGACTTCCATCCAGGTCTCCAGTCGGCGCTGGTCCGACCAGATCCGGCCCATCTCCGGAAGCGTGTAACGCTCGATCACGGATTGCATCTTGGCACGCGCCGTTACCCTCCCCGGCCCATGCGTCGGATCAACATCGCCCAGGCACGCCGGTATGCATTGGCCGCCCAGGGATTCACCGAACCCCGGTCATCGGGCAGGGTCGACGTCAGACACTTCCGGCGGGTCCTGAACCGGGTCTTGGTGATACAGCTCGACTCGGTGAACGTGTTCAGCCGAACCCATTACATGCCGTTCTTCTCCCGTCTCGGGGCCTACGACCGGGCCGGCCTGGATCGGTGGCTGTGGCGGTCGGGGGAGATGTTCGAGTATTGGGGGCATATGGCCTCGGTGCTTCCTGTCGCCGATCACCGGCTGTTCCGGTGGCGGATGGAGCGGGGATACATCTGGACCCCGGCCGAGAAGGTGCTGGCGACCCGACCCGGGTACCTGGATGCCATCCTCGAAGAGGTTCGGGAGCGGGGACCGCTTCAGACCTCCGATCTGGAGGATCCCGGGGTCAAGGACCCCAACGGCTCGATGTGGAACTGGTCGGACGGCAAGGTCGCCCTGGAGATGCTCTTCGTCCAAGGGCGGGTGGCAGCGGCAGATCGACGGAACTTCGTTCGTATATACGACGTCGCGGATCGGGTGATCGACAGCGAACAGCTACGGGCTCCGACACCGCCCGCCGATGAGGCGCAGTCCATCCTGTTGGAGCGCTCGGCTCGTGCTCTCGGGGTGGGAACCGCCGACGACATAGCCGATTACTACCGGATCAGGATGCCGGTGGCCCGGCCCCTCATCTCTCAGTTGGTCTCGGCCGGGCGTCTCGTGGAGGTCGAGGTCACTGGTTGGGACCGCCCTGCCTACCTCCATCCCGACGCCAAGCTTCCCCGCAGCGTCCAGGGCCGGGCACTGTTGTCCCCATTTGACAACCTCATCTGGTACCGGGACCGGGTCGAGCGGCTCTGGGACTTCTTCTACCGGATCGAGATCTATGTGCCGGAGCCGAAGCGGATCCACGGCTACTACGTGTTGCCGTTCCTGTTGGACGGTGATGTGGTGGCGAGAGTGAACCTCAAGACCGACCGCAAGGCGGGGGCGCTGTTGGTGAGAGGTGCTTTCGCCGAGCCGGGGGTGGACAAAGTCCGGGTGGGCCGGGAGCTCGGTGAGGAGTTGGTGGCGGCCGCTGGCTGGTTGGGGCTGGGGCAGGTGGACGTGTCCCGGAACGGAGACCTGGCTGATTCGATTGCCGGCCGACTTTGACTCAAGCGGGGCGGCAGCCCCGGCCGACCGGCGTCTGTTTG
>JBBDQO010000005.1:0-13735 GCA_040905925.1 Acidimicrobiia bacterium | reverse complement strand
CGGGGCGGGGTAGATGCGCATCGGCACCTGGTACGGGTTTTCGTCGGTGATCCGCTGGTACATCTCGAACAGGTTGCTGTAACGCTCCTCGATGGCCTGGTGGCCCTCCCGTTCGATGGCGTCGGCGAAGTCGAGGTAGACCCCGTTCTTCAGCGGCCCCACTCCCTTTTCGTCATCCACGATCCGCTTCACCACCCGGGAGGCCACGTCGCGGGGTACCAGGTTGCCGAAGGCGGGATACATCCGCTCCAGGAAGTAGTCCCTCTCGTCGGTCCCGATCTGGCCCGGCGCCCGCTTGTCGTCGGGTTGTTTCGGCACCCAGATCCGCCCGTCGTTGCGCAGGGACTCCGACATCAGGGTCAGCTTGGACTGGAACTCGTCCGAGGCCGGGATGCAGGTGGGATGGATCTGGGTGAAACAGGGGTTGGCCATCCCCGCGCCCCTGCGATGCGCCCGCCATATGGCGCTGGCGTTTGATGCCATCGCATTGGTGGAGAGATAGAAGACGTTGGCGTAGCCCCCGGTGGCGAGAACCACGGCATGACCCGAGTGGCTGGTGACGGCTCCGGAGATGAGATCCCGGACCACGATCCCCACTGCCCGACCGTCCTCCACCACGAGGTCGAGCATCTCCGACCTGGTGTGCAGCTTCACCCGGCCCGCTGCCACCTGGCGGGCCAGGGCCTGATAGGCCCCGAGCAGGAGCTGCTGGCCGGTCTGGCCCCGGGCGTAGAAAGTCCGTGCCACCTGCGCCCCGCCGAAGGAGCGGTTGTCGAGCAGCCCCCCGTATTCCCGGGCGAAGGGGACCCCCTGAGCGGTCGCCTGGTCGATGATGTTGAGCGACTCGTGGGCGAGCCGGTACACGTTCGCCTCCCGGCTCCGGTAGTCGCCCCCCTTCACCGTGTCGTAGAAGAGCCGGTAGATCGAGTCGCCGTCGTTCTTGTAGTTCTTGGCTGCGTTGATCCCGCCCTGGGCTGCGATGGAGTGAGCCCGGCGCGGGGAGTCGTGGAATGTGAACACCTCGACGTCGTAGCCGAGCTCGGCGAGGGTGGCGGCGGCCGAGGCGCCGCCCAGCCCGGTCCCCACGATGAGGATCTTGAACTTCCGCTTGTTGGCCGGGTTGACCAGCCGCACCGAGAACTTGTGGTTTTCCCACTTCTCCTCGATCGCACCGTCGGGGATCTTGCTGTCGAGTAGCAGGGTCACCGGGTCAACCCGCCAGACCGAAGTAGACGGCAAGCGGCATGACGCTGTTGCCGACGGTGACCAGCACGGCCAGCCCGACCGCAAAGACCCTGCGCGCCGCGTTGAACCGGGGGTGGTTGATCCCGAGGCTCTGAAACATCGACCAGGCGCCGTGGTAGAGATGGAGCCCGAGGAGCACCATCGCCACCACGTAGAAGATGGTGACCGGAGCCCGGCTGAAGGTGGCCACGAAGTTGGCGTAGACCTCGCCTCGGTCCCAGGTCTCCGGGGCGGCCGGCTGGATGCCCCAGGTCAGGTCGGCCAGATGGAACAACAGGAAGGCGCCGAAGATTGTCCCGCTCCAGCGCATGGTCCGGCTGGCGTAGTTGGCGGTGACGTAGTTGCGCGGCCCCTGATAGTCGTCGGGGCGGGCCCGGTGGTTCATTACCGTCAACGAGTAGGCGGCGTGGACGTGGAGGAGGAAGGCGACGATCAGCCCGGTGCGGAGCAGCCACAGGACCACATGCTCGGGGGCGAAGGGGACCAGCAGTTGGCGGAGCGCTTCGGCGTAGATGTCGATGTCGGGGATGCCATCGACTTCGGGGAGGAAGATCTTCCAGTTGCCCACCATGTGGGCGAGGACGAAGAGGATGATGGCGAGACCGGTGATCGCCATGATCCACTTCTTGCCGATCGCCGACCGATAGAAGCCCAGGGGCCAGGGAGGCGTTCTCTTCTCGAGCGTGGTCGTCACGGCTTCTCATTATGGCAACGATCCCGCCCGGTCCAATCGCGATCGGTTGTGGTCGACAGCTTCTCAGCGGACGCCCTTGACGGCGCGCGCGGGTAGTCGTAATCTCAAACGTGTAATTACACCGTTGTGAGGAGTCCCTGATGAAGAGCAAGCTCATCGAAGCGCTAGCGGTGGGCGCGCTGTCCTGGCAGGACTATGCCAACTGCCGGGGGGCGGACGCAGATCTCTTCTTCCCCGAGCGGGGAGCCTCGACTCGCAAGGCCAAGGCCATATGCGCCTCTTGTGAGGTGAGGGTCGAGTGTCTCGACTACGCGGTCGACATGGGTGAGAAGTTCGGCATCTGGGGTGGGCTCAGCGAGCGGGAGCGGCGGCGGGTCCGTCGAGAGCGGGCCGTCCGCGAACGCAAGGTCGGTTGAGGGCCGCCCGAAAAAGGGTGGCCTTCCCTACAGATAGAGCCCGGAAGAGTCGTCTGCCGGGGGCGTCGCCCCCGGAGGGAGCAGGGCGCGTCTCTGCATCTCCGCGAGCTGGGTCTGCGCCGCCATCTGTTGGGACCACAACGAGGCCTGGATCCCGTGGAACAGCCCTTCCAACCAGCCGATCAGCTGCGCCTGTGCGATGCGGATCTCGGCTTCGGTGACCGCCTCGTCGAGGGGCACCATTATCTGGTTGAACTCTTCAAGCAGCTCCTGGGACAACACCTCACGCAGCTCGTCGAGAGAGCGCTCGTGCACTGCGGCAAGACGCTTGCGACCACTTTCGTCTAGCGGGGCCTGACGAACCTCCTCAAGCATCGCCCTGGTCATGGAGGCGATGCGGATCAGCTTGGTGGGCTGGGAGACAGGCGGCCCCCCCTCGACTGCAGGGGGGCTCGATTCGATTGCGTCGGGTTTTACTGGCTCTTCCATCGGATTGCACACTATTACCCGATCCCGTCCTGACCGAGCTCGCACTTGCCGTGTGGCGTCCGACGCTGCCAGCCTGGGCCGAGATGCGATGGGTGCTTGTGTTCACGGCCGGTTACATGGTCGCCCTCTTCCTCTACGGGCAGTCGGTCGAGAGCCCGCTCACCAACATCTACACCGCGGTGAACCTGCTTCTCCTGGTGGTCTTTGCCGTCATTCACCGCTGGGCCCGATTCCCGACCTCCGTTCTTTGGGGGATCTCCCTGGTCGGGCTGGGGAACATGCTGGGCGGGGTCCTCCTGATCGACGGCCAATCCCTTTACATGGCGGAGTTCGTCGGCCCGATCCGGTACGACAAGTTCTTCCACGCCGCGGCGGCCACGGTGGGTGTCTTCATCGCCTGGTCGGCCATGGACCGTTGGGCGGGAGAGGGGTACCACTTCGGCGGCCTGGTCTTCCTCACCTTCCTGGTGACGATGGGTGGTGGCGCGGTGGTGGAGATCGCAGAGCTGATCGGCTCGACGCTGAGCGATGTCAGCGTCGGCGACTACGCCAACAACGCTCTCGACCTGGTGGCCAATGGGGTGGGCGCCCTGCTCGGGGTGGTGGTTCTGCTGACGCTCCCGACGTTGAGGGGAGAGTTCAGATCTCGCCGAGCGGATGACCGGTTTCGGTCCTGACCACGGTCCCGCAGAACTGGCACGCCTTGAGCCCGATGGCCACCTTGGACTGACACGAGGGGCATTCGACGATCCCAGGCCGCACTCGGTCATCGATAACCCCGTCCAGGAGGTCGATCTCTTCGAGTTTGGCGATCAGTTGGTCGGCGGTCAGCCCTTGTCCTTCCATCAAAGCCCAAATGGCGCGCACGATCATCGCCAGCTTGTCGATCCGCTCGTCGAGATCTTCGATCCGGTTGATCGGGCTGGTGCCGTCGGTGGCCGCGGCGCTGCTGGACATCGAGGAGGCCCTTGCGGCCGACTTCTGTCCCATGCTGTATCCGAGAACGAACTCGAGCATTCCCTCGATATCAGCACCTGTGGCCACCCGGTGAAGATGCGGTTCGAAGGTGTTCAAACAGGTTCGGGTATCCCGTACGCTCACGTCGAGTGACGACGAGAACGACATGGTGAGCGAGGACCTTCCACCGATCCTCGATGCGGCCCAGGTGGCGGAGCTGTTGGGCATGAACGTCCAGATGGTGAGGCGTTACGCCCGGGAAGGGCGCCTGCCCGCCTACAAGCTCCCCGGTGGCCGCACCTTCAAGTTCTTCCGGGATGAGATCTTCGCCTTCGTCCGCTCCCATCCGGTGATCGCCGACCTCGATGGCGCCGATGCCCGGCCCTAGAGGTCGTCAGGTAGGGGACGAAGCGGGGCCCGGATGACCGCTTCTGGAGATGAGGGCACACTTTCTCGGCCCGGGTCGAGATCCGAATAGGCACAGCGACTATGACATCGAAGCGAGCAGTACCAGCAGCACGACTTCGCCGGTACAACCTGGGCGTGGGAGTTCTGCACGCCGTCCAAGCGGTGGCGGTCCTGGCTTTGGCCAGCGAATTCACCCTCCCAGTGATCGGCACCTTCATGACCGGGCCACCGGGAGTGGAGCCCGTCCTGGAACCGCTGTTCGAACTGAGCGTCGCCTGGGGAGTAGCCATCTTCTTCATCATGTCGGCTGCCGCTCATTTCATCATCTCGATGCCGCGGGTCTTTCCCTGGTACGTGCGAAACCTGGAGAACGAGAGGAACTACGCCCGCTGGATCGAGTATTCACTCTCGTCGTCGGTGATGGTGGTCCTGATCGCCATGCTGGTCGGGATCGCCGACATAGCCGCTCTCCTCGCCATCGCCGGCGTGAACGCGTCGATGATCCTGTTCGGCCTGCTGCAGGAGAAGTACGAGACACCAGGGGACACGGTCGGCTGGCTTCCGTTCTGGTTCGGGGTCGTCGCCGGTGCGATACCCTGGATCGCCATCGGCATCTACCTCGTCGCACCTGGCGTCGAGGCGAGTCCACCGACTTTCGTCTACTGGATCTTCTTCTCGCTGTTCGCTTTCTTCAACGTCTTCGCCGTGGTGATGGTGCTGCAGTACAAGAAGATCGGGCGTTGGTCGAACTATGTGTTTGGTGAGTCCACCTACATCTTCCTCAGCCTGGTGGCCAAGTCCGCCCTCGCCTGGCAGGTGTTCGGCGGCACCTTGGCCGTTTGATCCGGACGCCTGCTCAGCCGTCGAGTTTCAGCGCCTGGTTGATGTAATAGACCAGCGCTTCCTCGGGCACGTCATCCACGGCTTTGAGCTTGATGTGCTTGGAGACGTGTCCAACACCCCGGAGCAGGCCGTATTCGTCCTCGAACTCAGCGCCCCTGGAGAAGGCAAAGGTGACGTCGTTCTTGGTGGGGCTGATCACCGCCAGCCCTCTGTTGCCCTTGTAATTGGGTATGCCGTAACTCATGAACTCCCGGGCGTCGGGGGCGTTCTCCCGCATCAGCCTTCGCAACATCTGCACCACCGGCCGGAACTCGGGCAGGACCTTGGTGGTCACGAACTCGTCGACCGTGATCTCGTTGTCTGCCACCAGGTCCTCCTCGGTGATCCTCTGCTGAGACCCTATCGAGTGGCTCAGCGCTCGATAGCCATCCTCTGCTTGAAACGGCCTTCGGGGACCGGTGAGCCGGCCCGTATCAGCGCCAGCTTCCACGAGGGCGAGTAGCCAAGCGCCCAGCGCAGACCGCTGACCGCCAGGCGACCTGCGCTCACCGCCCCGGGTGTCCTGGTCAAGCCGAGGATCGACAGCAGCCGTCGAGGCAGCGTGGCCACCGCCGCCTCCAACAGCACCTTGTACCCGAGTTTGAGACCGGGATCCAACGGCGGGTCGCCCAGAAACCGGACGGCTTCGTCCATCTCCGGAGAGGTGGCCAGCTCGGGATGGAGCCCGATCCACGCCGACAGCTCATCCGCTGAGGTCGGTATCGGGTCCGAGCCGAGAAGGGCTCCCACCCGTGTTTGTTCCATGACGAAGAGATCGCGTTGCGCGGGGGAGAGCTTGTGTTCGCCATAGGTCTGATGGGCGACCAGGAAGGAATCGGTCAACGCGTTGTGGACCCAGGCCGAGTAGCCGGGATCGGTGGCGTCATAGGGCAGGCCCCGGCTCGACACCCCGGACACCACCCGGTGGATGCGGCGCACCTGTGTCACCGCGGCCTCCACCTCGGGCATGGCCCCATAGGTGGTGGCGGTGACGTAGGCGGAGGTCCGGGAGAGGCGTCCCAGCGGATCCTCCCGATATCTGGAGTGATCGCCGACGCCGGCCACGACTTCTGGATGCGCCGCCTGGAGGAGCAACGCCCGAATCCCCCCGACGAAGGTGGCGACGTCGGCGAGGACCAGCCACGACACCGACCCGGGACCCAACAACCCGGGATCATCCGGGTAGTCGAGGCTGTGCTCGAGGGGATAGGCGGCGTGGGCGAACGGCGAGGTGGCGGATGACACGATCCGCTCCCTCAGTCCTTCCAGCGGACGGCGCAGCGAAGTTGGAACCTGCAAGTCGAGGCTCATTATCGACCCTCTTAACTACAAGGTTGCGGGGCCGTACTGTCGGTGGGGTGACCGTCAACAGGCCGGTGTCAGCGCGGAGTTCGAGAGATGATCAGCGCCAGGATCAGGTCGGTGGGTACCAGCACCGTGAGATGGTCCTGGCGGACTTCGACTTGATCGGCCGCGACCACCGCCACCGACCCGACCAGGGCCCGGCCTTCGGCGACCACCATTCGCACCGTCTCCCCGCTGGCTGCCAATTCCGAAAGTCGGGCCTTGAGACTGGTGGCGGCGCCGGTTTGCTCGTGACCTTCGCCGTGGTCGGGTTCCAGGGTCCAGGTGGCCCGATCCAATCGCAGCGCCACCTGGTCCTCGCCCCGGTCGATGGTCACGTAGTCGGTCCCGGCGAACACGACCTGGCCGGTAAAGGTCTGGGTGCCGGCCTCGGCACGCACCCGCTGCCCGCGATGGACCCACTCCAGCGCCAGGTCGGACATCTCCAGCCGCCGACGGCGCAGCAGCTCGGTGAGGCGCTCATCCTCGGCAGCTTCCTCGATCATCTCCCGGCCTGCTTCACGGAGCACCGCCTCCAGCTCAGGATCAGGATTCTGTCGTTCATCCATGTCTTTTCGCGCTCTCGACATCGGGTGCCACCCCGAAGATAGGTTGTCGCCCCGTGGCATTGGGTCCCTCTGTCATATCGAGGGAAGCGGGCACCTCTTCACCACCGGCCAAACCGGTGCGTCGTCGACCTTCACTGTCGCACATCCTGATCGCCGTCACTGTGTTCCTGGCATTCGGGCTGAATTATCTGGCTCTCCAAAACCGCGATGCGGAGGTCCAAGTGGCGGTTGCCGCCGAGCCAATCGCGGAGGGGGCGGTGCTCACCGCCGAGGCGTTGAGGTTTGTGCCTGTGGCCGCCGACTTCGAGGCGGTGGAGTCGCTCTTCGTCGAAGACGACCTCACCGAGATGGAGGGAAGGATCTTCGCCCGATCGATTCCGTCGGGCGGGCTCATCGATGCTGCGGCTCTGGTCGACGCCGGTGTCGAGGACGGTCATCGAGCGATGAGCATTCCTATTGCCATCGAGCATGCGGCGGGCGCCAGGATCGTGGTCGGCGACCGGGTTGATGTGATCACCGTTGTCGACGGAGTCGCCAGTTTCGTCGCTACCGATCTGGCGGTGATCGCCCATGCCGAGGCGGAAGCCGGCAGTCTCGCGACCGGCGCCTACCACGTGACGGTCGCAGTTGATGAGGAGGAGGCGCTGGCACTGGCTGAGGCCATCGCCGCAGGGTCGCTGGAGGTCGTTCGCTCCACGGGGGCCGCCCCGGTCTCGGGGCCAGGGGATTAGGGATGGGACCGGAACTCGCCCTCGCCGCCTCGGCTCGTGACTGGCCGGATCGGGTTCACCGTTTCTTGTTGGACCACGGTGGTGGTCGGGTCCTGGCGCGGGTGATGGGACCAGAACAGGCGGTGCACGACGATTACGACGTCCTGTTGATCGACGACGTGTGTTCGTTTCTCACACCGAGATTGGTCCAACGTCTGCGTGAGATAGGCCGCGAGATCGTCGGCGTCTACAGCCCAGGTGACGGGCCCGACGCCAAACGCCGTCTCTTGGAATGTGGGATCACCGACGTCATCGAGGCGGACGCTTCGGCCGAAGAGTTCATCGCCACTACGGCGGCAATCCTCGCCCACCGTCAGGTGGCGGTCCCAAACGCCCCGCGCACCTCTCCCACCTTTCGGATTGGCGTGCTCGGGGCGGGCGCCGGCACCGGCGTCACCGAGGTGTCGATCGCACTTTCGAGCCATCTGGCCAGACGGCGCTCTGCCGTGCTCATCGATCTGAACCAGACCTGGCCTGGAATCGCACAACGCCTCGACCTGGCGCTTCATCCGAATCTGCGCACCGCGGTCGACCTCGCCCATCACTCACCAGGGAGGCTGCACGAGGCGATACACGAGTCAGGCGGTTTGGCTGTCGTGGCCGGCCTGGCGAATCCGGGACCGGGTCAAGAGGTATCCGGACACCAGCTTTTGGGCCTGATCGAGGATCTGGGCGCACATGGGTATGAGTTTCTCGTGGCTGATCTCGGGACAGGTGCCGGAGACGGCACTCCAGGGCTCCTCAACTTCGGCATGCTGATCGTGGTCGGAACGGCGAACCCTGTGGGCTTGACCCGTCTCGTCCGCACGGTCCAAATACTCCTGTCCGGTCGCCACCCGGACCTCCTGGTTGTCGTCAACAGGGTTGCTCCCGGCGGCCATCGCCATAGCGAAATCCGATCCGAACTGAGTGGCTCCTTGGCCGGGGTGCCGTTGGTTCTTCTTCCCAGCGATCCGAGGATCGAAAGCGCCGCATGGAATGGGGTGGTCGCCGACCGCGGCCGTTTCTACAGGGCGGTGAATGAGGTAGCGACCCTTCTCGACGAGGCGACTCGGGCATGACGACCGACGCCTACCAGGAGATTCGTCGTCGTGCCCTGGAGCGGATTGACGGTGCCGGCATCGACCCAACAGAAGATGCAGGCCCTCTGATCCAATTGCTCGAGGAAACGGTTGACGACTACCAGCGGATGGCTCATCTGGGGGAGGGTCGCTCCCTGGCCAATCCCGAGGCCACCGTGCAGAGGCTCTATCGGTCTGTGTCGGCACATGGCCCACTCGGTGATCTGCTCGACCGAGACGATGTCGAGGAGATCTTCATCGAGGGCAACCGTGTCAACTACCTCGAGGCAGGAGGGTGGCTACGAGGTCTGGAGACGCCAACGACCGAGGAGGAGAATCGTCAGGTCATCGAGCGCCTGATCGCCACCACGGACCGGCGACTCGACACATCCAATCCGATAGCGCAGGCCCGGATCTTGGACGGGACGGCGCGGCTGACCGCGGTGATCCCGCCGGTGGCGGATCGTCTCTCGGCGACCATCCGGCGCTATGCCCTACGGCGAGAGACCATGGATTCGCTGGTTGGCCTCAGGTCGCTCATCCCCGCCGCTGCCTCGTTTCTATCCGCGGCGATGCGGGCTTCGGCGTCGGTGATTGTCAGCGGTCCACCAGGTGCCGGAAAGACCTCATTTCTCTCCGCTCTGATTGCGGCGGTGCCCATCGAGCATTGTGTTCGAGCCTGCGAAGAGGTTCGGGAGCTCCACGTTCCGCTGATCCACGGCTCCTACTACGAGGCCAGGCCAGCCGCGCTGGACGGTCGCGGAGAGATCGCCCTTCGTGATCTGGTGAAGGTGACACTGGCGATGCGGCCCGACCTCATCGTCGTCGGGGAGGTCCGTGGAGCGGAGGCTTTCGAGCTGACCAGGGCAGCCAACGCAGGCTGCGGCATGGTCTGCACGATCCATGCCAACTCGGCAACGGATGCTCTCGCGGCGCTGGTCAACGCGGCGCTCATGGCGGGCGAGAACGTGCCGGAGCGGGTGGTCCGCAAGATCTTCTCCACCTCTATCGACTTCCTCGTCCATCTCGACCGTGATGTCGAGCCGTCGGAAGGGAAGATCAGGCGCCAGACGGTCGAGATCCGAGCGCTGGTTCCCTCACTCCACGAAGACTTCTCCTCAGAGCCGTTGTTTGTCAGGGAGCGGATGGGGGGACCAATGGTCTGGACCGGCGCCCTGCCACCCGAGGCCATCGCGCGGCGTCTCCAGGACGCCCTTCCAGGGGGCCTGTCCCTGGTCGAGATGATGAAGGGGACGGAAGCCGGATGGTGATCTTCCTTGCAGCCGCGTCGACTGGTGTTGCCACGGCCCTGGTGACCACGGCGATAGTCGCCAGTTTCCGCCAGGGCCGGCGGACGGTTCCGAGCGAGCAACCGTGGCAGTCCCAGGCCGGTCTCGATGTCACCCCGACTCAGTTCTGGCTCGCCTCGATCGGCACCGGATTGCTGACCTACCTCCTTGTCTACGCAGTCACCGCGCTCCCGGTCATCTCGGCGATGCCTGCGGTCGTGGTGGCCACTCTGCCCAGGGCCTATTTCGGGAGAAAGCGGGCCCGTCGGTTGGCCGAGGTCCAGGAAGCATGGCCGGATGGGTTGCGCGACCTGATCTCGTCCGTTCGGTCCGGGGCATCTCTGCCCACCGCGATCGAGAACCTGGCCGGGTTTGGCCCCGCACCGCTGCGCTCGGCATTCCAGGGGTTCACCGTTTACTCGCGGAGTCTGGGTGTTGTGCCGGCGCTCGAGATGATCAAGTCCGATCTTGCAGATCCGACGTCGGATCGGGTCATTGAGGTGCTGATCCTCGCCTACGAACGGGGAGGTGCGGTTGTTCCCGAAATCCTGTCCGACCTCGCCGAAGCCACCACCCGAGATATCTGGACCTTGGAGCAGATCCGGACGGAGGCGCTCGAGCAAAAGATCAACGCCCGGGTGGTCTTCGTCCTCCCGTGGTTCGTACTGATCGCGATGACCGCGCAGGCCGGCGCATTCCGAGAGTTCTACTCGACGCCAGCTGGCCTGACCGTGGCCTTCATCGGTGGCGTCATGAGCCTGCTGGGGATTGTCATTGCTTCCCGACTCGGCAGCCAGCCCGCCGAGCCGAGGGTCTTCACCTCGGGGAGGGCTCTCTGAATCATGTCGCCCTTGGTTCTCCTAGCCGCGAGCGCATCCGCCTTGGCTACCGGGCTGTTGGTGACCGACTTGATCCCGCCGCCGAGGTCGCTCGCCTCTCGACTCCAGCCATATCTGACCCCTACCCGGTCGATGACCCGCTCCCACAGGGTGGGTGGCCCGGTGGCGCAGGTGTTCGGGCCCATCGTAAGTCAGGTTGCGGAGACGGTCGGCAGGCTGTTGGAGAAGTCCGGCGACCAGGTGACCATTCTCAAGCTTCGCCAGGCAGGTTGGTATCGCCAGCTGCCGGAGGAGGAGATGGTCTCTGCATACCGCGTCACCCAACTGAGGTCCATGGTCATCGCGACAGGGTTGGGCCTGTCGGTGGGATGGGCGATCGGCACGTCGATGGTCCAACGCCTGGTCCTGGTTGGCCTTGGGCTTCTCGTTGGAGCGACTCGGCAACGATCTCGCATCGACAAGGCGATCGAGGCCCGCAGGGAGCTGATGCGGATCGAGGTCTATACGGTCAACCAGCTCTTGGCGATGCGGGTGAGGGCCGGTGGAGGGGTGGTCCACGCCGTCAGCTCGACCGTCGCTCGAGGCCGGGGTGAGGTGATCAATGAGTTGGCCGACGCCCTGCGACTTCATCGCGCTGGTTGGCGGGCTGGCGATGCATTCCGCCGAATTGCCGAGCTGACGCCGGAGCCGTTTTGCAGTCGCACCTATCGGCTTCTCGCCTCCGCCGAGGAACGCGGCGCCGATCTGGCCGGTGCTCTGCTCGACCTGGCTGAAGACGTCCGAGAGACCCGGCGCGAGTCGATCAAGCGCTCCGCAACCAAGAGACGGGCGGCGATGCTCGTGCCGACGATCGCCATCCTCGCCCCCGTCCTGATCCTCTTCGTGGCTGCGCCACTGCCAAGTTTGATCACGGGCTGGCGATGAAAGGAGGCCGAACATGCCCGACGTAAACCAACTGCTGCGCACGATGCGCGAGGACGACCGGGGGTTGAACACCGCCGAATTGATGGGCAACGCCGCGTTGGCGATTGCCGCTCTGGTGGTGATCTGGGGCGCACTTCAAGCGCTCGGAGTGGACATAGTCACTTGGATCCGTTCCTCGTTGATCGGAGGCTGAGCGAGCGAGGCGTCACCTCAGTTCAGTTCTTGTTGGCGGGAGCGCTCTCGCTAATTCTGTTCCTGGTATTCGCCAATCTGATCGTCGTCCAATACGGGCGCGGTGCGATTCGCTCGGCGCTTGATCAGGGGGCGCGGGTCGCTGCGATAACCGGTGCGGTGAGGGGCTGTGAGGAGAGGGTCGGGGCTGTTCTCGATCAGATCCTCGGTGGCGAGATGGGTGAGTCTGCCGAGATCCGCTGTGAGCTGGTCGGGGATTTGGTCGTGGCCCGCGGACACGCGGTCTTTCCATCATGGACCCCGCTCACTCCTGACTTTGTGATCGACCTGAGCGCCCAGGCCGCACTCGAGCCGAATCGTGAGTGACAAAGGTCACGCCGCCGTTGAGTTCGCCCTGGCCGTCGGGCTTTTGTTGTTCCCCGTTGCCATCGCAGTGCTTTCCTTCGGCCCCTGGTCGGAGAGGAGGGTGGTGGCGGAGGGGGCCGCCGCAGAAGCTGCCAGGACCGCGGTCGTTTCCCTGGATCTGACGAGAGGCGGCCGGGTTGTCGCTGAGATCGGTGGCAACCACGGGCTGTCTCCGGAGACGATCCGATTGGGGTGGTGCGGTTCGGAACCTGGTCCGCCCGATGTTCCCAGCTCGGGCTGCTCACTGGCCCGAGGATCCGAGGTCGTGGCTGAGGTGCGGATCTGGACACCTGTCTTCACCACACCCTGGGGCCCAGTCGGAGGTCTTTGGGTCACCGGTGTGCATGCCGAGCCGGTCGACCTGTATCGGAGCCTGGAGTGAGATCGGATCGCGGTTCGGTCACGATCTGGATGCTCGGATTGTCGGTGCTCCTGCTCCTGTTCGGCGGTCTCGCCATCGACTTCTGGAGAGCGCTCGCCCTGCAGCGTGAGCTGGCTGCCGTCGCCGACTCCGCGGCGGTCGCCGCCGCCTCAGGCATCGACGAGGAGCACTACCGGGCGACGGGAGAGGTGATCCTCGATGCGGCCCGCGCCCAAGTACTCGGGACGGCGTCGATGACCGCCCAGGACCTCGATCCTGTTTCCTTCGAGGTTGCTACCACCGTCGATGGGCTCTCGGTCAATGTCGTGGTGGTCGACGTGGTCGAGCTTGGCCTGCTCGGGCTGTTTGTCGACCAGACGGAACCTCTGACGGTGAGGGCTGAGGCCACCGCTTCCCCCCGTCTGTTGCCCTGATGGCAACTTCGCACTGACCTGGTGGTCGGGTAACCTGAGCTTCCCGCGCTGCCTTCGGGTGTGCGCGTTCGGGGGTGGTGTAATAGGTAACACGACAGGTTCTGGCCCTGTTATTGAGGGTTCGAGTCCTTCCCCCCGAGCAACGGCCTACAAGAGTCGGCCGAGCATGGTCCCGTCGTCTAGGGGTCGAGGACGCCGGCCTCTCAAGCCGGAAACGCCAGTTCAAATCTGGTCGGGACTGCCAGCCGCCAGCGAGATGCTCACGATCGACGAGCCGATCTCGGGCGCATAGTGGTGGAGCATCTCCACGCAAAAGGCGAGCAGGCGACGACCCGTTGCCCCTTGGGGTGGGCAACGGACCACAGTTCGAGATTCTCGATCCGGTTGTCGAGTCGATTCCCATTTCGATGATGGACCACTTCGTCTGGAAGGAGTGGTCGACCGAGGTGACGAGCC
>JBBDQO010000004.1:0-2257 GCA_040905925.1 Acidimicrobiia bacterium | reverse complement strand
CCGTGCCCGCCCGCCCAGGAACAGAAGCAGAACGATGATCGCGCCCGCAGGCGCTGCTGCAAGAGTCAGTCTGCTCACGCCTGCCGTCTGGGGGGCCACACTCACGGCCCCCTCCAGTGATGCGCGAGGCGTAGCGGCACCGAAGCCCTCGACGAGATCGCGGAGCTTGCGTTTGGCCGAGAACCAGCCGCCCCCGGTTCGCCCGTTGTCCCAGAACCGCTGCCCCGGGGGCATGTATGTGACCGGCCCGGTAGTGGCGAACGGGAACACGTACTGAGTCACCACCGCTTTCTCGGTGCCGTCCATCGTGTACCGAACGGTGTAACGGGCTCCCAACTCGCCTGACGGCGGCAGCTCCCGGACGTCATCGTTCCCGAAGAGCTGAGCCAGCAAGCCGGACTCCTGCACCATCGCCGCGAGGTTCGGTCCGATGGTCCGCTCACCCGGGTCGCGCAGTGCCAACGGCGGAGCGATGCCTGGCCCCTCTATAACGCCCTGGGACGGACCTTTGGCCTGAGCGGCGGGAGCTGAGAGCAGAAGAGCCGCCGCGACCATGGGGAACACCAGGCTTCGCAAGCTCATCGACCCTTTTACACCCGTGGTGGAGCCGGGGTTCCCGGAGTTGTGCCAAGGGTCCTAGTCGCGAGACGACGCAGGGGTTGACCCACCGGCCGCACCCGGTCAAGCTAGGGTTGCGACACGGGTCCCAAGACCCCGAGGTGCTCTCTAGAACCAGCGCCTCGGGGTCTTTCCGTTCCCGACGCGGGTCCGAACCCGCTTTTACGGCGAACTAGGGGCCTGAGAAGGAGCCACGGGGCGACTGCTGCGCACCCCGTGGCCCATTCCCTTGAGGCCGCCGCGTGCGAGTGAAGCGTCCTCTCCCGAACGCTCCTGCGACGACTTCATCGAGCGTTTCATGTAGGCCCGATCCGGTGAATACGTCGGATGGGTGACTGTCAGAACCCCGAGCGTGTGACGGTCGGCTAGGCTAGGACTGAGCTTGCCCCCCGAAGCCGGACACCCAACACTGGGACGAACGATCCCAGGGAAAGGGGTGTCCAGTGCCCAATCCTCATCCTCCCTACCCGCCCGAGTTCCGGGCTGAGGCGGTCCGCCTCTACCGCGAGTCCGGCCAGAGCCTGAGCTCGGTCGCCAAGGACCTGGGGGTCTCGCTGGAGTCGCTGCGCTCGTGGGTGAATCAGGCGAAGGTCGACGCCGGCCAGAAGGCCGGACTCACGACCGAGGAGCTCGAGGAGCTCCGACGCCTACGCAAGGAGAACCGGACGCTGCGCATGGAGCGAGACCTGCTGAAAAAAGCCGCCGCCTACTTCGCACGGGAGAGCGAGACCGGGTGAGCATCTACCGGTTCATCGCTGCGGAGCGGGGCACCTTCGCAACGAAGATGCTGTGTGCACACCTCGGGGTGAGCTCCTCGGCCTTCTACGACTGGTGCTCGAGACCACCCTCGCGGCGAGAGCTCGACAACCGCTCGCTCACGAAGCAGATCCATGAGATCCACGAGAGCTCCCGGGGCACCTACGGAGCACCGAGGGTCACGGCGGAGCTGCGAGCTGTCGGCGTGCGCATCACCCGCAAGCGCGTGGCTCGGCTGATGCGTGCCGCACGGATCCAGGGCGTGCACATCCGTCGACGACGCTGGCGCAATGGACCGGGCGAGCTCGGGCCCGCACCGGACCGGGTGGCCCGTCGCTTCCGCACGGAGAACCCTGATCGCGTCTGGGTCGCCGACATCACCTCGGTCATGACCGACGAAGGCTGGCTGCACCTGGCTGCGGTGGAGGATCTGTTCAGCCGGCGGATCGTGGGGTGGGCGATGGCGCCGCATCTGCGAGCCGAACTCGTGATCGACGCGGTGGAGATGGCGATCACCAACCGCAGACCTGCGCCGGGTCTCGTGCATCACTCCGACCAGGGGTCGCAGTTCACCTCCTTCGCCTTCGGCCGCAAGCTCCGCGAGTCCGGCATCTTGGCCTCCATGGGTGCCGTCGGCACCGCGTATGACAACGCCGTGGTCGAGAGCTTCTTCTCAACGCTGAAACGTGAGCTCTGCCATCGTGTCCGCTTCGCGACCCGGGCCCAGGCCCGCTCGGCGATCTTCGAGTTCGTCGAGGTCTTCTACAACCGTCAGCGCCGCCATTCGACGATCGGGATGGTCTCTCCGGCGCAGTTCGAGAGGGGCTACGCTCTTGCCCTCACGTCATAGTCAGATGTGTCCGGTGAACGGGGGCAAGCTCAG
>JBBDQO010000003.1:0-13841 GCA_040905925.1 Acidimicrobiia bacterium | reverse complement strand
TCCATCGCCTCGGCGATGACCTTGCCGATGGTCGGGTCGTTGTTGGCCGAGATCGCGGCAACATTTGCGATTTCGTCGCTGGTCTCGATGTCTCTTGCCATCTCACCGATCGCCTCGACGACCTTCTCGACCGCGGCTTCGATGCCCCGCTTCAGGTCCATCGGGTTGGCGCCGGCCGCGACATTGCGCAGACCCTCTTTCACCATTGCCTGGGCGAGGACCGTCGCGGTCGTGGTGCCGTCACCAGCCACATCGTTGGTCTTGGTGGCCACTTCCTTGGCGAGCTGGGCGCCCATGTTCTCGTATGGGTCGTCGAGCTCGATCTCCTTGGCGATGGTGACCCCGTCATTGGTGATGGTGGGTGAGCCCCACTTCTTCTCCAAGACGACGTTGCGACCCTTGGGGCCGAGGGTGACCTTTACCGTGTCGGCGAGCTTGTTGACGCCCGCCTCGAGGCCGCGTCGAGCCTCTTCGTTGAAGCGAAGTTCCTTCGCTGCCATTTCTTATCAGCTCCTAATTGACTACGGCCAGGAGGTCACGCTCGGAGAGGACGAGGTATTCGTCCGAATCGAGCTTCACCTCCGTGCCGGCAAACTTCGAGTAGAGGACCTTGTCGCCGACCGAGACATCCATGGGGATGCGATCGCCGTTCTCGTCGCGGGCCCCGGGGCCGACGGCGATGACCTCACCGATCTGCGGCTTCTCCTTGGCGGTGTCGGGGATGACCAGCCCTGAGGGAGTGCGGGATTCCGCATCCTCTGTGGGCTTGACCACCACTCGGTCACCGAGCGGCTGAAGCTTCATTCTCTTGCTCCTCCTTGAAGCGCCTGACTTGCCTTGCGCGGGTCTCACATTGATAGACCGGATTGAACCGTGAGCCACAGTGTGATTTCCCGTGGATTAGCACTCGGATAACTCGAGTGCCAGACGAAGATTAGCACTCGGACGCGGCGACTGCTAATTGGGATCTGAGTGTATGCGACTCAACCCAGCACCATCCCTGGGTCCACATTCTCGGCCCAGTCGGTGATGCGCCCCTCGGCCAGCCAGTGGGCACCGGCGACCCCGATCATGGCAGCGTTGTCGGTGCACAGCAGCGGACTGGGTAGTGCGAGGCGGATCCCCCTCTTCTCTGCCTCCTCGGCGAATCGCTCCCGGAGGCGTCGGTTGGCGAGAACGCCGCCGCCGCCGCCCACCATAAGGGCGCCGGTCTGATCGACTGCGTTGAACGTCTTGGTGACGAGGACGTCGACTATCGCCTCCTGGACCGAGGCAGCCACATCCGCCAGTGGAGGAAGCTCCGACGCGGCTTGGGCCTTCCCGATGAAATTGACCACAGAAGTCTTGAGACCCGAGAACGAGAGTTGGAAAGGCCGGTCGGGAAGGGCACGCGGGAAATCGACCGCCGAAGGGTCGCCTCCGTCCGACGCGAGGTCGATCGCCGGGCCACCCGGGAATCCAAGACCCATGACCCGGGCCAGCTTGTCGAACGCCTCGCCGGCCGCATCGTCGATGGTCTGGCCCAGGATCTCGTACTCGCCCCAATTGCGGACGTGAACGATCTGGGAGTGCCCGCCCGACGCCAGGAGCACCACACAGGGAGGTTCGAAATCCTCGAACTCGAGCCGGGGAGCCATCAGATGACCCTCCATGTGATCGATCCCCACGAAGGGCAGCTGTCGGGCCCATGCGGTCGCCTTGGCGAAGGAGTGGCCCACCAGCAAGGCGCCCACCAAGCCAGGTCCCGCAGTTGCGGCCACTCCGTCCAGGTCGGCCGGGTGGACTTCCGCTTCCTGGAGCGCTCGATGGGTGAGGGAGCGAATCGACTCGACATGGGCGCGCGCCGCAAGCTCGGGGACGACCCCACCGAAACGGGCGTGGAGGTCGACCTGTGATGACACCACGTTCGAGAGGGACACGGCTCCCCTTACCACCGCTACCGCGGTCTCGTCACAGCTGGTCTCGAAGGCGAGGACGAGAGGAGTCATCGGAGCCCCTCCAACCGCTTCAGATACTCGTCGCTGTCGATATCGCGGGCCCAGAGAATCAAGGCGTCGTCGTCCCCGTAATAGCCCTTGCGCAGTCCCACCGGAGCCATACCGAAGCCTGCGTACATCGATCGCGCCGGGTGATTTCTCGAGCGCACCTCCAGGGTTAGATGGCGTGCGCCTAGTTCGATCGAGGCCAGTATCAGCGCCGTGAGGAGCCGGCTTCCGATGCCGTTCCTCCTCGACTCCGGGGCAACGAGCAGATTGGTCACATGTGCCGCGTCGCCAACAACCATGACCCCGCCGAATCCCACAACGTCATCGCCCGCGGCAACCAGATAGACGCGATTATCTGCTGCCAACTCCTCGCGAAAGACGGCCGAGCTCCAGGGCATGAGGCGATCGGCCGCCTCGAGGTCGACTGCGGCCTCGACATCGCAATCAGCGAAAGCCCTGATGGCAACGGCGGTCAGCTCGACCCCCATGGGCCCTCCTGACGCAGTTTGGCCCAGTTGATCGTGACGTCGGGTTCCCGCAGATAGAGTGGCCGGATCTCGTCCGGCGGCGGGAACTCGTCTCGTTCGAACCTGCCACGCGCCGCCTCGGCCAGTGTCACTGCATACGGATAACGAGGCCGCCCGGTCTTCACGCGGTGCAACCCGCGGAGCAGCCCATCAGGGAGCGCGCTGACATCGCCAACGACGAGACTCTCGTCTGGGGTCGAATCGAGTTGGGCAGCGAGCACGTCGGGTCGGACCAGGTCCACCGAGCCCTCCTTGACCACTCCGCCCGGAACCGGGCGATAGCGAGCCACGGCGAACTCGCCCCGCCGCACATCCACCACCGCCCAGATCAGACGATGCCCGGTGCGAGCTTCGAGGGCTATGGCGTCCAGCGATACAGCGGGGATCACCGGGATCCCAAAGGCGGCGGCAAGACCCTGAGCCGTGGCGAGGCCGACCCGGATCCCGGTGTAGAGGCCGGGCCCGATGTCGACAACCACGGCGTCGAGCGCCGAAGGAGACCAGCCCACCTGGTCGAAGCAGAAGTCGATGGCTGGAACCAGAAACGTGGCATGACCCATCCGGTCGATCCTGGAGGCCGCAGCCAGCGCCGACGCGTCCTCGACCAGGGCCACCGATGATCCGGGCGTAGCGGTTTCGATTGCCAGCAGTCTCATGTGACCGTCTCCAGATCGCGGTTGGCCCAGTCACCGCTCGGAATCAGACGCAGGAGCCTGGTCTCGTCCGGGTTGACGTCGAACTCGATGCGGAGGTGGTCCTCGGGCAGGGCGGATTCGACTGCATCCCCCCACTCAATGACCAGCACGCCGTCCGCCGCCAGCTCGAACACGTCGAGGGCCTCGAACTCGTGGAGAGAGCCGAGCCGGTAAACGTCGACATGCACCACCGGGATGAACCCCGAATCGTATTGTCGAACCAGGACAAACGACGGGCTGACCACCAACTCTTCGACACCGAGCCCTTCGCAGAGCCCTCCCGTCAACAGCGTCTTTCCCGCGCCAAGGCCCCCCGCGAGCTCGATGACGTCACCAGGTCTCAGTGCCGCAGCCAGTTTTCGCCCTGCGGCTCTGGTGTCGTCGGCGGTGGGACAGAACACCTCGATCATCCGAAGAGCTCCATCTGAGAGGGGTCGGGCACGACAGTCTCCTCGGCCGTTGGCGACTCTTGCTCGAGACCGTCGAGGATCGAGCGGACGAGGGCGAAATCCGACCGCATCTGGTCGGTCACCCGGTCGCCTCCACGCAGGGCCGCGGCCGGGTGAAACGTGGGCACGAGGGACGATCCGAGCCACCATGGATGGAGCCGGCCCCGCAACCTGGTGATCCCGATGTCCGTGTTGAGCAGCAGCTTGGTGGCGAAATTGCCCAGTGTGACCACCACCTCGGGCTCGATGAGCCGGATTTGCTCCCGGAGATAGCCCTTACAAGAGTCGATCTCATCGGGATGCGGGTCCCGGTTCCCTGGTGGCCGGCATTTGATGACGTTGGCTATGTAGACCTCAGATCGTTGGATACCGATCTCGGCGAGCAGAGTGTCGAGGAGTTTCCCCGCCGCACCGACGAAGGGCTCACCTTGGAGATCCTCGTTCTTGCCGGGTGCTTCGCCGACGAGCATCACCCTCGCCTGCGGATCGCCCACACCGAACACGACATTGGTGCGGGTCTGAGACAGGCCACAATCCGTGCACACCAGAGCGCGGGCCCGGAGATCTTCGAGAATGGGGATGTGGTCGCTCACCGGTTTGGCCATTGTGCCAAACCGAATCACCCCTTGGATGCGCCCACGGCAAGTTCGACAGCCGCGGCAGTGGCGCCAAAGGCAGCCTCGGCAGCCGCCTCGACATCGCACTCGACATCCCCACAGGAGACCGCGTAAGCGATGTCCCCGTCGAAGCGGGTGTGAACTGGTCGGATACAAGCGGACAGCGCATCTTGGGAGCGGACCGTAAGCCTGGTCAATTCGTTTCGCGTCATCCGGAAATCCGTCGCCACGACCACCAGGGTGGTGTTCATCATCGGGTTGGGTATGACGGCCGGTGGGCCCGGCTCGTGTGGCCCGCCGGTCAGCGGCTCCCCGTCCAGAGTGAACACGTCCCCGACTGCGTTGACGACCACCAGAGCCCCGACCGTTGCGTCCCCGACGCGGCGGATTGCGGAGCCAAGGCCACCGGGCCGCATGTACTGGAGACCGCGCCACTTTGCCACGGTGGCGCCAGTGCCGGCTCCGACGGGCCCGCAGTCGACCGGGGCATTGGATGCGGCGCGGTAGGCCGCCTCACCCTGGTCGGGACCCGGTCGCACGGTGGGGTCCCCCGGAAAGAGATCGAAGATCACTGCCGCGGGGACGATTGGAACCCTGGCCACCGGTGTCTCATGACCCCTGCCGTCCGCCTCTAGCGCCCGAACCACCCCGTCTGCTGCCGCCAACCCAAAGGCACTGCCGCCGGTGAGCACGATCGCCTGCGCTTGCTCTATCCGCATCCCGGGTTGGAGCAAGGACGTCTCCCGGGTGCCTGGCGCAGCCCCACGGACCTCAGCAGCCACGATGTTGGGCTCGGGTAGGACTACGACGGTGCACCCGGTACGGGCCAGCTCATCCGACCAGTGCCCGACTTCGATCCCGGGCACTGCGGTGATCGTCTCATTCACGTCAGGTACCTTCGAGGTACCCGGGGACCGATGCCACAAACCACTTCATAGGAGATTGTCTCGAGGATGCCGGCCCAGTCGTCGGCGCTGACCACATCGTTCCCTTGCTCGCCGAGCACGATTACCTCGTCTCCTGGGCGCACGTCGGAATCACCGACGTCGATCACGATCTGATCCATGGTCACCGTCCCCGCCAGGGGGTAGCGATTGCCCCGGATCAATGCCGAGCCCGCTTCGGACAAGCGGCGGGACAGGCCATCGGCATAGCCGATAGGAGCCGTCACCACCGTCGAGTCTCTGGACAGTGGCCTGGTCCTGCCGTAGCTCGGTCTTTCCCCCTCATCCAGACGCTGAACATACGAGACGTGGGTCACGATCCGCATCGCGGGCCTCAGTTCCACCAGGTCCCGGGTGGCTGCACAAGGATGAAGCCCGTAGATGCCGAGGCCGATACGGGAGAAGCTCCGCCGTGATTCGGGGAAAAGGACGGCACCTGCGGTGTTGGCGAGGTGGATCAATGGAGTGTCGTACCCCGACGACGCCTCGTCGAAGATCTCGATCTGATGACGGGTGAAGGCATCGTCCTCGTCGGCGACGGGAAAGTGGGTCCAGATGGCGGCTAACTCGAGGCCGGCACCTCTCACGGCGCTCACCAGGTCGTGCAAGAGTCGGGGCGCGGCCCCGACCCGGTGCATGCCGGTGTCGATCTTGATGTGGACCTCGATGCCAGGCGCGGTCGATTCCAACGCCTCGATACAGGAGATCGAATAGACCGTCGGTGTGAGGCCCCATCTGGCGATTTCCGGCACGGAACCGGTGTCCGGCTCCGAAAGGACCAGTATCGGCGCCTCGATCCCGGCTTCGCGCAGACGCACCCCTTCCTCCACCAGGGCCACGGCGAGGCGTGTCGCCCCGGCTTCGACTGCAACTTCCGCCACCGGGGCGTCCCCGTGCCCATATGCATCGGCCTTGACGACTGCACAGACTTCGGAGGGGGCAATCAGACCCGCAAGGGCGGCAACGTTGTGCCGTATCGCCCCCAAATCGATCTCGGCGTAGGTCGGTCTCAAGCTCCCCTCCCCCCTTCGGGGTACTCCCCCCAACGCGTCGCGTCGCTCGCTGGGGGGAGAAATGCAAACCTCCCGACATGGACACTCAGTCGGTCAGCAGTGACGGTGCCCTGGCGCGCCAGGTCGGCTCCGGCGACACCGTGCCAGTAGGCAGCGGAGACCAACGCGGTGCGGGCATCGAGACCGCGGGCCCACAACGCACCTGTCATCCCGGAAAGGACATCACCGGCTCCGATCGTCGCCAGCTCAGGGCCACCGGACCGGACCAGAATCGGCGCCGCGCCGTCGCTGATGATCGTCGGGTTTCCCTTGAGGAGAACGGTTATCCCCTTCTTCTGGGCGAGCGCACGAACCGCATACTCCCCACCGCCGACCCCCGCCATCCTCTTGAACTCCCCGCCATGAGGAGTGACCACCACCCGGGCCCCACCCTCCAACGCGGCATCCACCATCTCGGAGGTGAGGGCGCCCGCGTCCAACACGACCTGGCCGGCCTTGCTGACCATAGGGACAACCTCAGAATGGTCGGCCTCGTCGAGCCCGGGACCCGCGATCACGACGTCGAAGCGATCCAACTGGTCCTCGACGCCGGTGAGAGGTCGGGTGAGCAGCTCGGGAGCGATCTGGGCGACCTCATCGGGACAGGGAGAAGCCACCACCACCGAGCCGGCCCCGAAATGGAGGGCGCTGCGACCGGCGAACACCGCGGCGCCGATCATCCCCCTCGATCCTCCGACCACGAGAACTGCGCCCGCTGACCACTTGTGAGCGCGACGCTCCCGCGGTGGTCTGGGGGCGTCCTCCTCACCGGCCAGCCACATCGAAGGCTCACCCCCCTCGATGCCCAGATCGACCACCGTGATGACACCGCAGACGTCCGGTCCGTCATCCTTGACATGTCCCGTCTTCAGATATTGGAAGGTCACGGTCTCGACTGCCGAGAAGACCTGCCCTCCCCTCTGGCCTGTGTCGGGGTCGAGCCCCGTGGGAAAATCGACTGCGATCACCGGGGCGGAGGTCTCGGTCCACGCCTCCACCGCCGGTGGAAGACCGCTCCGGCTGCCGCCTCCAAAAACCGCGTCGATGACGAGATCGACCGGCACCGGAGGGCCCATCTCGACAACCCGGATCCCGGCAGCCCTGGCCGTGTCAGCCGCGCGCATCGCATGCGGTGTCTTCGGTTCCGCAAGGGCCTGGACGACGACATCCGCGCCTCGTTGGGCCAGATACCTGGCGGCCACGTACCCGTCGCCTCCGTTGTTGCCGGGACCGGCAAGCACCACCACCCGCTTGCCGTAAGCCGCTCCATGTCGAACCGCGGCCAGGGCCACCGCAAGCCCGGCATGGTCCATCGCGGCATCGAGATCGCCGGTGTAGGCCTGGTCCACCCGCCGGTACTCCTCTGCGGTGAGGATCGGCTTCACGACTCGAACAGATCCCGCACGCCGACAACCACCCGCTCCCGATCCTCGTCGCTCAGGTTCGATCCACTGGGAAGACAGAGGCCGTGCTCGAAGAGATCGGCTGAGACGGCGCCGCCAACGGCTGCACATCCCGAGAACACTGGCTGGAGGTGCATCGGTTTCCACACCGGCCGGGCCTCGATGTCGAGCGACTCCAGGTGCACTCTGACCTGCTCCCGATCGGTGCCCGCCTCGGCGGGGTCGATGGTGACACATGTCAGCCAGAAGGTGGATCGGCAGCCGTCTCCCTCCGGCATGAAGGCGACACCAGGAAGGTCCCCCAACGCCTGGCGGTAGAAGTCGTTGTGGTAGCGGCGCTTCTCGATCCGACGCTCCAGGTCGGCCAATTGGGACCGGCCGAGAGCAGCGAGCAGATTCGAGAGCCGATAGTTGTAGCCGATGGTGGAGTGTTCGTAATGGGGTGCCGGGTCACGGGCCTGAGTGGCCAGCCATCGAGCCTGATGTGCCCAGTCTTCCCGGTCGGTGACCAACGCGCCTCCGCCACTCGTGGTGATGATCTTGTTCCCGTTGAACGAAAGGGTCGCCATCACACCGAAGCTCCCGGCATTCCTCCCCCGATAGGTCGCCCCCAGCGCCTCGGCGGCATCCTCGATCAGGGGAACCTCGTGCTCGGAGCACAGAGCCGCGATCCGGTCGTAGTCGGCGCACTGGCCGTAGATGTCCACCGGGACACACGCCGCAAAGTGGCCGTCACCGTCGAGGGCTTCAGCGAGGAGGTCGGGATCCATGTTCCAGGTCGATCGATCACTGTCGACGAAGACCGGCTCGGCACCGGTGTAGCTGACCGCATTGGCGGTCGCAGCAAAGGTGAGAGACGAGACCAGGACCCGATCCCCGGGCCCGACACCGAGGGCGAGCAGGCCGAGATGCAGCGCGGCGGTCCCGCTGGAAAGGGCGACACCGTGACTTCTCTGGGTCACCGCAGCCAACTCGACCTCCAAGCCATCGACCTCGGGCCCGAGGGGGGCTATCCAACCGCTCTCGATCGCTCGGTGAATCGCTGCCTGATCGTCGATCCCCACATCCGGTGGCGACAGATAAATCCTCGTCATGCGCAGTTGAGGCTAACGAGCATCAGGTCGGGCGGAGGATGCTGCCGCCTCGGCGAGCAGCGCCTCGACTTCTCCCGCGATCCGGCCGAGATCGTGACGGCTCCTGACCCAATCACGAGCCTCGAGGTCGACCCGCCGCTCCGACGCCAGATGGCTGGTCAATGCAGAGGCGAGTAAGGCGACGTTTCCAACCGGCACCAGAGTCCCGAAGCGACCGTCGACCGTTGCCTCCCTGACAGGAGGGATGTCAAAGGCGACCACGGGAACCCCAACCGCCATGGCCTCCAGGACCGCGGTGCCCAGACCCTCCATCAAGGAGGAGAAGGCAAATACGTGAGCATTCCCCAGATAGTCGGCAACCTGGTTGGTGTGCCCGACCAGGGTCACCGAGTCGGCGAGCCCAAATCGATCGATCGCCTCCGCGACCGCTGCGGATGCCTCGCCCTCACGTCCGACAACGGCGAGATGAGCGTCGGGGACTGCCTCTCTCACGGAGGCGAACGCCTCGACCAGCAGCACCTGGCCCTTCTGCGGGGCGAGACGACCGACGTTGACCGCCAACGGCCCTTGCGGAAGCCCCAACTCGGCGCGGGACCGCGGTTGGGCCTCCAGAGGGCGGGGCACACCCCTTGGGATCACCGTCACCCGGGAGGGATCGAAGCCGAGCAGGTTCGAATTGGTGGCCTTGACCTCCTCGGTGAGGGCCCGGAACCAGACCAGGTCACTCCGGGCCGCCCAGCCGGCGAGGGCTCGAAGCAACTGGGCCCTCCGCGTGGAGGCCCCAGGTTGGTAGTTGCGAAGCGATTCGAGGTCGCCGGAAAGCACGAGATTGGAGACGACCGGGATCCGCAAGCTGCGCCCCGCCAGTTGCCCCACCAGATTCCCCAGGAAGAGACTGGTTTGGATCACATCGGGACGCAGCTCGCGCGCGATGCGTCGCAATGCAGTAACCGCCCTTGGCCAGGTCCGCGACCCCGATCCCTCCCTCAAACCGATCGCCTCCACAGGGATCTCCCGCTCCCGAAGCTGATCGGCCAATTCCATGCGATCGTAGAGGGTCACGACATGCTGCTCTGTGGCGTCCGAGAATCTGGTCACCTCGCGCACCAGGCCCTGCTCGGCGCCACCCGAGCCCGAGAGGCTGTCTATGACGTGCAAAACCCTCATCTGGTCCTTCGAAGGGGAGCGATCGAGGTGTCGAGGGTAGTGACCGGCCCGTGCCCAGCCCTGCCACGGGACGAACTTCGATTGGATCTGGTTTGACGCCGGAAGGCCTTACGATCCCCCCGATGACCGACTCGGTCCCGACCGTCATCGACCTCCTGACGCGTACTGACTTCCTGGTCGGCGGCTTTCTGGGGATGACTGGCCTGGTCGTTCTTCTCTTTGCGCCACGCACCGAGGATCTCTCGATACTGGATTGGGGTCTGACCCTGACCGTGGGAGCCTTCCTCGCGGTCGGCCTGGCCATGGGAGCGAGGTTGGCCCTCGTCGGCGGCTTGGCAGCCTTGGCTCTCGGAGGGTGGATGGCCCGACCGCCCAGCGGAAGTGCAAGGGCGCCGTTTGGGTGGGCCTTGATCGTGATCGGGGCGCTGGCGTTGGTTTGGCGTGGTGGTTTCCCCGAGATTGGCTGGATCTTGGTTCTGGCGCCGGTGGCGATCGTGGCGATTGGGACCACCCTCGCGGCTTGGGCAACCCGTCTTCCCCAGGAGCCTTTGGGAATCATGATCGCGATCACTGCATTCGGGATCTGGGTCACGGTGCCGGAGACGGAAGGGGCAAGGGCCCTTCTCGGCGCATCGATCCCCATGGCTCTGGCCACATTGCGACCGGTCGGAGCCAAGCTCGGCTATGCAGGGGCATTTGCCCTCGCCGGCCTCCTCGTGTGGGTCGTCGCAAATGGAGGCGAGGCACGCACGGCTTCGATCATCGGCGGGTGGGCGTGTGTTGGCGCCCTCGCCATCCTCCCCCACTACAAACCTCCCCCGACCCGGTTGGTCGGGTCCAGGCGCACCATCACCGTGTTGGTTCACGGTCTCCTCGTCCTCGTCTCCTCCCGGATAATCGGTCTCTGGGAGTCCGGCGGTCTGGCGTTGGTGGCAGTCATGGTCTTGGGAGTCGGGGTGTACCTCGCTCTCCGGCTCCTGCCTTTGGCCAAAACGGGTCGAGCATCTCTGACCGATGAGTGATCGGACTCGGTCAGGGGCCCTTGTAGCCCTTCAACCGCCGTCGAACAATCTCCTCCAAACGGAGCCCTCCACGAAGGCGGGCCTGGAAGAACCGAAACCCGTCGGAGAGCTGAACTGGATAGCGATGCAGGAGGTGAGGTTCCAGATCCCTTGTCGCTCGACGTGACCCGGCCAGCGCGGCAGACGAATACCGATCAGTCACCGGTCGATCCGAGCTTGGCGACCAAAAGCCCCAGGGGTAGGCGAAATGCGCGGGGCGAACCCCCAACCGCGACTCGATCAGGTCATCGCTGGTACCCAACTCCTCATCCACCTCGTCCACTGACAACTGGCGCAGGTCGCGATGACGATGGGTGTGCGCCCCTATGGTGACCAGCCCGGACGCGAGCATGGTCCCGATCTGGTCCCAGGACAGGGGCTCGGCCTTCTCCGCCGGTCCCAGAGGCACTCCGGTTTCTATCGATTCGGTTGCGAGATAGAGGGTGAAGGGGAAGCCCAGTTCGTGGAGAAGCGGAAACGCCGTCGTGTAAGTGTCCCGATAACCGTCGTCGAAGCTGAGCACCACCAAGCGCTCGGTACCCGGCTCGGCCCATCTGACCAGGGCCTCGCCGAGGTCCACAACCTGTCGGTTGGCCGAAAGCCAATCGAGTTGTCGGCGGAAATCCTCGAGACGGACTTCCATCTGCCGTCTGAGGCCGGCGTCAACCTGGTGGTATATCAGGATCCGGGGGCCGGGGGGCCGAGGCAGGACAGCATCGGTGAGTGCTGATACCGCCTTGACCGCGGTGCGCCCCGGCGACACGCCTCAACCGGTGGCCAGGAATGAATTCATCTCTTCCTCGGTGAGGACCGGGAAGGGAAGCAGACCCAATCGCTGCAGGGGGGCGAGGTTGGCGCGAAGGCCGGCGGACCAATCCGGATTCCAGTCCCAGTCCTCGTTCTTGTTCCGCTTGCGGGGGGCCTTTGTGGTCTCGTCGACAGTGATGCCCAGGAGAAGCCCGAGTGCCGTCTCCATTCGCCGGACCTCGCGGATCCTCCCTTCGATGAGGGCTGCCTGCTCGATCTCACCCTTGGAGTTGGCCGACTTGAGGTTCCGCTCCAACTCGTCGATGACCCGACTCGTCACCTGGGTCATGAGATTCTCGATCTTCTGGCGGTCGAAACGAAATGCGGGGACCAGGACCTGGACGGCGCCCTCCTCGCTGGTCAGATGCCAGACGGACGGGTCGCCACCCGTCCGCTTCAGGTGTCTCAGAAAGAACTCATTGGCAAGCCATTCGTCGACGGTGACCGAGTCCCGACCCGTGCCTGCGGCGAGAATCCCTTCCATCTCGGCGACGATGGCGTCAGCAGTATGGGGGGCCACCTCGCTGTGAAGCTCGTCCATCAGCCATCTGCCAACCGACGGGTGCTCGGTCAGCGAGCGAAACGGGAGAAAGCCATTGAGTGACACCTCGTCGATCACGTCGTCGGAGAAATCCCCTTGCCCATAGCTGGCAGTCATCATGTCATCGACCCGAGAGACCAGATACTCGGCCACCGCTTCAAAAGCCACCTCGGGTGATGCCCCGTCGAGGGCGGTCAGGAGATCCCGGCCGAAGTCACCGGCCTCTGCCGCCTCCTGCAAGGAGCCGACACGGTCGACGAGGTTCTGCAACGAGTCGCCCGGCCTCCCAACCCCACCCCTGGCAGAGGGGCTCGGGTAGTGGCTCAACCTGGACATTGGCGAGGCAGCGGGCGCGACATGAGTGGTCTCGGGCGCGGCCTGCTCGACATGGCGCTCCGGCAGGCCCCACACCGCCCGCTCCGAGCGCTGCAGGAACACCGCCCCCATGATCGAGACCTGGCGCTGGACAACGTCGAATACCAGCCCGTTGACCTGGGGCATTGTCGATCGTCCCGGGGTCAGCACCAGGACACTGCGACGCAGCCTCTGCATCGCCACCTGCGCCGCTGGTTTGCTGATGTCACCCACCGCGACCACGACGACATCGAAATGCTTGGTGGCCTCCTCGATGAAAGCACGGAATTGGCGGCCGGCGATGGCGTCTCCCGGGGAGGGCGGTGGCGGGCCCGATGGCACCACTGCCAGGTCGGGTCGGACGAAAAGCGAGTTAGCCACCGCGGAGGCCACCGCACGCTCGAAGCCCAGCGACTCCGAGTTCAGAGCCAGCACACCGGAGAGGGAGGAGCCACCGACCTTGTACTCGCCCATGGCGGAGTCGCTGGCGAAATCGGCGTCGACCAAGAGCACCGATGACCCGGCGCTGGCCATGGACACCGCCAGGTCGGTGGTCAAGGCGTGGACCCCCTGGGCAGCAACGTTGTGACCGGTGACGGCCAGAGTGGCGCCGGTGGAGGGAAGTTGAGCTTCCACGACCGAGCGCAAGGCCTGGATCGCCGGCTTTCGGGCACCGCCTTCGGTGGTGTCGTACCACGATTCGCCCACTCCGGTCCCCAGACGCCGAGCTGGGACCTCTCCGAGGAAGGCGATCTCGAGATCCTCCGGCAGCCACACCGGTTTGGTGGCCCGGGTGATGAAAACCAGCCCGAACAACGCCATCGCAATGCCGCCGATGAGCCCGATCAACCCATTGATCACCGAGTTTGCCGGGTCCCCGGTCAGGTTGACAAAAACTACGGGGTCGACGGTGCCGGTGTCGATGATGCCCAGCGCCCGCAGGTTCAGCTGCTCGTATTCGGCACCCAGGAGCGCCAGCCCGTTCTGCAGCGAAGTGAGTCTGAATTGATCGCCGACACTGAGAGTTGTCAAAGGCGCTGGGCCAAGTGATGCCTTCTCAGCCTCGAGTTCGTCTAAGGCGGTTTCCAGCTTTTGGCGTCGTCTAGTGGCCTCGGGAAGGTCGACCGGTGAGGCAGCTTCCTCCT
>JBBDQO010000002.1:0-13925 GCA_040905925.1 Acidimicrobiia bacterium | reverse complement strand
CCGAGGATCTTCACAACCGCGGCCCGACTCGCCGGTTAGGCGTCGGCCCCGCCGGTGAAGGCGGCAGCCAGTCCCAGCCCGGTGTAGATCGTTCCAGCCACATAGCTCTGGCCCCGACGCCATGCCTCAGTTCCCAAGAACCGGGCTCCGGCGGCGCCGGCCACGGTGGCGTAGGTGCCGTCGCTGATCAGCCCGGCGAATACGAACACCCCGCCCAGAACAACCAGTTGGAGGGTGGTGTAGCCCAACGCCGGGTCGATGAATTGCGGGACGAAAGCGAGGAAGAAGAGAGCCGTCTTCGGGTTGAGGATGTTGACTACTGCCCCCTGCCAGAAGATGCGCCGGGTCGACATCGGCTTCAGCCCGGCAGGAGCCTCCGGTTTGCCTACCGAGCGAAACGCCGTGATCCCGAGGTAGATGAGATACCCGGCCCCGCCCAACTTGATGACGGTGAAGGCGGTGGCGGAGGCCGCGATCAGTGCGCTGAGACCTGCGATGGACGCTGCGATATGGACCAGTGTGCCGAGATGGATGCCGAGCACCGACACCAGCCCGGCCTTCCTTCCCTGGGTGACGCTCCGAGTGACGATATAGAGCACCGCCGGCCCTGGTATGACGAGCAGCAGCAGGGTCGCACCAAGAAACACGGCGAGGGTGGACGATTCGGGCACCGGGTGAGGCTAAACCAGCCCGGCCGCAGCCAGGCCCGATTTCGTAAGCTGTCGGGAGTGAAGACCATCCTGTTGATGCGACACGCCAAGTCCGACTGGGATGCGTCGTACACGACCGACCACGATCGGCCCCTCGCCCCGCGGGGTCTTCGCAGCGCCAGCGTCATAGGCCGGGTGCTCGCTGCGTGGGAGGAGATCCCCGATCTGGTCATCACCTCCTCGGCCGCCCGAGCCCGTGCCACCGCCGAGGAGGCCGCCCGAGCCGGTTCCTGGGATTGCCCGATCATCGTGGACCCGGAGCTGTACGGAACGGGGCCGGGCACCGTACTCGCCGTTGCGGAGCAAAACGCCACCGACCAGGAGCGCATGATGTTGGTCGGTCATGAGCCGACTTGGTCGATGCTGGTCGAGCAGATCACTGGGGGTCGGGTCGAGATGAGGACGGCCGGGGTGGCTGCGATCGACCTCCTGGTCGATACCTGGGATGGGCTCGATCAAGCCAGAGGATGGCTCAGATTCGTGGTCAATCCCAGGATGTTCTTCGGCTCCGAATGGGATCGTGACGAGATACGAGGAGGATCGTCCAGAGCTTGACAGAGGCGATTTGGGTGGTGCGACCTGGGGATTGGCCGGAATGAGCAAGGACGCCGGTGCGTTTGTACCTGTGTTGGGGGATTGTCGATCAGCTTTGCCTCGACCGAAGGCACCACGCCTGAATGTTGTGGAAAAGAGGGGGGTTCACAAACCGCCCTACTTGTGTCATAGTTGATCGGCCCGGGGATCACTGCATCCCTGCCCAACGGGCCCCCAGGAGGACTTAGATCTTTATGGCCGCTGCTGAAACGCGTATCGAGAAAACCGACAAGCCACGCCCTCGGCTTCATTCGAAGCTGACAGACGAACGCGGCCGTCTCACCACCGATCTCGTATCCCAATACCTGACTGCGATCGGCGAGTACGACCTCCTCACCGCCGAGCAAGAAGTGGAGCTCGCCCAGAAGATCGAGGCGGGCGAGGAAGCCGCCGAGAGGTCGGAGAAGGGGGAGTACAGCGGCAAGCGGGAAGAGATGGAGCTGCGGCGCCTTGCACGGCGCGGCGCCCAGGCCAAGGACGATTTTCTCACTGCCAACCTCCGGCTGGTCGTGGCCAACGCCCGTCGCTATGCCAACACTTCGGGAATCGACTTCCTCGACCTGATCCAGGAAGGCAATCTCGGTCTGATTCGCGCCGTTGAGAAGTTCGACTGGCGCAAAGGCTTCAAGTTCTCCACCTATGCGACCTGGTGGATTCGCCAGGCGATCACTCGGGCCATCGCAGACAAGTCGCGCACTGTTCGGATCCCGGTCCATCTTCACGACACCCTGGCGGCCGTCAGGGCCGCTCAGGCCTCACTCAAGGCCGAGCTTGGCCGTGACCCGAGACCAGAGGAGATCGCCGAAGAGGCTGGTGTCACCGCCGATAAGGTCGAGCTCGCTCTCAGCGTGGCTGACACGGTGTCGCTCGAGCAGCCGATCGGTGAGGACGGAGCACAGCTCGGAGATTTCATCGAGGACGAGGACGCCGCCGACCCGGTGCAGATGACCGAGGAAATGGACGTCGCCAACTCGCTGCGGATCTCCATAGATAGGCTCCCGGAGCGGGAAGGGCGGATCCTGGCCCTTCGCTACGGTTTCTACGACGGCGTCCCCCGGACCCTCGAGGAGATCGGCGACGAGTTCAATCTCACCAGGGAGCGGATTCGCCAGCTGGAGAAGCTGGCCCTTTGCCGGCTCCGCCATCCCTCATTCGGGATCAGAGAAGCCGACCTGGTCTGACCCTCTTCGTAATTGAGACGGTGGGGTCCGCATATGACCCCTGTGCGTCCCAATTACGGAATTAATTCGACCGAGTCACGTTCCTTGGCGCCTTAGAATCCACACCTGTTTGGTCGGTCATTCGCCTTGACCCAAAACCAAGCTTGAAGTTGCAGATTTCGACACTCATGTCCTCCGCAAAAGACACCCCCTGGTCGGTGCTGCGCGATGGAATTCGCCTGATCTGGCGGTTCGTCAAGGGGCATCCGGCTGCGTTCGGGCTCGCCGTGTTCGGTGCGGCCCTGTTCGCCAGCGCCATCATCGCGTCGGCGTGGGTGATCGGCCGGGTCACGGATCAGGTGATCATCCCGATCCTCGACGAGGGGACGAGCCCGGAGGGCCTTCTGGTCCCCGCCGCGGCCGCCATCCTCGCCGTGGCCGTGATCAAGGCGGTGGGCATCGTGATGCGGCGCTCGTCGGCGGTATGGCTTCAGTTCCGGACCCGCCAGGACGTTCGCAACCAGCTCCTCGCTCACCAGCTGTCACTGCGCATGTCGTGGCTCAACCGGCAGTCGATCGGGGATCTGCTGGCAGTGGCCGACGCCGATGTCGACCAGGGCACCGGTGTCCTCGGGCCGCTGCCCTATGCCACCGGTGTCTCCTTGCTTCTCGTCGGGACGATCGTGATGATCACCCTTATCGACCCCTGGCTGGGCCTGGGCGCCACGATCGGCCTGATCGTCGTGGTCGTCGTCGACATCCGGGGAAGCTGGATCACCTACGGGCTTTGGGAGAAGGTCCAGCAATCACGTGGTGAGGTGGCTGCGGTGGCCCACGAGTCGTTCGATGGTGCTCTCACCGTGAAGGCGCTCGGTCGCGAGGACTATGTCGCTCACCATTTCGGTGTCGCATCCGACGTGCTCCGGGATCGGTTGATCAAGGTCAACTCGACCTGGGCTTCCTATCAGGCTGTCATCCGCGCCTTGCCCCAGGCCCTCATCATCGCCCTGCTCGCTGTAGGTGCGTTTCGGATTCAGGCAGGAGCAGTGACGCCCGGTGATGTCATCACCGTTGCCTATCTCCTGGCGCTGCTCGCCTTCCCGATCCAGCTGATCGGCTTCGTGCTTTGGGACCTCGCCGGCAGTCTGGCCGGGTGGAGGAGAGTCCAGGCGGTGTTCGACGTTGACGAGCGCATGGAATACGGCGAAACGCTGGCCCGGTCCGAGAGTGGCGCCGCCCCGGTTCGGGGGGAAACCGTCCATTTCTCTTACGACGGCTCAGGGCCGGTGTTCGAGGGCCTGGATCTCGATTTGCGGGCCGGGACGACCCTGGCGGTGGTCGGGCCTACGGCCTCGGGCAAGTCGACTCTGACCCTGCTGTTGGCGCGGCTCTGGGATCCCGCTTCCGGGGTGATCCGCCTCGACGACCAGGATCTGCGCTCCTTTGCTGCCTCAGAGCTCCCCAAGGAAGTCTCGTACGTGACCCAGGACGCGTTCCTGTTCGACGACACCGTGGCCGGGAACATCACATTGGGCCAGGAGTTCTCTGAGACCGAGGTCAGGACAGCTGCCCGGCTCGCCGGCGCCGAGTCGTTCATTGCCGCACTTCCAGACGGCCTGGACACCCAACTCGGAGAGAGGGGAACCACGCTTTCGGGGGGGCAGCGTCAGCGAATCGCCTTGGCTCGGGCCCTGATTCGGAAGCCACGGCTCCTGATCCTCGATGACGCCACGTCGGCTGTGGATCCTTCGGTTGAAGCCGAGATCCTGCGCAGCCTGCGATCGGCCGAGCTGCCTTCGACGGTTGTCGTGGTCGCCTACCGGCCGGCCTCGATCCGCCTCGCCGATGAGGTGGTTTACATCGACGAGAGGCGTGTGGTCGCTCACGGCCCCCACGATGAGCTCCTGGAGACGACGCCGGGATACGCCCGTTTGGTGCAGGCCTACGAGGACGACGCCCGGAGAATGGCAGGTGAGGCGTCATGAGCGAGTCGAGGTCGAGCAGCAAGATGTTGGTCAAGGCGCTGAGGGTGGCGCCGGCGCTCAAGCATGGCCTCCGGATCACCTTGCTGATGGCGATGATCGGCCAGGCAATCACGGTGGTGACGCCCGTGGTGATGCAGAAGATCGTCGACGATGAGATCCTGGCTCCGGCTGGGGTCGACATGGTCGGGGTGCTCCAGAAAGCCACCATCGCCTTGTGCGCCCTCATCGCCGGGGCGATCGTCGGTCGTGCCGCCGTGCTCCGTCTGATCCGGAGTTCCTCGACCGGTTTGTCCGATCTGCGGACCATGACGTTTGGGCACCTGCTCCGGCGCTCGGTGCTCCATACCGAGGCCGACCGGCGCGGGGACCTGGTGTCGCGAGTTACCTCGGATGTGACCACTCTCGAGGAGTTCATGGAGTGGGGTGGTGTCGGCATGATCATCGCCAGCAGCCAGGTATTGCTTTCGCTGGCCGCTATGTCCTTCTACGAGTGGCGTCTCGCGCTGGTGGCTCTGATCGGTGTCCTGCTCTACCTCGCCATGATGAGATGGTTCCAAAAGGTGCTGTCTCGCAATTACGACCGGGTCCGCACAGAGGTGGGCAATTCGTTGGGTGTGTTGAGCGAGTCGATCACCGCCATCCCCGTGGTGAGGGCCTATGGCATCGAGACCGCCACCCAGGGCAAGGTGGCCGAGGCCCTGGAGCGCCGGTTCTGGTCCGAATTCAGGACCGCCCGATTCGGGAACGTCCTGTTCTCCTCAGCCGAGGTCTTCGCCGGGGCCTTGACAGCCGCCATCGTGGTGGTCGGCATCGTCGTCGGCACCAACCAGGGAATGACTGCAGGGACCCTGATCGCCTTCCTGTTTCTCACCAACTTGTTGATCGAGCCCTTGCAGATCGTGGTCGAGACCCTCGAATTGGGTCAGAGCGCTGCCTCCGGCTTGCGTCGTGTGTTGGGAGCCTTGGACAGCGAGATCGAGGTGACCGACCCGGTGGATCCCGATCATCTGCGGTCGGGTGGGCTCAGCGCCCGATTCAACGATGTCTTCTTCTCCTACGAGGAGGGTTCTGAGGTGCTGAGTGGGGTGACCGTGGACATCCCGGTCGGCTCCCGTATTGCGGTGGTGGGTGAGACCGGATCTGGCAAGACGACCTTCGCCAAGCTCTTGGTTCGTTTGATCGACCCGACCGAGGGCAATGTCTTCATCGGCGGCGTCAACGCCGCCAGACTGCCATTGGCAGAGTTGCGCTCCCGGGTCGCGTTCGTCCCTCAGGAGGGCTTCCTCTTCGACGACACGGTTGCCGGGAACGTCCGTTACGGGAGCCCGGAGGCCGACGACGCCGAGATCTGGACCTCGTTCCACGAGTTGGATCTTGGTGATTGGGTCGCCGGCCTCCCCAAGGGTCTCGATACCCCGGTCGGTGAAAGAGGGGGCAACTTGTCGGCCGGGGAGCGACAATTGGTGGCCCTGGTCCGATCCTGGATCGGGTCACCCGATCTGCTGGTGCTCGACGAGGCCACCTCGGCGGTCGACCCGGCGCTCGACGTTGCACTTCGTCATGCCATGCAGCGGCTCATCGAGGGCCGGACATCGGTGACCATTGCCCATCGCCTGGCGACGGCGGAGGGTGCAGACGAGGTTCTGGTTTTCGACCGGGGCCGTCTCGCCGAGCGGGGACATCATCGTGACCTGATGGCGCAGGGCGGGGTTTACGCCTCCCTCTATCACGATTGGGCGGCGGGCACCAAGACGGTGTGAGGTAGGTGGGCGGGGCTATTCGGAAAACGGCTGTCCCCCGACGCCCGCCGCAACCTTCCAGAGATAGCCGTCTGGATCAGCGAAGTAGCCGAAGTGACCACTCCATCATGCGTGTTCCGCCGGCTTCACAATCTCGCCGCCGGCGCGTTGCGCTTCGGCCAGCACTTCATCGCCGTGCAACGGCCACGATCCCCCACGATCGGAACGCGTGTTGCCGGGACTTTGGGATAGTCCCCGGCTTGCTACTCCGGCGGAGGCACATAGGTCCCGGTGGTGAACTTGCCCCCGTCGACGTCCACTTCCCAGGTCGAGCCCTTGGAGCAGTAGAAGTGGGACTCGACGCTGAGGCCGGCCCACATCAGCCGGTTGATAAGGGCGGGGATCACGTCTCCATGGGAGCACAAGACCGCGTTGTAACCGATCAACGATTCGACCAGTTCCCAAGCGGCATCGAGGTCAGACTCCTCGGCCAGGGTGCCGGTGACCTCGATCGGCGCTCCGGTCAGCTCCGATAGAGGCGCCATTGTCAGGGTGCAACGGTCGTAAGGGCTGCTCAGGATGCGCTCGATGCCCCTCGGCGCCAGTCTTCTTGCGATTGCCGTCGCCTGGCGTGCGCCTGATTTGGTCAGCGGACGTTTGAGGTCGTTGCCCTTCCATCTGGAGCGATCACCGGCCGTGGCGTGGCGGACCAGAAACAATGTCCCTGTCCTGGCCAGCTTCTTGAGGTCGGTCTCCATGACCAGTTCACGATCACGCTCGTAGTCGAGGAGGGCAGCAGCCTTTTTGCGGGTGAGCCACTTGATCCGGTCGACCTCGGGATTCTCGGTGAACCCCCGACTGTCGGGCAGCGGCCGCATCGCAAACCAGGCCACTTCTTTGGTGCCGCCGTTGACTCGATACCGGGTCTCTCCGAGGGGGGCGATGATCCGGCAGTGATAACCGGTCTCTTCCAGGACCTCACGGATCGCGGTCTGCTCCGGGGTCTCCTTGGGGTCTGCTTTGCCTTTGGGCAACGACCAGTCGTCATAGCGAGGACGATGGGTCACCAGGATCCCGAGTCGGCCCTTCTTCGTCGGCCGTAAAAGAACACCCCCGGCGGCTCGGATGAGTCGTGGCACCAGGCTGAGCTTAGAGGTTCGACTGCCTACTGCTGGGCCGAGGTCAGCTCGGAAACGCTCTGGGGCTCGATCATCTCATTGGAGGTGGGCTCAGCTCCGCTGAGATCGATGGTGACGTAGGCGCATGTTTGGCACACCCGTCGCATGATCCCGGCTCCGATGTGCTGGCCTTCGGCGTAATGGTGGTTGCCTTTGCGGCAATCCGCGATTCGGTGCTTGGAGGCTTTCGTTTCTGGACGCATACGAGTCATGACTCATCTAAAGACTAGAGCGGCCCGAGAGTTGTCAAAGCACCTGTAGCTGATCGATTATCCAATCGGTCCCCTCCTCTACGTCGTTTGCCCAGTAGATGCTGTCGATTTCAGCCCCGATGAGGAGGACTAGCGCATCGGCTACCTTTTTCCACTGCACACCGACCGCGGCGCTGGGAAGGGGAAGCTGCCCGCTCCGCCGCTTGATGTAGTTGATGTTCCACGCCATCAACAACTCGGTGGCGGTGCCGATGGACCCCGGGAGGGAGAGAGTGGCATCGGCCCGTCCCATCATCACGTCGATGCGGTGGGCCAGACTCGACGCTTCGATCAGCTCTTGCACATGAGGGTTGGCTCCGACCCGGTCCGGGAAGAGCGTTGGTGCGGTGACGCCCACCACCCGCCCGCCTGCAGCCGCCGCTCCCAGGGACACCGCCTCCATGGTGCCCCCGTAGCCACCGGTCACCACCACCATTCCGGCAGAGGCGAGACGGGTGCCAACCGACACTGCTTCTGCCCATTCTGTGGAGTCGACGCCTATTTGCGACGATCCGAAGACGGCAACGGTCCGAGACATGGTCAATTGTTGAGGGCTTCCTCGATCCCCGCGATAACTCGCTGGGCATCGATCAGCGCATGCCTCTCGATGGCGAACTGGGGCCAGGGGACATCGAACCCGGTGACCCTCACAATCGGGCCCTGAAGCTGGTAGAGAGCCTTCTCGGCTACCACCGCGGCCACCTCGGCAGCCACACCGGCTGATCCCTGGGGCTCCTGGACCAGGAGGAGCCGGCCGGTCTTGGCCACCGATTCGAGAACGGTCTCGCGGTCCCAGGGGAACAGGGTCCGCAGGTCGATGACCTCCACCGAGGCATCCACTTGGGATGTCGCCTCGAGGGCCACAGGCACCATTCCCCCGTAGGTCACGAGCGTCAAGTCGGTCCCGGGCATGCGGATCCGGGCCCGTCCGATGGGGAGGGTGAAGTGCTCGACCGGGACATCTTCCCTTCCTGCTCGGTAAAGGACCTTGGGTTCGAGGAAGATCACGGGGTCGTCGCCCTCGAGAGCCGCTGCCAGAAGCCCCTTGGCATCGGTGGGTGTCGAGGGGCAGATGACGACCAGGCCGGGTGCGTGCACGAAATACGCCTCGGGGGAGTCACAGTGGTGCTCATGTGCGCCGATGCCCGCGCCACTGGGGAAGCGGACGACCACCGGGACGCTCGAATTGCCCCGGGTTCGGTAGCGGAATCTCCCGAGATGGCTGACGATCTGATCGAAGGCCGGGTATACGAAGCCTTCGAATTGGATCTCGGCGACGGGCCGGGCGCCGGCCAGGGCCATCCCCACCGCGGTCCCGACGATTCCCGACTCGTTGAGAGGGGTGTCGATCACCCGCCCTTCTCCGTACCTGGCCTGGAGGCCGTCGGTGATCCGGAACACGCCGCCACTCGTGCCGACGTCCTCGCCGAGCACGATCACGTCGGGGTCTCGCTCCATCGCCTGGTCGAGGGCGGCGTTGATTGCGTCGGCCATTGTCCACGATTCGGTGGGGCCCGTGACTGGCTCATCATGACCGATGCTCCAGATCTCCTCCTTGCCGAATGAGGTCAGTTCTTCGCCGTGAGCCTTCTGCATCGAATGGAGCTGGTCGACGACATGACCTGGAATCCGATGGAACCCATGTCGGATGGCATCGTCCCGACCGGGGAGGGGCTCCGCCTCGATGGCCGCGATCGCTGCCTCCACCTGGTCGGCCGTCTCCTGGGAGACCTTCTCACCGACCCGCTCATCCCACTCACCCCGGTTTTCGAGAAAGCGCCGGAGGCGCTCGATGGGGTCCCTTTGCTTCCATTTCTGCTCTTCTTCACGAGACCGGTAACGGGTCGGGTCGTCGGCCGTCGCGTGGGGCCCGTAGCGGTAGGTCATGGCCTCGATCAGAGTTGGGCCCTGACCCTTGCGGGCTCGTCGGACCGCGATCCGCGTCGCCAGGTACATCGCGATCGGATCCATCCCGTCGACCCGGAACCCGTCGAAGCCGTAGGCCGCCGCCTTCTGGGCGATTGTCTCAGACGCCGTCTGCTTCTCGTAGGGAACCGAGATCGCATAGAGGTTGTTGGAACAGATGAACACAGTCGGGGTCTTCCAGACCCCGGCGAAGTTCATGCCTGCGTGGAAGTCGGCCTCCGAGGTCGCACCGTCGCCGAAATAGACAGCGGTGACGGTGTCCTCTCCTCGGAGTTTGGTGACGTACGAGTACCCGACGGCATGAGGGAGCTGGGTGGCGATGGGAACGGTGACGAACCCCGTTCGGTACTTGTCCAGGTCCCAGCCGGCATTGGGCAGACCCTTCCAATAAGCGAGCAAGACCTCGATCGGAAGGCCACGGGTCACCTCGACCGCGTGCTCCCGGTACGAGGGAAAGACGAAGTCGTCGGGCTTGAGGGCGAGAGCAGAGCCGATCTGGACCGCTTCTTGGCCCTCGAGCATGGCATAGGTCCCGAGTCTCCCCTGACGCTGCAAGGCGAGCATCCTCCGGTCGAGGGAGCGAGCCAGGACCATCCTCCGGTACATCTGCTGATAGAGCTCCGGGTCCAGCCCGGGGTCGTCACCAACCAGATCACCCTCGGCATCGATGATCCGAAGCAAGCGCTTTCTCGATTGTTCCGCAGTCTCGGTTGGGATGAGCGCCTCGAGACCACGGCCCAGTCCGCCTCTCCGTGCCAATGCCTGCTCCTCCTCCTCTCAACCGTTGGGATGATCCGCTACTCGAATGACGGTAGGCGATGCTACGTCGTGGCCTCAAGACCGCCGGTCATCCGAGCCTTACCCCCTCGATTCTCCATTTGGGGCCGCCGCTAACGTCATGGGATGCCCACCTTCCGGAAGGACCTGGCGGGGATCGGCGCCTACGTCCCAGGCCGCCCGATGGAGGATCTCGCCGACAAGATGGGGATCGCTCCCGGGCAATTCGTCATGCTGGCCTCGAACGAGAGCCCGGACGGCCCGTTTCCAGGTGTGATCGAGGCCGCGACCGGGGCCCTGGCCAGGTCTCATCGCTATCCCGACAATGACGCCACTGTCGTCTCCGCCGCCCTCTCCGAATGGCTCGGGGTGCGAGCCGATCATGTGTGGCTCGGAGCCGGCAGTGTCGCCCTGTTGGCGAACATCGCCCTGGCCGTGGGCGGGCCGGGGACCAGCGCAATCCTTGCCTGGCCCTCGTTTGTCATGTATCGCACAGTCTCCCGGTGGGCGATGACAGAGACAGTGGAGGTCCCCCTGACTCCCGATCTCCTCCACGACGTCGAAGCCATCAGTGCGGCCATCCGTGATGACACGGCCGTGGTCTATCTGTGCAACCCGAACAATCCCACGGGGACCATCCTCACCGGTGATGCCATCGAATGGCTCGCAGCCACCGTCCCGGACCGCGTTCTGGTCGTGGTTGACGAGGCGTATCACGACTTTGTCACCGATCCCTCTTATCGGACTGCCCTTCCACTGGCCATCGAGCGCCCCAACGTCATCATGCTCAGGACTTTCTCGAAGATATTCGGGCTCGCCGCGCATCGCATCGGTTACGCGGTTGGCCAACCCGGGACCATTGCTGAGCTGCGCAAGACACAGATCCCATTCAGTGTCGGCGAGGTTGCCCAAGCAGCGGCGACCGCTTCGCTTCGGGATGCGGCCGAGCATCGGCGCCGCGTTGAAGCAAATGCCGTCGGTCGTCATCACCTGTTAGGGGTTCTCGAGGAGCGGGGACTGCTCCACAGCGAAAGCCATACCAACTTCGTCTACCTGCGGATCGGCGACGATTCGCTGGCGGTGAGCGATGAGTTCATGCGACGTGGGGTCATCATCCGGCCTTTGTCCCGCGGATGGCTTCGGGTCACGGTTGGCAACGACTCGGAGAACAAGAAGTTCGCGACGACGCTCGACGAGGTGCTGGCTCGCTGAGCCGGACGGAACCGGCGCGAAGGGTGCGTTTCTTGACCAGAATCGACGGGTAGAGGCCTTTCTCCTTTCGCAAATGGACGCACACCGAATCGCCGCCGAGGCATCCCGCCTTCTTCCCCTGGCCCGCCAGGTCCTCGAGCGGTACCCGTTCGAGGTGAGGGAGCTGGAGCATCTGGCGACTCACTCCAACGTGATGTATCGAGTGGTCACAAGTGACGGTAGGCAACTGGTGTTGAGGGTCGGTGATCCGTTCGGCAACTCCCGAGTCAACATCGAGTACGAGGTCGACTGGCTTTCGGCTTTGAATCGGGAAACCGACCTCGACGTGGTAAACCCGATACCGACCGGCTATGGGGCATTGATCGTCGATGCCCGCGAGCCCGAGAGCGATCTGACCCGACCCTGCGTGCTTTTCTCCTGGGTCCCGGGAGTGCCCCTCGCGGAAGGCTCGGGGGCTTTCGGGTACCGCCTTCTCGGAGCCATGTGCGCCTCGCTTCAGGCGCACGGGAAGACCTGGAAACCAACAAACCCAGAAGGCATGAGGAGGTGGGACCGCATCTTCTACTACGACAAGGGTCTGGACCCGATCATCATCTACGACTCCCGCTTCGACCATCTCTTCAGCCCTGGGAGGCGGACGATCATCGACAAGGCGGGCCAGGCTGCCTCCAACGTGATCAACGCCGCATGGGAGGCGGGCACGCCTCAGGTCGTGCATGGCGACTTGCACGAATGGAATGTGCATACGGTGCGGACGAGGCTTTATGCGTTCGACTTCGAGGACGTGATGATCGCCCTCCCGGCGCAGGATGTCTCGGTTTGCCTCTACTCGTCCCGAACCAACGTTCGAGCTGCCGACATCCAAACCGCCTTCCGCAAGGGTTTCGAGGAGATAGCGCCCTGGCCGATCGAGGATCACGAGCAGCTGGACGGCTTTCATGCCGCGAGGCAGATCATGCTCATGAACTATGCGGCGCGCACCCTGCCCATGGGCGAGACCGAGCAATATCTGAGCCAGGTCATGCCTTGGCTGGCGAGATACGCAGCCAGATACGGCTGAGCGATGCGTTTCGCCGACCGCCGGGAAGCAGGGGCCCTGCTCGGGCAGGCGGTCGTCGAGGGGAATCCGCTGGCGCCCTTGGTCGCAGCCCTGCCCCGAGGCGGGGTTCCGGTGGGGTTCGAGGTGTCCCGTGTGCTGGGGTGTGATCTGGATGTCCTGGTCGTGAGAAAGGTCGGAGTCCCCTTCCAGCCCGAGTTGGCGATGGGCGCCGTGGGCGAGCGGGGAGTGGTGATCGAGAACCGTGAAGTCATGAGAGCGGCCCACATCTCCGAACGGGTATTCGAAGCGGTGGTTGCAGCCGAGACGGCCGAACTGGAAGCCAGAGTCAGGATCTATCGAGAGGTGGCGGAGCCGATCGACCCCGCCGGGAGGACTGTCATCATCACTGACGACGGTCTGGCCACCGGCTCATCGGCACTCGCCGCCATCGATGTGGCCCGCGCCGGCGGGGCCCTCGCGGTGTGGGTGGCGGTACCGGTCGCCCCCGCCGACTCGATTCATCGGGTAGAAGCTGTGGCCGATCAGTTGATCGTTCTCCATAGACCGCATAGATTCATGGCGGTCGGAGCCTGGTACCGGGATTTCTCTCAGACGAGCAACGATGAGGTTCGCGACCTTCTGCGGCGGTCCCGAGAGGGTGGCTAGCGTGCCTGGACTGCGAGATCTGGAGGATCAGTGCCTGCGTTGGAGAAGTTCTGCAGTATCGACGCCGGTCTCGGGATGCGGATCCTGGGCAAGGCCCCCCAAGGAATGAGGATCGACTTTCCGTTCGAGGGTGTCGCCACTGGGCCGCACTGGGAGGGCCAGCGTCCGGTGATCGGAATCGATCATGCCACCGTCCGCGAGGACGGGAACATGGACCTGGTCATCTTCGGGGTGATCGGGGAAAAAAGGGATTCCGTGGCCTATACCGCATGGGGCGTCTCGATCGCCAATCCCGATCAGTCCGCCGATCCCAAGGAGTTGATCACCTTTCAAACCGGCAACGAGGATCTGGCTTGGCTCAACACGGAGATCGGTGTCGCCCTCGGCCATGGCGAGTCGGGGCGGCTCACCCTGGAGATCTATCTGGTCAAGCCTTGAGGACTCGAGTCTCGAGCTCTCCGAGTCGGGACTCTGGCTTGTGACTTGTGACCTGGGACGTTTGACTCGAGACTTGAGACCTTTCGCTAGTAATGATGGGTTCTTTCGGGGTTTTCGCCTAAGGTGGCCCAATGTCGCTCAGCGACGGGCCCAATCGTCGACCCACAAGGAGGGGCCGTGAACAAATCCGAGATGGCGGACAAGCTTGCCGACAAGGCAGACGTCTCGAAGGCGAAAGCCGCCGAGATTA
>JBBDQO010000001.1:48110-65709 GCA_040905925.1 Acidimicrobiia bacterium | reverse complement strand
CTCGAAGTCCTTGCGGAGGAGATGCCAGGTGAAGGTTGCGTTGTAGTCGAGATTGACATAGGCCGGCGTCTTGTAGCGGGTGAAGGTCGAGCGCCTCGTCATCGCCGCCCACATAGGTCACCTTGCGACCGAACAGCTCGATGTAAGGCCGTGCCACCTCATATGCGTCCGGCGGCCCGGAGACGACGGTTGTCAGTTTCCCGGACCTGACCACCTTGGGGTTGCCAGACACCGGGGCGGCCAGGACGGCAGTGCCCACGGCCTCTGCCCCGGTCCTCAGCTTCCGTGAGGTGTCGGCGTCGATTGTGGTGGCGTCGATGACGATGGAGGGTCGGGACTCGGACCGGGAAAGAACCCCGGCATCGCCGAGAGTCACCTCCAGGACGTCTGCCGGCCCTGCCACCATGATGAACACGATGTCCCGCTCCGCCAGCTCGAAGGGAGTCGAGACCACGGTTGCGCCACGATCGGCCAGGGGTTGTGCCTTGGCGATGGTGCGGTTGTAAACCGGGAGGTCGACTCCCGCATCGAGTAGCCGATGGCACATGGCGAGACCCATGCGGCCGGTGCCGATCCACCCCATTTTCACCGGATAATTCGCTGTCATCTGGACCTTGAGCTCACGTTGGCGCCGATAAGGGCCAATCGGTACGCTACCTGGCCCGGAAAGCGCTTGCCGCGCCCTCAAGAGTGAGTTGGAAAACATCTTTGACCTCAGTGATCTCGTGGTTCTGATCACCGGAGGCAGCCGGGGGATCGGAGCCGCCGTGGCCCGGGCAGCGGCCGGTGCCGGGGCCGATGTCGCCATCTCCTATCTCGATCGGCCCCATGAAGCCGACCTTGTCGTAGCCGGTGTGCACGACATGGGACGGAGGGCCACCGCGATTCATGCCGACCTCGCCGATCCCGAAGCGGCGCGTGGGATGGTGGCCACCGCGGAAAGGGAGCTTGGTCGAGTGGATGCGCTGGTCAACAACGCCGGGGTCATGCCGGAAACCCCGTTCCTCGAGATCTCCGACGTGGAATGGGCGAGGGTGATAGCAGTGGATCTCTCCGCCGCTTTTGCCTGTTCGCAGGCAGTTCTTCCTGGGATGATCGCCCGGGGGAAGGGCTCGATCGTGATGATCTCCTCCCGTCTCGGTCAGATGGGGTGGCCCGGGGTCGCCCACTATTCGGCGGCCAAGGCCGGGCTGCTCGGGCTGACAAAGTCCCTCGCCCGCGAGTTCGGGCCTCTCGGAATTCGGGTAAACGCTGTGGCACCCGGACCGACCGTCACCGAGATGAGCTCCGAGATGTTGACCGGTGAGTCGGGTCGAAGGCGTATGGAGGAACTGCCTGCCGGGCGATTCGCCAAACCAGAGGACATCGCCGAGACCGTCATGTTCCTCCTCTCCGATGCCGCGGCCATGTATCACGGGCAGACCCTTTCGCCGAACGGCGGAGGGCACATGCCGTGAGGTTGGTCAACGCCGAGACCGCGGTCCGTCAGATCTTGGACGGCGACACGGTCATCATCGGAGGCTCCGGTGCGGGCCATGCCGTGCCCCAGCTGTTCATCGACACGCTTGCCGCAGTGTTTCAGAGCGAGGGCTCGCCCCGTGGGTTGACGACGGTCAGAGTGGTCGGCATCGGTGACTTTGCCGATCGAGGGATGTCACAACTCGCCCTCCCCGGTCTGATGAAGCGCACCATCGGTTCCAACATCGGCAACGAGCCGGCTCTTGGCGCGCTCGTGGCGAATGGTGAGATCGAGGGTTACTCGTTTCCCCAGGGTGTCCTCTCCCAAATGTGCCGCGAGATCGCCGCCGGGCGACCCGGGTTGATCACCCACATCGGTCTCGACACCTATGTCGACCCACGTCACACCGGGGGCAAACAGGGAACCGCAACCGAGGATCTGGTGGAGGTGATCGAGTTGGACGGGCGCGAGTGGCTGTTCTTTCGCTCGTTCCCGATCGACGTGGCGGTGATCCGGGGCTCGACCATCGACCGGGAAGGCAATCTGACCATGGAGAGGGAGGCGGTCCGAGGTGAGATGCTGGCCATGGCGATGGCGGCCCGAAACTCCGGTGGAATCGTCATCGCCGAGGCCCGGGCTGTGGTGCCGGCTGGCGGCTTGGACCAGCGTCGGGTAGAGGTCCCGGGAGCCCTCATCGACTTCGCCTATCTCGACCCGGGGCAAACCCAGACCTATCAGACCGAGTACTCCCCCTACTACGCAGGGGAGCAACGCATGGAGTTGGACGATAAAAGGCCCCCGACCCCGCTCGACGTGCGCAAGGTGATCGCCCGGCGGTCCTTGCTCGAGTTCAAACCGGACGACATCTGCAACCTCGGATTCGGGATCAGCCAGGAGATCGGGAACATCGCCTGGGAGGAAGGCATCGATCACCGGCTGGTGTTGACCGTGGAGCAGGGGGTCTTCGGCGGGGTCCCGGTGTCCGGCCCTGACGGAGGGGCGGGCTTCAACTATCAGGCCCTCATCGAGCAGCCATCGATGTTCGACTTCTATGACGGTGGCGGTCTTGACGTGGCCAGCCTCTCTTTCGCCGAGGTGGACGTTCATGGCAATGTCAACGTCCATGCCTTTCGGGGTCGTCTCCGCGGCCCAGGTGGGTTTCTCAATATCAGCGCCCGCTCTCGCAGGGTTTGTTTCGTGGGCACCTTCACCACCGGGGGACTGGTCACCGACGTGGTCGACGGCCGTCTCCGGATCGTGAAGGAAGGCTCGACCCCCAAGTTTGTGGAGGAGGTGGCCGAAGTCTCCTTCAGCGGTCGCATGGCCGGTCCCGATCAGCATGTCCTGTACATAACCGAGCGGGCTGTCTTTGCCTTGACCGATGGTGTCGTGACCCTGATCGAGGTTGCCGAAGGCATCGACCCCGAGCGCGACGTCCTCGCCCACATGGGTTTTCGCCCACTGATTGCAGATCCACTCGCCGTGCTCGATCAGAGGGTGTACCTCGAGGGCCCCATGGGTTTGGGCACTGTCTTCGAGATCGCCGGATGAGCTTGATCGACCTCACACCCGGCGCGGTCACCACTCTCCGGCTGGTCAACCCGCCGCTCAATCTGGTCACCTTGGATCTGACCGCCGAGTTGCACCGGGCCCTGGCCGCGATTGCCGACGACCCGGTGGTGCGAGCGGTTGTCGTCGCCGGCGGTGAGAGGACGTTCTGTGCGGGCTCCGATGTGTCCGAGTTCGAGGGTCTGCGCGGGCGTGCCCTGGAAGGGAAGATCGTCTTCGAGAAAGCCGTCTATCGACAACTCGCGGATCTCGGTGTCCCCACCATCGCCGCATGTGAAGGCGACGCTCTCGGCGGCGGTCTGGAGCTCGCGATGTGTTGTGACCTGCGTGTCGCGTCCGAGTCGGCGCGATTCGGTCTGCCAGAGGTCCATCTCGGAGTGATACCGGGCTCCGGCGGCACCCAGCGTCTGCCCCGGTTGGTCGGACTAGGCCGGGCGAAGGCGCTGATCCTGACCGGTGAATTGATCGGCGCCCTGGAGGCAGAGCGGATAGGGCTGGTCAACCGGGTAGTCGTCAGGGGAGGCGTGGAGGCGGAGGCGTCCGAGATTGCTCGAGTCATTGCATCGAGAGGACCAATGGCGGTGCACGAGGCCAAGGTTCTGCTCGACCTTGCCCTGGATATCACCCTGGAGCAGGGACTTGCCGCTGAGACGGCGGCCTCGGGAAGGGTGTTCGACTCGGATGACATGCTCGAGGGAGCCCGGGCGTTCTTCGAGAAGCGCGACCCGCGATTTAAGGGCCGATGATCAGACTGCGGCTGGCGCGAATCGCCTATGGAGACACATGGCAACCGGTTGACGCTTGCCAGCACAGCTACCTACAGTCGGTTACAGCCGATCTCATCGGCGCACCCGCAGATGTTGGGGTCGGGCACCGTCCAATCGGAGGAGAACAGGCATGAGATCGAGATCATTGGCGGCGCTGCTCGCCGTCCTGGCCCTGGTGGCAGCGTGTGCCGATTCCGGCAGCGAGGGCTCCACCACCCCGGGAGGTGGCGGGGAGCCGACCACAACAGGTGGCGGGGAGCCGACCACAACAGGTGGTGAGGAGCCGTCCGGTGACCCGATCGTGTTCGCAGCGTCATTGCCGTTGACCGGGGAGTTCTCTATTTCGGGTACCAAGCACGGAGACGGCTATCAGTTCTGCGTCGACGAGATCAACGCCCGGGGCGGACTTCTCGGTCGCCAGGTCGAGCTCCTGGTCGAGGACAACCAGTCGAACGCCGAGGTGATCATCACCCAGACCGAGCGGTTCATCACGGTCGATCAGGTGGACATCTTGCTGGGCACGTTCTCGTCGCTGCTGGGTTTCCCGGCCTCGACAGTGGCCTACCAGGCAGGCTTGGTGATGGGTTTGCCTTCGAGTGCCGCCCTGCGCATCTGGGAGCGTGGCTACGACAACATCCTCTACTTCCAGCAAGCCGCGGCCGAGTACACGGGTAACACCATCGTCGACTTGATCGACTACTACGAAGAGTCAGGTGTCATCACCGAGCGCCCTGAAACTGCGGCTGTTGTCTACGCCGACGACTTCTTCGCGGGAGCCATCGCCAACGGCTTCCTCGGTGGGGATGTCAACTTCACTAATGACGCCGGCGAGGACATCACCATCCCTCTGGCACCCGGCTTCCTGGCCGATGCCGGCCTGGAAGTGGTCTTCGAAGAAGTCTGGCCGGAGGCCTTCGACGATTGGGGGACCCTGGCCGGCTCGATCGCCGCCGCCAACGCCGATTTCCTCTCCATCTCCACCGCCTCGGCAGAAGAAGCGATCTCACTCATACAGGCGTTGCAGACAGCGGGTTATGACCCGGAGATGATCTACGCCTCACAGGGCAATCAGGCGGAGTTCGGAGAAGCGTTGGGCGCGGCCACCAATGGCGTGATCACGCACTCGGTGTGGAGCCCCACAGCCGATTTCCCGGGAACACTCACCGGGGAGACTTACAACAATGCCGACTTCGTCGCCGGGTTCACCGAGGCGTTTGGCAGACCGCCCGATGAAGACGAAGCTATTCCCTTCGGTGTCTGCCAGGGCATGGAACAAGCGATCCTGGGCACGGGTGGCACCGACAATGCGGCCATCATCGAATGGCTTCATGGTCGGACTGCGGAAGAGCCGGTTTCCACCGTCGTCGGGTCCTTCGTGTGGGACGAGCGTGGTCTGCCGGTTGACGGGAGCTTCCTGGCCAACCAGTGGCAGGATGGCGAGCTCGCCTACATCTTCCCCGTTGGGGAATTCCCTGGGACCGTGGACCTGGTCTATCCGAAGCCTGAGTGGTAAACGACCCGTCTTGAGAGAGGAGGCCGGCATGATGCGGGCCTCCTCTTTAGTCTTTCTCCAACTACTCACAAGTTGATCGCACTCCTCGAACTTCGCGCCGTCACCAAGGCCTATGGAGGCCTCATCGCTGTGAACCGAGCCTCGTTTGTCGTCGAGTCGGGGACGATCACCGCCCTCATCGGTCCCAACGGCGCGGGCAAGACCACGGCATTCGACACCATCTCAGGGGTGGTGACCCCCGACTCGGGCTCGATCAGCTACGAGGGCAAGCAGATCAACGGCATGATGCCGCACCGGATCACAGCCCACGGCATCGGCCGAACCTTTCAGATCACCCGTGAGCTCGGGGATATGACCGTTCTAGAGAACATGTTGGTGCCCAGCGCCAACCGCGGGCTCCGTGCCCTGATCGGCCCCCGCATCGACTCTTCGGAACGCGACCACGCCATGGAGGTGCTCGACTTCGTGGGGATCGCATCTCTCGCCCATCAACCGGCCAAACGCCTCTCCTACGGTCAGAGGAAGCTCCTCGAGTTCGCCTCGATTCTCATGACCGACCCCCGGCTGGTCCTCCTCGACGAACCGGCCGGTGGGGTCAACCCGGCTCTGTTGGAGCGGATCTTGGACCGGATCGAGACTCTGAACGCCGGGGGCACCACGTTCCTCATCGTCGAGCACAACATGGATGTGGTGATGCGCCTCAGTCATTCCATCATCGTCATGGCCCATGGTGAGGTGATCATGCAAGAGACACCCGAGGTGGTGCGTGAGGATCAACGCGTGCTCGAGGCGTATCTGGGGGGTGTGTGATGGCATTGCTCGAGTTGCGTGGGATCCGCGCCGGGTATGGGATCGGCCCCGACATCGTCACCGATGTGAGCCTGGACATCGAAGCAGGTCGCACCCATTGCCTCATCGGTCCCAACGGCGCCGGGAAATCGACCCTGCTCAAAGTGATCGCCGGGCTCCTACCCCCACGGGCGGGCACGGTCGTGTTCGACGGCCAGCCTCTCACAGGGCGTCGACCGGACCGAGTGCTTGCCGGTGGAGTCTGCTTCGTGCCACAAGACCGCAATCTGTTCCCTGAGATGACGGTCAAGGAAAACCTGGTCATGGGGGCCTACCTGGTTCGGGATCGGGCCGTTATCAACAACCGCATGAAGCGAGTCGTGGAGATGTTCCCGATACTCGCCGAGAGATCCCATCAGGTTGCACAAACTCTCTCTGGAGGGGAGCAGCAACAACTGTCGTTGGCTCGGGCGTTGATGATCGAGCCCAAGGTGATGATGATCGACGAGCCGAGTCTGGGTCTGGCCCCGCAGGTGGCCACGCAGATCTTCGACGTGATCAAACGGTTGGGGGCCGACATGGGCATGACGCTGCTGCTGGTTGAGCAAAACGTGCGGATGGGGCTCGCCGTGTCCGACTGGAGCTTCGTGCTCGATCTGGGCAGCAAGCGATTCGAAGGCCCCGCGGACGCCATCCTCGACGATCCGAGGATTCGGGACCTCTACCTGGGCCGGCTGGCAGAGAGACGGGAGCGGCCGACGTGACCCAGGTGATTCAGGTAGTGATCCTGGGAACACTCCTCGGTGGGGTGTATGCCCTGATGGCGTCAGGGTTGACCATCCTTTTCGGCGTGATGCGGGTGGTCAACATCTCACACGCAGCCTTCATAATTCTCGGTGCCTTCTTCACCTTCTTCCTCTGGGAAAGCACCGGTCTCGATCCTCTGCTGGGGATGCTGGTGGCGCTCCCCGTCTTCTTTGTTTTCGGCGCCGTGCTCTATCGGGCCCTCTTCCCCCGTGTCGAGGGCTCCCCCCGATTCTCCGAGATGACGGTGCTGCTGACGTTCGGGCTGGCATTCATGACCGAAGGTCTCATGACCTACTTCTTCACCGGGATCTTCCGTCAGACCGCACCCAGTTATCGGGTGGAAGCCTTTGAGTTTGGCTCCTTCTACGTTCCCACGGCCCAGTTCTACGCCTTGCTGGCGTCAGTGGTCCTTCTTGTCTGCCTTTGGGCGTTTCTCACCTACACCCACACCGGCTATGGAGTCCGGGCCACCATGCAGAACCGGATGGCGGCACAGATCGTCGGAGTCGACGTGCGTCGGGTGTCCACCATCTCCTTTGGCATCGGGATGGCCCTGGCCGGAGCCGCCGGGGCCCTCGTCAGCTTCCTGTTCCCGTTCTTCCCTGCCCGGCACTGGCAATGGATCGCCATCCTCTTGTCGCTGATCGTGCTCGGAGGTCTGGGAAGCCTCAAGGGAGCAGTGATCGGTGCCATCGGGTTGGCTGTCATCTCGGCATTTGTGAGCCGGTACATCGGTCCCGTCTGGTCGCCGATGGTGTTCTACGGCGCCCTGTTCATAATTCTCCTGGTGCGGCCGCAAGGATTGTTCGGCCACCAAGCGAGGGTGTGATGACCGACAAGCCCCTCGACGCGGTGACCGAGACGGCCTTGATGTCGGCGGAGCCGATAGTGGTCGACCCTGAGGTGGAGCGCCGTCGGCGACGGGTCCGGATCACGGTGGCATTGGTGATCCTGGTCCTGGTAGCGCTGCTCCCGTTCTATCGATCGCTGGGCGCCTACAACTACGTGCTCCAGATCGGCGTCAGCATCTTCGCCTGGATCGCCCTGGCCTCTAGTTGGAACATCCTCGGCGGCTACACGGGGTACATCTCGCTCGGCCACAACGTCTTCTACGGGGTTGGAGCCTACGTCTCGGCCTTGCTCTTGATCCATCTGGGTATATCGCCGTTCCTCTCGGCGGCTCTGGCGGGTCTCGTCGCCCTGGCGCTGGGTCTACTTGCCGGGTTGGTCACCTTCCGCACTCAAGGCCCTTCATTCATCATCAGCACCATCGCATTGCTGTTCATCGTCCTGGTGTGGTTCGACGCCTGGAGCCTGACCGGTGGGTCCAACGGCCTCAGTCTCCCCCTTCCCCCATTCTCCCGGGAGTGGCTCCGGGTCCCCTTCTATTACGCAATGCTATTGGCAGCCCTGGCCGCGGTGTTCCTGGGTCACCGTGTGCAGCATTCGAAGTTCGGTCTGGCGCTGCGGGCGATCGGCGCAGATCAGGTCAAGGCAGAGGTGGCCGGGATCAATACCCGTCTCTTCAAGGTGCTGGCTTTCGCCCTCAGCGCATTCATCCCCGGGGTGGTCGGCGCGATATTCGCCTACTCCATCTCCTACGTCCGGCCCACCATCTTCTTCCTGATCGCCGTGGGAGCCCGGATGGTTCTCATGACGATCATCGGGGGACGGGGCACGGTGGCCGGCCCAGTGATCGGAGCGACGCTGATCATCCTTCTCAACGAAGCATCGCTGACCTACTTCGGTGCCACGGAGCTCAACCTGGTGATAACCGGCGCCCTGCTGGTCATCGTCCTGCTCTTCTTCCCGGCGGGCATCGTTGGCTCTCTCCGGGAGCGAGGAAAGCTCCCGGCCTTCCTCGACTGGGACTGACGCCGTTCAGGCCTCCGCTCTTGGATCCTGGATCAGCTGCTCCAAAGCCTGACGCATCACCGGGTCGGAGTTGGGGACGTCGGTCCAGCGCTCGAAGGCGATGGCCGCCTGGGCGACCAACATCCCGATGCCGTTTACCGCAAGGAGGCCCCGGGCGCGTGCGGCGATCACCAGGTTGGTGGCGGCGGGGACGTAGACCAGGTCCAAGACCCGTGCATGATCGGCCAGATGCCCGACTTCGAACGGCGATCCGGGTGCCGTCATCCCCACCGTGGTCGCATTGACCACGAGGTCGGCTCGGCTCAACGCGTGGTCGAAGTCCTGATCAAAGCCGCCGGCTTCGAGTCGCACGTCATCGACCTCCGCCTTCAGCCCCAGTGCGTGATCAGGAGTGCGGTTGCCTACGTAGACCAGCTGGGCACCCCCGGTCAGACAGGCATGCACGACGGCACGGGCCGCACCTCCCGACCCGGCGATCACCACCCTGGCTCCGGTCAGGCTCAACTCCAGGTCGTTCTCGACCGAGCGGGCAAATCCAGGCCCATCGGTGTTGAACCCGACGAGCCGGCCTTGTTCGGTGCGGATGCCCGAGTTGATGGCACCGATCGGCCACGCTTCGGGCTCGACCTCGTCGACCAGGGACATGACCGCCCGTTTGTATGGGGCCGTCACCTGGAACCCGAGCCACTCCGGTCCCCGGACCTCGGTGAAGAATGCGGCGAGTTGCCCGGTCTCGAGGGGTCGCAACTCGTATCGGGCATCGATGCCGAAGTGACTGAAGGCCGCGTTGTGCATCACCTCGGAATGACGACGGCGGAGCGGCGTCCCCACCAGCGCCACCCGGGCGGTCACGGCGTCAGGTCGGGGAATCGGACGTTGGCGACGAGCTCGGTGACCCAATGCTCCAGCTGACCGGGATCGGGAGTCATGGTGTGGAGCATGATCTTCTGCACTCCGGCGTCGATCCTGGCCTGGAGTGACTCCACGATCTCGTCGGGGGTGCCGAACAGATACACCTTCTCCAGATAGGCGGGGCCTCGGGCTTCGCTCATCACCCGGAGGAATGCCTTGTGCTGCTGCTCGCGGGCATGCACCGGATCCTGGGTGAGGACGAGATGGACGAAATTCTCGTGGGCGACGGTGAGGGTGGAGGGATCTCGACCGTGGTCGGAGAGATATGTCTTGAGCTCGGCCCAGTCTCGGGCGATGTCCTCTGGTGGGCAGGTGGGCCGGGGGATCCAACCTTCGGTCTTGAGAATGCGGGCTTTGACCGCATCAACGAACCGGGGGAGGTCGGGTGAGGCGGGGTCAGCCAGCTGTGACCCGCCCCCGATCCATACTTCTGGGCGCGAGGAGGGTGTTGGCTCGATCAGGACGTCCTCTATCGAATAGAACTCGCCTTGGTAGCTGAACGTCTTGCCTTCGGTGAGGGCCATCACGATGTCGAGGATCTCGTCGGTTCGGGGCCCGCGTTCGGACTTCTTGACCCCGGTCGCCACGTATTCGGGTGGGTACCAACCGATGCCGGCACCCAGGATAAGTCGATTCTCCGATAGGAACTGGAGGGTCGCCAATTGCTTGGCAAGCAGTACCGGCTCGCGAATCGGAAGCACCATCACCGAGGTGCCCAGTTTCACCCGTTGCGTGACGCCGGCCACGAGCGACAGGGTCGAAATCGGCTCCAGGAAGGAGACCGAATAGAACTGCCGCGCGGCGAGAAGATGATCGGTGATGAATATCGAGTCGAACCCGATGTTCTCTACCTCGCGGGCGAAGTCGAGGATGCCTCGGGCCCGGTCGGGCCCATCGCCCTCCCACACGAACGACGGCAGGAACACGCCGAACCGGTCGATGTTGCTCATTGACACTCCCTGCCGGGCCGAGGTTGGGCTGCTCTGAGAGCTGGGTTCTCGCCGGACTCGGTCACGTCTTGAGGATACGCCGAACCCCTACCCTTGCGACGATGACCTCCTCGGTCGCCCCATTTCGCCTCGGCTCCTTCCGCACGCTGTGGATCGCATCGGTCTTCTCCGCGGTCGGCAGCTTCATCCAGACAGTCGCTGGCTCCTGGCTGATGTTCGAGTTGACCCGGTCCAACACCTGGGTCGGCCTCATGGTTGCCTCGAGCTCCCTGCCCCTTCTCTTCTTCGCACTCGCCGCCGGGGCCCTCGCCGACATGTTCGACCGGACCAAGCTCATGCTCACCGCCCAGATCATCATGGGGGCATCGGCGCTGGCAATGGCGATCTTCACCGCCGCCGACTCGATAACCCCCGGCCTCCTCCTCGGTCTCGGTCTGGTACTCGGGACCGGCGCCGCCCTCAACCTCCCCACCTGGCAGGCCGTGCTCCCCGACCTGGTCCCGAGAGTGATGATCCCCTCGGCCGTGGCATTGCAGTCGGCAGGATTCAACGTGGCTCGTGCCGTCGGGCCCGCGATCGGAGGAGCGTTGATCGTGGCCTTCGGCCCCGCACTCGGGTTCGGGATCAACGCCGTGACGTATGCCGCCGTGGTCGTTGCGCTGCTACTGGTGGGCAAGACCCTCACTACCCCGGAACGGAACACCGCGTCGCTGGTCACGGCGATCAGCCTCGGGGTTCGCTACGCCCGGTTCACACCGCTGTTCCGCAGGCTCCTCCTCCTGGTGTCGTTGTTCGCCGCCACCTCGGCGGTGGTCCAATCCGTGCTCCCCGGTCACAACGAGACCCTGGGCGGCGACGCCGGGTCCCTTGGCCTCCTTTTGGGGGCGATGGGCGCCGGCGCCCTGGTGGGGGCATTCGTCAGGCAGCGCTTCGTGGGAAGGCTCGGGCGGCGGGCCCCGATGACGACCATCACCCTGTTCGGGCTCTCCGGGATCGGAGTCGGGCTCGCTCCCAATATCGCCTGGGCCTGGTTCTTCATGTTCGTCTCCGGCGCCTTTTGGGTGCTCACGCTGACCAATCTCAACGCGACCGCCCAGCTGATGGCGCCAGAGTGGATCCGGGGTCGGGCGATGTCGCTTTACAGCCTCGCCTTCGGTGGCATCCTTCCCCTCGGCTCGATTGTCGGCGGGATCGTCGCCGACGCCGTCGGCACCGGAGCGGCGATGGTTGTGCTGTCGATCGGGACGGTGGCGCTCGGCGTGGCCGCCCCCGCCTTCAAGATCCCGAGTCTGGACGAGGTGGAATCGCCCGAGTTCTCCGCTGAGCGCCAACCCCCGATTCACGACGAGACGATGGAGGGTGGCCCGGTGATCGTCCTCAACACCTGGACGATCGACGATGGCGACTTTGTCGAGTTCACCGAGCTGATGAACGAGATCCGCATGGTCCGATTGAGGACCGGCGCTTATCGCTGGAGTCTCTTCCGCAACGCCTCGGCTCCCACCCGGCTCACCGAGTTGTTCGCCATCGGGTCGTGGGATGAGCATCTCGCACAGCACCGGCGAATCGATGACGCCTCTGCGGCCTTGATCGCCCGAGCTCGGGCCTTCGATCGGGCCGATGGGCCGGTCACGCGGCATCTGATTGCCATCGACGTGGAGAACCCGCCGAATTTCGACCAGTTGCTGCTCACCCACGAGCGGATGCACCAGACCGACGGGTCGATACCGACCATGGTCGATCAGGAGGATTGAACGAACGCGGATTCTCTCCGAAACTTCTTCCAATCCGAGGCGTTAGTCGACCAGAGCACATCCGTGATTATCTGGCCGATACCCACCACCAGCAGCACCCAAATCACCCAGGACGGGACGGCTGCCGCCAGAGCCGCCCCGATCAGGGCAAAGGGGACGATCTTGGTGACGACTGCCCCAGAGGCATGCATCCAGGCTCGAGATCGGGCGGGTGCCCGAAGGTAACTGGCGTAGTCCAACTTGACACCTGGCTGCGGCCTTCGAAACGTGCCTATGAACCAGCGAGTGAACCGGATTCCGAACAAGGCGCCAACCAGAAGATGACCGAGACTGTGGGTTGTCACCAGGATCGCCCCGAATCCGAGCAAGAAGGCAATCGCCGCCCCGGTCCCCCCGAGGGAGTAGGACCAGCCGACGAGCGCCAGGCCGAGAAGAGTGCCCCCGATCATCAACAGGTTCCCGATCCAGAGGGGCACGGTCATCAGCGCCCAGTTCCGGAAAGCGGTCGAATCGATGACACCGATGCGGTCGGCGTGCACTTCGATCAGGGCCGGGTCGGCTTTCACCGCGGCAACAGCTCTCCAGAACCCCGTAGGGCCGAGCGGCTCACCGGCCTTGACCGCCTCCTCCGCGATGCGCAGGGTCTCGGTGATCTCCGCGTCGTCCACTACCCACATCTAAGTACGGTGCGACGGCTGCAACCGAATCGTTGCCATAGGTGTTCTGATAACGATGGATGAGCTGACAACCGCGCTCGCAGGGGACCTGGACCGGGCCTTCCCGGAGCTGGTCAAGGAGCTGGGCCCACGGCTCTATTGGGGATTGCGACGCATGTGCGGCGACCACCAGGAGGCCGAGGACCTGACCCAGGAGACCTTCATCAGGGCTTATCGGGCTCTCGGTGACTTCGACCGGCAGCGGTTCGAAGACCTGCGGCTGGCTCCCTGGGTGTGGACCATTGCCCTCAATCTGGGTCGGAACCACCTTCGCGACCGCGCGCGGCGACCGATGCTCGTGGAGATGCACGACCACGGCCGGGACGACCCCGACCTGCCGGATCAGCGAGCCTGGGATGCCCGATTGGCCGCCCTCAACCGGAATCAGAGGACGGCGGTCGTCTTACGCCACGTGGTGGGACTGGGGATCGGTGAGATCTCCGAGTCGACCGGCCGGCCTGAAGGGACGGTCAAGGCAGACATCCATCGCGGATTGGACCGTTTGCGCGAGATGATGGAGCAAGACAGATGAACATCGAACAACAACTTCACGACTTGACCGGGCCAATGCCGGACGGCATCAGCGAGGGGGTGGCCCTTGGGACCGGGATCGCCGACGGTTACGACTTCTACGAGTCGCCGGTTGGGGAGGTCGTGGTCACGTTCAACCCCAAGGGGGTCTCGTCCCTGAGTCTGGCCTCATATGACTTCGAGAGCTACTTCGCCCATCGATACGGCCGGAGGCTGATCCGGGCCGAGGCGCCTTCTGCCTGGGCCGGGCACATCCCGGCTGCGATCGAGGCGGGGACCCCGGGGAGGCTCCCGGTCGACCTGAGCTCGGTGACTGCCTTCCAGACCAGGATCCTGCGGATCGCAGCCACGATTCCCAAAGGCGAGGTCCGGCCATACGGCTGGCTGGCCCGCGAGGCCGATCGCCCGGGCGCAGCCCGCGCCGTGGGCTCGACAATGGCTCGCAACCCGATTCCCCTGATCATCCCCTGTCATCGGGTTGTCCGGTCGGACGGCACAATAGGCGCCTACTCGTTGGGTGGCCCCCACATCAAGTGGGAGCTGCTCACCTACGAGGGCGCCGACCCGGTCCATCTCGAGGACCTCGCCGAGCGCCAGGTCCGGGTCCAGGGCAATGTCTCCACCCACATCTTCTGTCATCCGACGTGTCGCGCCATCAGGCGCTCCAAGCCCGAGAACGTCGTCGACTTCAAGTCGGGGCGAGCAGCCGAGCAGGCCGGCTTCAGGGCATGTGAGCTGTGCCGCCCCTGACCGGGGAGAACGAACGCCCCCGCCCCGGGTACCCTCGCCGCCGATGGAACCGAGCCCGGTAGAGCAGCTGGCGGTCAACACAATCAAGGCACTGGCCATGGACGCCGTGCAGAAGGCCGATAGTGGGCATCCCGGGATGCCCATGGGGATGGCTGACATCGCGGTCGTCCTCTGGGGACGGTATCTCGACGTCGATCCTGACGATCCGGAGTGGCCGGACCGTGACCGGTTCGTGCTATCCAACGGGCATGGGTCGATGTTGTTGTACTCGCTGCTCCACCTCAGCGGGTTCCCGATCACCCTCGACGACCTCCACAACTTCAGGCAGTGGGGAAGCCACACCGCCGGACATCCCGAGATCGACCACCGGCTCGGCATCGAGATGACCACCGGCCCCCTCGGCCAGGGCTTCGCCACCGGGGTGGGGATGGCGATCGCCGAGACTCACCTCAGGGCCCGTCTCGGGGCCGACCTGGTCGACCATCGGACATTCGGGTTCGTGTCGGACGGCGACCTGATGGAGGGGGTCAGCAATGAGGCAGCCTCCCTGGCCGGCCATTTCGGTCTGGGCCGGCTCATCTATCTCTATGACAACAATCGAATCTCGATCGACGGGTCGACCGAGATCACCTTCAGCGAGGACGTCACCGCCCGTTTCGACTCCTTGGGCTGGCACACCGAGGACATCGACGGTCACGACCGGGCGGCGATCGCCACCGCCATCGATGCCGCCATCGCCAGTGAAGACCGGCCATCCCTGATCTCCTGTCACACCCACATCGCCCACGGCGCGCCCCACGCCCAGGACACCGCCGCCGCCCACGGGGCGCCGCTGGGGGAAGAGGAGATCAAGCTGGCCAAGGAAGCCATGGGTTATCCAATCGACCCTTCGTTCCTCGTCGAAGACGTGGTCTATGAGTTCTTCGGCGCCGCCATGGGCCGGGGCCGCACCGATCACTCGAGTTGGAACGAGCGATACGCGGCCGCCGGCCCCGAGCAACGAGGTCTGTGGGATGCCCTCCATTCACCGGCTCCGGTGAAACTGGATGGACCGGGTTTCGAGGTGGGCAAGGCCATCGCCACCAGGTCCTCCTCGGCGATGCTGTTCGCCGAGATAGCAGAGAAGATGCCTGGGTTCATCGGGGGAGCCGCCGACCTCGCCGGCTCCACCAAGACGGTGATCGAGAAGGGCCGACTCTTCTCCCGCACCGACCGCACCGCCCGCGACATCCCGTTCGGGGTCCGGGAGCACGCGATGGGCGGAGCGGTGAACGGGATGGCGGTCCACGGCGGGCTCAAGCCGTACTCGGCGACCTTCTTCGTGTTCAGTGACTACCAACGGCCTGCGGTCCGACTATCGGCGATCATGGGAGCACCTTCGATCTGGGTCTACACCCACGATTCGATCTTCCTCGGCGAGGACGGGCCCACCCACCAGCCCATCGAGCACCTGGCCTCACTGAGAGCGATGCCCCACCTCTGGGTGATCCGGCCGGCCGACGCCAATGAGACGCTCCAGGCCTGGGAGATCGCCCTCAACCGTCATGATGGCCCGGTGGCCCTGGTGCTGACCCGACAAAACCTGCCCACACTCGAGCCAGTCGATGGCGGGGTCGCCAAAGGCGGTTATGTCGTGCGCTACGGCTCGGCGGTGACGCTGATCGCCACCGGCTCGGAGGTCTCCGCGGCCCTGGGCGCGGCCGAGATCCTCGCTGGGGAGGGAGTCGAAGCCCGGGTGGTCAGCCTTCCCTGCTGGGAGCTGTTCTTCGACCAGGATGAGGACTACCAGGAACGCGTGCTCGGATCGGCCCCGCGGGTCTCGGTCGAAGCGGCCGCGAGTTTCGGTTGGGAGCGTATCGTCGGCGAGGAGGGGCTGATCATTGGAATCGACCGCTTCGGCGCCTCGGCTCCGGATCACGTGCTCGCTCAGCATTTTGGATTCACACCCGCTGCGATCGCCGAACGGGTTCGCAGCCACCTGAGTCTCTGAATGGCCGCCTCCGCGGATGTGGTGGTGATCGGCGCCGGGGTCGTCGGCGTCTCCGCCGCCTATCACCTGGCGGTGGCTCAAGGGTTGGAGCGAGTCCTGATCGTCGATCCGCGACCTCCGTTGACCCTGACCTCGGACAAGTCGACAGAGTGTTATCGCAACTGGTGGCCCAGCCTTCCGATGGTCGAGTTGATGAATCATTCCATCGACCTCCTCGAGAGGATGGCGGCGGAATCGGGGAATGTCTTTGGCATGAGTCGACGTGGCTATCTGTTCGCCACCGGGGATGACGCTCGCCTCCACTCCATGATCGAGGACGCCCATCTCACCTCGGCTCTGGGTGCGGGCCCAGTTCGCATCCACCCCGGACCGATCCCTTATCCAACCTCACCCGACGAGGGTTATCTGGGCGCACCTGAGGGCGCTGACATCCTCGTCGGGCCCGACACCGTGCGGGAGCACTTCCCTTTCATCACCGAACGCGCGGTTGGCGCCATCCACGTGCGACGCGCCGGGTGGTTCAGCGCCCAACAACTCGGCGCCTGGATGCTGGATCGGGCCCGCGAGCTCGGAGCCCGGGTCATCAAGGACGAGGTCACCGGGATAACGGTCAGTGGTGGCTCGGTCAGCGGTGTCAGCTTGGCGTCCGGGGGTGAGATCGAGGCTCCGGTCGTGGTCGACGCTGCCGGGCCGATGTCGCGCTCGGTGGCGGCAATGGTCGGAGTCGAGGTGCCGGTGTCCGCCGAGCTTCATGTCAAGGTGGCGTTCCGGGAGCATCTCGGGGTGATCCCCCGTCATGCCCCGATGTTCATCTGGAGCGATCCCCAGAGCATCGCCTGGAGCGATGACGAGCGAGACGAGCTGCGGCGGCAGGGTCGTCACGATCTTCTGGGAGAGATGCCGATCTTCTGTCACGGCCGCCCCGAAGGCGGCGCCGACTCTCCCTATCTCCTTGCCCTATGGGAGTACCACGCCGACGTGAGGGAGCCGGTCTGGCCCCTGCCCGAGGACCCGCTCTATCCCGAGGTGGTGATGCGGGGCCTTACCACAATGGCCCCCGGATTGGCCCCGTATCTGCACGGGCTTCCCCATTCCGTGGTCGACGGTGGTTACTACATCAAGACCCGAGAGAATCGCCCTCTGGTGGGCCCGGCCGGGCCGGAAGGCTTCCATCTGTTGGCCGGGATGTCTGGGTTCGGAGTAATGGTGGCTGCCGG
>JBBDQO010000001.1:0-48010 GCA_040905925.1 Acidimicrobiia bacterium | reverse complement strand
ATGAAGTCGAGGACCCGCCGCCAGGCATCGGCCGAATCGTCGGCGAACTCCTCCTGTTTGCGGTCGAAGAACGAGTGCGGCGCCCCCGGGTAGACCACGATCTCCTGGTCGACACCGGCGTTCTCCAAGGCTTGCCGAAACTCTTCGACCGCCTCGGCAGGGATGCCGGGATCGTCCCCTGCCATCAGACCCAATATCGGGCATTCGAAATCGCCGACCCGGTCGATCGGGCCCGATGGAGGCCGTTTGGGGTTGCCGTAGAAGCCAATCGCCCCGGCGAGGCCGTGACCGGCGGCGGCCTGATGCCACGAGTTGCTGCCCCCGAAACAGAACCCGACGGTGAACACCGCCCGATCGGGATCGTCCCGGCGAAGGTAGGCGACGGCCGCGGCGGTGTCGGCGGTCACCCCCTCGATTGTGGTCAACGGCACATGCTCGGCGAAGGGGAATGCGTCGCGTCTCGTCCCCACACCAGCGGTACGGCCGAAATAGTCGATGGCGACCGAGTCGTAGCCGTGTTCGGCAAAACGAAGCGCCAGTTGCTCATAGAAACGGTGCAGACCGCGCACATCGGGGAGGATCACCACTCCGGGCCCTTTGGCCTGGGTGCTGGTGGCGGCGAACGCCGAGAACTGGTTGCCGTCCGCAGCGGTCAGTGTCAGATCGTCGTGACCGGAGACCTCTCCGTCGATCGGCTCGATTGGAGGGCTGGAATCGTCGTCGTAACACATGAAAGAGCTCCAGTGATGGCGGTCGGTGTCAACCTACCGCAACATCTCATGGAGCCCTGAGTCGGGGGACGCTGCGGATCATCGGGAGCAGACCGCCGGGTGGGAGTGAAGGTCTCGATTCCGAGGTGACCGGCGGGCGACGGGTTGGCGGCCGTGGCGGCGGTTCCGTGCCCAACTCGGTGCCATCGGGCCGGTAGAAAAGGAGCTCGCCGGGCTGGCCGGTGATGGTCCAGCCCGCTTCGTGGACCAAAACATGATGGGTACGACACAGCAACACCAGGTTGTCGATATTGGTCTCGCCACCGTCGGCCCAGTGGACCAAGTGATGGACATCACACCAGTTCGCGTCCCTGTCACATGTCGTGAAGACACATCTGAGGTCTCTGGCCCAGATTGCGGTCCGCAGCGGGCCGGTGACCAAGCGCTTGGTCCTGCCCACGTCCAGGGGCCGGGACTCGGGATCGAAGATGACCCGGGTCAGGTTGGCATCACAAGCGAGACGGCTGATTTCGTCAACGGTGAGGAAGGTCCCGTTGCTGGTCTCAGAGATCCCGGTCCCCCGCCGACCGAGGGCCTCGGCGGAGACATGGACCGTGATGTCGGGTCGGTCGGACGCTCCGTTCATGATGTCGAGAAGGAGGTCGGCACGGCGGGCCGGTGTTGATCGAGTGTCGCCCTCTGCCGGCGGGCCGAGCTCCAATCCGGCGCGAAGACGCTCGCCGGCTTCGACATCGACCCACCCGTTGATCCGGATCATCTCCCCGTCCCGGCGCAGGGTCAGAGATCGCAAGTCGCGCATCAGGTTCCGCTCGGCTCCGAGCTCGACCGCGGCCACCTGCTCCAACCAATACTCGAGATGTTTCTTCAGATCGCGGACGAGCGGAGTATCCAAGGCCAACGTCACGAGCCGGCCTTCCGCCTCGTGGAAAGCGTCGCCCGCAAGGAACTTCGCTTCGAGAAGCACGTCGACCTGGGCGCCCGTGACTGCTCCTCGGGCGTAGGCGAGAGCGACGAGAGGGGTGCCCGCCAGACCATTGGCCCGCACCACATATCGTTGCGCCTCTCCCGGGTGCAACGACATCCGGTGCTTCAACATGGCGGTGAGCGACGAATAACCGTCACGCCCGAATGCCTTGGTCTCGCCGGCTTGGTGAAGCAGGTCGGCAATCCGGGCTTCGAGACGATCCCGGCCCGCGAACAGCAACGCTAGCTCTTCGACCAGATCCTCCGGCGCCACTCCATCATGCGGCGCCTCGAGCATCGTCTTCGACGGTGGGTTCAATACATCGAACATATGTTCGCTACGCTACACGACGCTCCCGACAGATTCCATACCCCTGTCGCCCGATTCGGAATTTTTTTTCTGGTGCCACCATGCCTGGGCAATCCTTCATCAGACCCAGCCGCAGGAGCCCCCAATGACAAGCAATCCCCGAAGTTTCACGGGCTGGTTCGAAGCGTTCTCGCACCGGGTGACTCATGCGGTCGGGCGACCGTGGGCCTTCCTGATCGCGTTCTTCGTGATCATCGTCTGGGCTCTGTCCGGCCCGATCTTCGGGTTCGGAGACACCTGGCAACTGGTGATCAACACCAGCACCACGATCGTCACTTTTCTCATGGTCTTTCTGATCCAGCAGACTCAGAACAAGGACAGCAAAGCCATGGAGCTGAAGCTCAACGAGCTCGTCGCGGCGACCAAGGGCGCCAGCAACCGCCTGATCGATGTCGAGGCGCTTTCCGAGGACGAGCTCGATGTCCTGCATGGGTACTACCAGCAGCTGGTCAAGCTCTCGATGCGGGACCGGGACCTGACCGAGTCACACTCGCTCGAGGAGGCGGAAAAGGTCCACTCCAGCCAGTCCCGCCCCTAGGAGAACTTGGTGACCGGCCGCTCCTGGAGGTCCTCGTCGAGGTAGACATCGACCTTCTCGTTGTAGAACGAGACCAATCCGGCGATCTTCTGAGACTCGGGGAGTGGGGTGTCATATCCCCAGAAGATGTCCTCGTGGACCTGGCCATTCACCGTCGCCGACCAGTAGCGAGCGTTGCCCTTGTACGGGCAGGCTGTGGAACGACTGGTGGGAGTCGTCAGGTCCATTCGAACATCGGTCTTGGGCAGGTAGTAGCGGGGTGGAAGCCCGGTCTCGTAGAGGAAGGCGCCATTGGTCGAGTCGGCCACCGTCACTCCGTCGATCACCACCCGTACCCGCCGGTCCGAGGGCAGGATGTCGATCCTGGTGTTCGGATCCCGGGCGTGGGTGTAAACCTCTTCGTTCTCCTCGAACCAGTGGTCCATGGTCCTCCACACGAAGGCGATGTGTCCGTCGAGATCAGAGACCTCAGGGTTGAGGAAGGCGTAGGCCGATCCCTCTGCGGTCCCTACTTTGACCACGTATCGGGTGGCGTGCCCCAGCCCGGGTGACTCCCCGGTCTCACCTGTCTCCGCAAGGAGCTCGGTTCTGACGTCGGCTTGGGGGAAGTAGTAATTCGGGAAAGAGGGCTTCTCCCAAACCAGGAGTGGCCGGATGGTATCCGCGACCATCTCCCCGCCCAGCATCACCCTCACTCGCTTCATTCCTCTTTGGGTGCGGACTTCGAACACGGTGCACAAACCAACCCTTGGAGAGGCCTCCAGATTCCGCGCTGCTTAGTGGCCGTTGAGGGCCAAGGCGAACCCTCTGGCCAACTCCATCGACTCCCAGTACGCCCCGAACCTGCCCTTGAGCGCGGCCGGGCTCTCTGCATAGATCCTCCGGCCGAGGATCCTGGAGGCGGTCTCGACGTCCGATCGTCGTTGTTCAGCCAGGGCGCTCAACAAGGAGCGCTCCACCGGGTTCGCGCAAAGGTCGGGCCTCGCCGAGAGTGTCTCCAGCAACTCGGCGAGATCGTGGTCCTCGCCCAGGAGCTCAGCCATCCGGTCGAGGGTGATCACCATTCCGAGAACCACCTCGGGCCAGAGCGGGGTGATGATCTCCATCTGGTGCTTCAGGTACTTCACCCGCTTCCGCCAACGGTGGAAAGTGGCGGGGCTCGGCGTCTGGTAGGCCATGACCATCTCGTCCCGGCCCCGTCGATAGGTTGCCTTGAGCCCGGGACCGATCGTTGCGTAAGAATCACGTATCCCGATCCCGTACACCTCCCGAGCCTGAGGATCGGTGGGCCACGATGCGTACCGACTGTGGGCCCGCTCCAGATTGGCCACCACACGGGGCACCAGCTCGGGGTCCTCCATGGCCCGTGCCTCCACCCGAGCACGATTCACCATCAAGCGCTCGCGTGTCTCCTCGAAGGTGCCCTCGGCGAGCAGCGATCCGTAGAGCGCCTGGATGTCGTCGACTGCGTTGACCAAGACCGCGGCCGATCTGACACCGGAGATGAGACGGGCGGTGTCACGCATCGACTGGTTCTCGAACCGATAGACCTTTTCCCCGATTTCGAAGCGGACCAGGCGAAGCAATGCCCTGATCTTCTTCGTGGACTTGCGTGCGGTGTGCACCGCCTCGCCGAACGCCTCCTCGCCGTCATAGAAGCCGGACACGGCAATCTCCATCTCGCTGAGACTGAGCCGCTGCAGACCGGCACCCAATGGCTCACCCGGGTGGAGGCGAAACTCCGGCAGAGGCAGCACCACATGGTCCGTGTGCGGATGATGGGTAGCAAGGAGGGTCACCCGGCCAGCGTAATGTCGGGGTCTGTGAGATCCGCGGGTCTTCTCCCGTTCCGCCGACACGACGGCATCGAGGTGCTCGTCGCCCACCCCGGTGGGCCCTACTTCGCACGTCGCGACAATGGCTGGTGGTCGATCGTCAAAGGCATGGTCGAACCGGACGAGATGGACGAGGCCACGGCTGCCCGCGAATTCGAGGAGGAGACGGGATGGCCTGCCCCACCGAAGCCGTGGATCCCCTTGGGCGAGGTATCCCTCAAGTCACGAAAGATCGTGATCGCCTGGGCGGTGGAGGCCGACTACGGCATCGACACCCTGGTCCCGGGTCTGTTCACGATGGGTCACCAGAGATTCCCCGAGATCGATCGGGTGCAGTGGATGAGGCCCGAATTGGCCCGGGTCAAGCTCAATCCGGCTCTGGGCTTGTTCATCGATCGTCTGGAACAAGCGCTCCGACCCTGATGTTCAAGCCGTACGAACCACGAAACCGATGACGGAGAGCAGAAATGACCGATATGCCCCAGACGGAAGCCGAGTGGCGACAGAAGCTCAACCCTGAGAAGTACCAGGTGCTTCGTGAGGCTGGGACCGAACGGGCCTTCACCGGCAAATACTGGAACACCAAGGCGCCGGGCACCTATCGCTGTGCCGGCTGTGGCGAGGAGCTCTTCTCCAGCGACACCAAGTTCGACTCCGGGTCGGGCTGGCCCAGCTTCTACCAGCCGATCCAACTAGGAAAAGTCGCCGAAGAAGACGACAGCTCATACGGAATGGTGCGCACCGAAGTCAGGTGTGCCAATTGCCGCGGCCATCTCGGACATGTCTTCGAGGACGGGCCCAACCCGACCGGGCTCCGTTATTGCATCAACTCGGCGGCGCTGGAGCTGGAAGAGGAGGGTTGACCACGGCCGGACTCGGGTCAGCCCCGAGCCCGGTACTCGGCCAAGAGCCCAACAAAGAGCTGGTCGCGTTCCGTGGCAGGCATCGATGCCACCTCGATCCGGCCTTCCATCAGCCCGCCGACCTCTTCGAGATGCGCCTCTACACCAGACAGTATCCGCTGCACCGACTCGTTGAAGGGTTGTACCGCAAAACACAGCTCTTCGATGTCGTTGACCCGAGCCGAGGCGACCAGGGCCTCGAAGAGCACGCGCCCCAAACCTCGCCCCTGGAACTTGTCCACGACCGCCAACGCGATGTCGGCGCAGGCATCATCTGAGAACCGGATGTAACGGCCAACGCCGGCAGGCGCACCGGCGATGGTGGCACCCCAAGCAACGTGACCCACATGGTCGACGTTGGTCAGATAGTCGAGCTCAGCGTCGGTGAGATGGTCGACCCCGGTGCCGAAACGGGCGAATCGGCTCTCGATCGACATCTGGCTCAGACCCTCGACGAGTAGGACCCGATCATCGGGCCGGATCGGCCGCAATTCGGCGATCGACCCGTCACGGAGCGTGATGCCGATGGTCGGCAGATCTTGTGCTGCGATGTCGGACATGAGGTGCTTGCTATAGCAAGCATACCGCGAGCGGCGTCACTATTCCCGAATGGTGCGAGCCATGGGCGGTAACTTCATCTGCGATGGCACGCCAAAGGCTGGCAACAGTCACATCGGAATTCGGCTCGGGTAAGCGGGAATCACACGACTCCCGGCCCTTCTACGAGCGGTTCAGCCCGCCCCTGATCTCCGAAGACGAGCGGGTCGAGGCCCCGGCGTCGGTGAACACCCTGTTTCACGGAGACGCCAGGGAGATGACCGAGAACCAGGTGGCCGATCGCTCGGTGGCCCTCATGATCACCTCTCCCCCCTATTTTGCCGGCAAGGAGTACGAGACCGACCCCACGACCGGTCACGTTCCAGCCAGCTACATCGAGTACCTGGAGCTGCTCGAAGAGGTGCTCACCGTCTGTCTGCGCAAGCTGGAGCCCGGAGGGCGGATGGCGGTCAATGTCGCCAATCTGGGGCGAAAGCCGTATCGCTCGCTGTCGGCCGACGTCATGGCCATCCTCCAGGATCGTTTGGGGATGTTGCTCCGGGGCGAGATCATTTGGCAGAAGGCCAAAGGAGCGGGCGGCAGCTGTGCCTGGGGGTCCTATCGCTCGCCACAGAACCCGGTGCTCAGGGACGTGACCGAACGGGTGGTATTGGCCTCCAAGGGCCGATTCGACCGGGCGATCAAGCGGGCCCGAAGGGAGGTTCTCGGCCTGCCTCACGTTGCCACCATCGAAACCGGGGAGTTCCTGGAAGCCACACTCGACGTGTGGGAGATTCCCTCCGAGCGCGCCAGCAAGGTCGGCCACCCCGCGCCCTTCCCCGTAGCCCTGCCTCGGCGTTTGATAGAGCTCTACACCTATACCGGCGACCTGGTGCTCGACCCCTTTATCGGGTCGGGAACCACCGCGGTCGCCGCGGTCGAAGCCGAACGGCACTACGTCGGTTTCGACACCGATGCCGGCTATCTGGCACTCGCCGGGGAGCGGATCGCGGCGACCGGGATCGGCAAGTGAAAATCCTCACGGTCTGTCTGGGCAACATATGTCGGTCTCCTGCCGCGGCCGCAGCCATCCAGGAGGCGGCTATCGACGTCGGATATGAGGTCGAGGTCGATTCCGCGGGCACCGGCTCGTGGCATATCGGCCAGCCTCCCCATCCCGAGGCAGTGGCAGCCGGGGCCAGGGTGGGTCTTCGTGTCGACGGGCGCGCTCGTCGGGTCACGCCATCGGACTTCGATCGCTTTGACGTGATCCTCGCTATGGACCGGTCCAACCTGCGTGAGCTCACAGCGATGGCACCGAACAAGGCCTCTCGGGCCAAGCTCCGACTCTTCCGCACCTATGACCCTGACTCGGACGAAAACGAGATACCGGATCCCTGGGGTGGCCCCACCGAAGGCTATGAGGAGACGATTCGCATCGTCCGTGCCGCGGCCAGGGGTTTGGTCGAAGACCTCTTCGTCCGGGCTCAGGCCTGGTGAAGGATTCGGTGGCCTTCGAGGAGGAACACGAGCGCGGTGGTCACCGGGTCCACGCTCTCCAGTAGTAACCGATAGTCGAGACTGGCCCCATTGAAGGCGCGATCGTTCCAGTACGGATTCGAGCGCTCGATGGTGCCCCAGGCCGACACGTAGACATATGGCTCGGGGTGAGCGGCATCCCCCGGTGATGCCCCATAGCTTGCCCTCTGCCCTCGCCCTTCGGCGCCCATCTCGATCGCCGCATCGAAATGCTCCGGCCAGACCTGTACCTCGGAAACGTCGTCATCGGGCAGCCCGTAGCCCCGGAGCCGTCCGAGCGCCTGGTGCCCGAACTCGAACCAATCTGCCACGGTCTTGATGCCCTCCACGTCCATGGCGAGTGGCGCATCGGGGTCAGCCGGTGGCAAAGGGTCCCCGAAGTCGGGAAACCAGACGACCTCGTATTCGGTCCCAAAGAACTCCGCGGCGGATCGAATCGTGGTGATGGTCTGGGTGGCGATGTTGCCCTCGGCTTCGTACACGAGGAGATCACCGTCGATTCTGGCGACTCGACCTTCGTATTCCGGAGTCCCAAAACCCCCTGGGGTGGCGCGCAAACCCATACGGCCCACCGCCTTGTATCGGGCAGGGGCGACCGCGAAGAAGGCGAGCTGGTGAAGCTTGGCTCTGGTCTCGGCGAATCGGCCGGGAAGAGGGCCGAGGCTCAACTCGCCGATCCGCCGGAGGCCGGGCTGCGCCAAAACACGGCAAGCTGAAGAAAGGCGACGACCAAGCCGGCACCCACGATCCCTGCCCCGACCCACCCATCGAGGTCATCGGCGATGCCGATCACCGAGTCCAGCGACGCCGAACCGGGGCCCAGGATCGCAATCACCAGCGAGGCCACAGCCAGTGTGGTCACGTACTCGTAGCCCTCATCGGGCCGATGGAAGTTGAAGAAACCGACAAACCGATGAATTGCCCAGAAGGCAACGAACATCGTCGCCGCGAGCCCGGCCGCGGCGACCGAGGTCAGCAACCCCGAAATCAGGCCAAGCCCGAGTGCGATCTCGTTGGCCGCTGAGATCTTGGCGTTGAGCGGTGCCGAGCGAAAGCCCTTCTTGGCGAACCAGTTGGCGGTTCCCTCCAGGGTCCGGCCGTGGTTGATGCCGTGGGCGAGAATGACGATCCCGGCCCAGACACGGATCAGCGTGAGTGCAAGATCGACTTCGGACATTTCAGAACCTTACGTTCTCAGCGCCGATTGTTACGGTTCCCGTCACCTGATAGTGGAGAAGTCTCGATGAGGAGTTGGGCAGAGGGGGCGCTGGCCCTCGCGGTGACACTGGTCCTTGGCGCCGGGCTGTGGTTGTTCACAGGAGAGCCGGTCGGCACCGACACCACCGAAACCACCACTCAACTCGTTGTGGACATCGAGGCGGCAGCCCGGGGCCAGGTTCTGGCCTCCGACACCGGCTGCCTGGCCTGTCACACCATCGATGGCGCCACCGGCACCGGGCCCACCTGGAAGGGCGCGGCCGGGGCCACCCGGCCTCTGGTCTCGGGCGAGCAGGTCGTCGCCGACAACGCCTATCTATTCAATTCGATCGTCGACCCGCCGGCACAAGTGGTGAGCGGATTCGAGGCGGTGATGCCGACCACCTACTCCGAACAGCTCTCCGAACAGGAGATCAACGATCTGGTGGAGTACATCAAATCGTTGTCCTGACACCGAGGGGCCCACCCCCGGGAATATGACAATACCCCACTCAGGTTGTAGACTCTAAAGACACTCAATCCTGAACCGGAGGTTCTACCAGAAATGGCACGCGCAGTAGGTATCGACCTGGGTACCACCAACAGCGTCATCGCAGTGCTCGAAGGGGGCGAGCCCACGATCATCGCCAACGCCGAGGGCGGCCGCACCACCCCGTCGGTTGTCTCGTTCAAGGACGGCGAGGTGCTCGTGGGCGAAGTCGCCAAGCGCCAATCGATCACCAACCCCGACCAGACCGTCCGTTCCGTCAAACGACACATGGGAACCGACTGGTCGATCGAGGTCGACGGCAAGAGCTTGACCGCCCAAGAGATCTCGGCCCGCATCCTGATGAAGCTGAAGCGGGATGCCGAGTCCTATCTCGGGGACAAGATCACCGACGCGGTGATCACCGTTCCCGCCTATTTCAACGACGCCCAGAGACAGGCCACAACTGAGGCCGGCCAGATCGCGGGGTTCAACGTGCTCCGCATCATCAACGAGCCGACGGCGGCCGCTCTGGCCTATGGGCTGGACAAGGAAACCGACCAGACGATCCTGGTGTTCGACCTGGGTGGAGGCACGTTCGATGTCTCGGTGCTCGAGATCGGAGACGGCGTCTTCGAGGTCAAGGCGACCTCAGGTGACACCTACCTGGGTGGTGACGATTGGGACCAGAAGGTCATCGACTGGCTGGTCGAAGGATTCAAGAACGACCATGGTGTCGACCTCTCCAAGGACCGCATGGCCTTGCAGCGTCTCAAGGAAGCTGCGGAGAAGGCGAAGATCGAGTTGTCGACCGTCGTCGAGACCGAAGTCAACCTTCCGTTCATCACCGCCACCTCCGAAGGCCCGCTGCATCTCCAGCGCAAGCTGACCCGGTCCGAGTTCCAAAAGCTCACCGAAGAGTTACTGGAGAGGACCAAGCGTCCGTTCCAGCAGGCAATCAAGGACGCGGCAATTGCGGTCAGCGACATCGAGCACCTGATCCTGGTCGGAGGATCGACCCGGATGCCGGCAGTGCAAGAATTGGTCAAGGGCCTCAGCGGCAAGGATCCCCATCGCGGGGTCAACCCCGACGAAGTGGTGGCCGCCGGAGCCGCGATCCAGGCCGGGGTTCTCAAGGGCGACGTGAAGGACATCCTTCTCCTCGACGTGACACCCCTCACCCTCGGTATCGAGACCAAGGGCGGGGTCATGACGCGGATGATCGAGCGCAACACCACCATCCCCACCAAACGGTCGGAGATCTTCACCACCGCAGAGAACAACCAGCCCGAGGTCGAGATCCACGTCCTCCAGGGTGAGCGCACCATGGCCAATGACAACAAGAGCCTGGGCAAGTTCCGGCTGACCGGGATCCCACCGGCCCCCATGGGGGTTCCCCAGATCGAGGTTGCATTCGACATCGACGCCAACGGGATCGTCAACGTGACCGCCAAGGACCTGGCCACCAGCAAGGAGCAGGCGATGACGATCACCGGCGGTTCGGCACTCGCCGAAGGCGAGATCGATCGGATGATCAAGGACGCCGAGGCCTACGCCGAGGAGGACGCCAAGCGCCGGGAAACGGTCGAGACCCGCAATCAGGCAGATCAACTGATCCATCAGACCGACAAGTTGGTCGAGGAGCAGGGCGAACAAATGACCGATGAGGAGAAATCCGGCATTGCTTCGGCACTGGCTGAGCTAAAGGAGGCCATCGCCGACGAAACGACGGAAACCTCCGAGATCCGCTCCCGCATGGACAGCCTGATCTCAGCGAGTCAAGCCATGGCCACCCGTCTCTACCAACAGGCCGGGTCCGCCCACCAGGCCGAGGAGACCGGCTCCGAGGATGACGACGTGGTCGAAGCAGAGATCATCGAGGACGATGAGTGAGATAGAGCCGGAGGTCGTGGAGGCGAAGGTGGTTCCTGTGCTGCCAGGTGCCGTCGCGCTCGGAATCGACCTTCCCGAAGACAAGGACGAGGCCGTCAAGCTGCTCCTGTCCCTTCTCGACGAGTCGCGCGAGGAGGCGACCTCCTATCTCGATGATCTGAAACGGGTTGCCGCCGACTTCGACAACTTCCGCAAGCGGGCGCTGCGCGAGCAGTCGGCGACCATCGACCATGCGGCCGAGCGGGTGGTCAGGGGGTTGTTGCCGGTGCTCGACTCCTTCGACGCGGCCCTCGCCCTCGAGGCCGCGACCGATGGTGAGCAGCGTCTGCTGGCGGGGATGATCGGGACCCGGGAGCAGCTGCTCAAGGCCCTGGAACAGGAGGGTCTCGAGCTGATCCCAGCCATCGGCGAGCCCTTCGACCCTGCGATCCATGAGCCGGTAGGGGCCCCCGAGGGCAACGGGCCGTTCGTGGTGGCCCAGGAGTTGCGACGCGGTTACCGGCTCGGAGGGAAGGTGCTGCGCGCCGCCCTCGTGGCCCTGGAATCCGAGCGATGAACCGGGACTGGGTGGAAAAGGACTTTTACGCGATCCTCGGAGTAGCCCCCGAATCGAACGCTGAAGAGATCAAGAAGGCCTACCGCAAACTGGCGCAGACCTATCACCCCGACGCCAACCCGGGCAATGACGAGGCAGAGGAGAAGTTCAAGGAGATCTCCGAGGCCTACGCCACCCTCTCCAACGTCGAGCAACGCAAGGAGTACGACCAGGTGCGGCGATTGGTGGCTTCGGGTGGCTACTCCGGATTCGGCCCCAATGCCGGAGGATTCGGCGGCCAACAGGTCCGGGTAGAGGACCTCTCCGACCTCCTTGGGGGGATGGGCGGCCTTGGAGACTTGTTTGGCTTCGGCTCGGGCTCGAGAGCCGGCCCGGCCCGAGGTGCCGACATTCAGGCCGATCTCAGCATCAGCTTCGAGGATGCCGCCGCCGGTGTGACCACCACGGTCAAAGTGAGGGGCGCCGCACGATGCTCACATTGCGCAGGCTCAGGTGCCGAGCCCGGGACCCAGGTCACCACCTGTCCCACCTGTGGGGGCCGCGGGGTCGTCGCCCAGAATCAGGGTTTCTTCTCGTTCTCCCAGCCCTGTCCCCAATGCCGCGGGTCAGGGCGCATCATCGAGACACCGTGCACGGTGTGCCGGGGCACGGGAACCGAGGCCAGGACCCGGGAAGTCAAGGTGCGTATCCCCGCTGGGGTCCAGGATGGCAACACCCTTCGCATTCCGGCCAAGGGAGCCCCAGGTCGCAACGGCGGGCCCCCCGGAGATCTCCTGGTACGCGTCAGAGTGGCACCCAGCCGCACCTTTGGGCGCAAAGGCCACGACCTGACCCTGTCCGTCCCCATCACCTACACCGAGGCGGTGCTCGGCACCAAGCTCGAGGTGCCGACGCTGAACGGGGTGGTCAAGCTCAAGGTCCCCGCGGGGACGCCATCGGGAAAGACCTTCCGGGTCAGAGGCAAAGGTGTCGTTCCCGAGCGGGGACGGGCGGGCGACCTGTTGGTGACGGTTCAGGTCGCGGTGCCCACCAAGGTGGGCAAGGAAGAGAAGCAACTCATCGAAGACCTTGCCCAATACGAGACCGACGACCTGCGCTCGCATCTGAGATGATGGTGATCTGATGAACGAAACGACCAGGGCGGTGTTTGTGATCTCGGTGGCGGCGGAGCTCGCCGGGATGCACCCTCAAACCCTCCGGATCTACGAGCGCAAGGGCCTGATCGATCCCTTCCGGACGCCGGGTGGCACCCGTCGCTACTCGCGGGAGGACATCGAGCGACTCCAGTTGATCCAGGAGTTGACCAGTCAGGGACTCAACCTGGAGGGGGTGCGCCGGGTGCTCGCACTCCAGGAGGAGAATCGGGTGCTGAAGAGGAAGGTCGACAGACTCCGCGACAAGCTTGACGACCTCGAGGAGGAGATGGAGCATCGGATCGAAGAAGTCCGCCGCTCCAACCGTCACGAGCTGATCCTGCGCAGCCAGGTTCGATCGCTGTTCGACGAGGAGCGCTGACCGGCCATGGCGGACTCCTATAAGGGGCCGGTGCGGGTGCTCGGTGGCGACGGCATCCTCTTGACGACCGGCATGGCCACCCTGGAGACCGATCCCGAGATGGGCACCTGGCGGGGCTTTCTCGAGATCCTGCGCGGCACCGCCGTCGCAGGAAAGGCGCTGGTCGTCGAATTGGAGATCCCGGGCGGCCCGAGGGGCCGGGCTCAGCTGACACCGGTCGGAGACAGCGGAGACAGGGCATCGTCCGCGCTGGTCGGTCTCGGCGCCCAGCCGTTCTGACCAAGTCGTCGTTACCGTGCCCGCATGGGTGCGGCCGCCGACTGCGAGTCGATCGGGGTTGGGCTCCTCCGACAGCCGGTCAACTCGCTGACCACGCTCGCTTTTGCGGTCGCGGGGATCGTCGTGATGACTCGTCGACCGGAGCGTCGCTGGGTGGGGATCGCCCTGATCGCCACCGGGATCGGGTCGTTTCTCTTCCACGGACCGATGCCCGGGGGCAGCGAATGGGCCCACGATGTCACCCTCGCCTGGCTGCTGTTGGTGGTGGCGGCAGACCGGTCACGATGGGAGAGGTGGTCCCGGATCCCCGGCTTGCTCATAATCGGCGTGTTCTTTGGGCTCTTCCCTGCAGCGGCCGATCCGATGGCGGTGGCTCTGACCGTCGTTGCCATGATCTCGGTCCTGAGGGCGGATCGATCGGCCGGCACCTGGGCAGCCGTTGTGCTGCTCGCGGCGGGTGGAGGCATTGGTCGGCTCGGCGCCACCGACTGGCCCTGGTGTGACCCCGGCTCAATGCTTCAACCGCATGGACTTTGGCATCTGGCCGCGGCCGCGGCGGTGACCGTCTGGGCCCTCTCGTCTCAGCCTCTCAGTCGATCCTGATCTCGCCGTTCTCGACGGCGACCTTCACGGTGTCGCCTTCGCTGAACTCACCTGAGAGCAGGCGCAGCGCCAGCGGGTCGGCGAGCTCACGCTGGATGGTCCGCTTCAAAGGCCGGGCTCCATACACCGCATCGAACCCCTTCTCGGCGAGCAGGTCGAGCGCCTCCTCGGACACCACGAGCTCGATTCTCCGCTCGGCAAGCCGCTGGTGCAAGGACTCCAATTGGATCTCGACGATCTGGCGCAGATCCTCGGGGGTGAGCCGGTCGAACACGATCACCTCGTCGATGCGGTTGAGGAACTCCGGTCGGAAATGGGCCCGCACCGCCGACATCACCCGCTCCTCGATCACCTCGGGTGACAGGTCGGACTGGATGCTTTCCGAGCCGAGATTGGAGGTCATGATCAGAACCACGTTGGTGAAGTCCACAGTTCGGCCATGACCGTCAGTCAGCCGCCCATCATCGAGGAGTTGCAGAAGGACGTTGAAAACATCGGAGTGCGCCTTTTCCACTTCGTCGAGCAACAACACCGAGTAGGGCCGCCGGCGCACCGCCTCGGTGAGCTGGCCACCTTCGTCGTACCCGACGTAGCCGGGTGGGGCGCCGATCAGACGGCTGACCGAGAACTTCTCCATGTACTCCGACATGTCGATGCGAACCATCGCCCTCTCGTCATCGAAGAGGAATTCGGCCAGGGCTCGAGCAAGTTCGGTCTTGCCCACACCGGTGGGCCCCAGGAAGAGGAAAGACCCGGAAGGGCGGTTCGGATCGGAGAGGCCGGCGCGGCTTCTGCGGACCGAGTTGGCCACGGCGGTGACGGCGTGATGCTGACCGACAACCCTCCGATGCAACTCCTCCTCGAGCCGGATCAGCTTCTGGGTCTCACCCTCCATCAATCTCGAAACCGGGATCCCGGTCCAACGAGCCACCACCTCGGCTACGTCTTGCTCGGTCACCTCCTCGGAGAGCATCCTTCCCTGCTCGTGGAGACGCGCCAGCTCGGTCTCCTTCTCCTCGAGTTGGGTCTGGAGCGCGCCGAGGGTCCCATAGCGAAGCTCGGCCGCCTTGGCCAGATCTCCCTCCCGCTCCGCTCGTTCGGCGGCGGCGCGGGTCTCCTCCATCTCCTCCTTGATGGACTGGATCGAGGTGATCACCTCCTTCTCCAGGTTCCAGCGAGCGGTCAGGGCGTCGATTTCCTCGGTGAGATCGGCGATCTCCTGTTCCACGCTTTGGAGCCTCTCTTCAGAGAGATGATCGCTCTCCTTCTTCAGGGCTTCCCGTTCGATCTCGAGCTGGATCCGGCGCCGGGTCAACTCATCGATCTCCTCGGGCATGGAGTCGATCTCGATGCGAAGCCGGCTGGCGGCCTCGTCGATGAGATCGATGGCTTTGTCGGGCAGGAAGCGGGCCGGGATGTATCGATCGGAGAGGACCGCCGCGGCTACCAGCGCGGAATCCGTGATCCGAACCCCGTGATGGACCTCGTATCTCTCCTTCAGGCCACGGAGGATCCCAATCGTCTCTTCCACCGACGGGGCCTCGACCATCACCGGCTGGAACCTCCGCTCCAGGGCGGCATCCTTCTCGATGTGCTTGCGGTACTCGTCGAGCGTGGTGGCGCCGATGAGACGGAGCTCGCCTCGAGCCAGCATCGGTTTCAACATGTTCGATGCATCCATGGCGCCCTCGGCTGCCCCGGCACCAACCAGGGTGTGGAGCTCGTCGAGAAAGGTGATGATCTCCCCCTCGGCCGCCTTGATCTCTTGGAGAACTGCCTTGAGCCGCTCCTCGAACTCGCCTCGATATTTGGCCCCCGCCACCATGGAGCCCAGGTCCAGGGAGACGATTCGCTTGGTCTTGAGGCCTTCGGGGACGTCGCCGTCGGCGATCCTCCGGGCCAACCCTTCAACGATGGCAGTCTTGCCCACCCCGGGCTCTCCGATCAGAACCGGGTTGTTCTTGGTGCGGCGGGAAAGCACCTGGATCACCCTCCGGATCTCGTCATCCCTCCCGATGACCGGGTCGAGCCCACCTTTGCGAGCCTCGGCGGTGAGATCACGCCCGTATTGCTCGAGGGCATTGAAAGTCGACTCGGGATCATCGGTGGTGACCCGCTGGTTTCCCCTGAGGGTCTGCAATGCCTCGAGGATCGCGGTCGAGTTGAGCCCTCCCCCTCTCAAAGCTTCCCCGGTGGGCCCGGTGTCCTCGGCCAGCGCGAGCAGCAGATGCTCGACAGAGAGGTAGTCGTCGCGCAGATTCGCCTGATGACGGTCGGCATTGGTGAGGACGCGGTTGAGATCCGCGGAGGCACTCACCTCGCTGTCCCCGTACACCTTTGGCTCTCGATCCAGGATCTCCTCGATCGACCGACGAAGCTCCATCGGTCGCAAACCGAGACGGTCGAGGACCGGATAGACGATGCCCTCGGATTGGCCGAGCAGGGCTAGTGCGAGATGCGCCGGCTGGATCGAGCCGTGGTTGTGGTCCCTGGCCGCCTGCGTTGCAGAGAGGAGGGCCTCCCGGCTTCGGGCGGTGAGCTTCTCCGGATTCATCCTCTCGACTTTCGGGTTCCAGACGGATCATAACGGCAGCGTGTCTTGACCACTTCGGTTCAGCTAGGTACTGTATAACGCATGGTACTGAGCAGTACCGGACAAGACCGAAGCACGCAACTCCTCCATGGAGTCCTTGACATGTGTCTCATGTCGATCATCGACGAAGAAGCGTCATACGGTTATGAGATGGTGAAGAAGTTGAGGGACCGCGGCCTCGATCTGGCCAGTGAAGGCTCGGTCTACCCGTTGCTCTCCCGTCTTCAGAGACAGGGCATGATCGAGAGTTACCTGGTTCAAAGCTCCGAGGGCCCGGCTCGCAAGTACTACCGGATGTCGAATCGGGGTCGCAGCAGCCTCGCACAATGGCGTAACGACTGGATCGGGTTCCGTGATGCCGTCGACGGCGTCCTCAATGGCTCCGACCATGACTGAACGCGGCATGATCCTCGACGAGATCGAGCGTTACTGGAGGGAAACCGGTGTTCCCCGCCCGGCGATCCTCGAGATGCGCTCGGAATTGGAACAGCACCTCGCCGATGCCGCCGGGGACGGTCGTACCATGAACGACGTGGTCGGCCCCGATCCTGCCCATTTCGCCGAGAATTGGGCATCGGCCTATCGCACCCACCGAAGGTCGACGGCGAGCTGGCAGGAGGTCCAGTCCGGGGATGCCAGCAGGGCGCGTAGGAGCCGGCGAGACCTGGTCTTCTACACGATTGGTTTGGGGGCGGTGATCGCCGCCGTCGCCGTGGCCGCACAAGGAGGTAACGACGTGGACAACGAGTTATGGCGTTGGTTGTGGACGATCTTCGCCATTGTGATGGGGATCGGCGAGATCTTCAGCGCCGGGTTCTTTCTTCTCCCCTTCGCCATCGGCGCCGCCTCGGCGGCCATCCTGGCCTGGGCAGGGACTGCGGTTCTCGCCCAGTGGCTGGTCTTTTTCGGTGTCTCAATCGTCTCGCTTGCCTATCTGCGACGATTCATAACCCGTCAGGACGAAGCGGAGCAGCCCAAGGTCGGGGCGAACCGTTGGGTCGGTCTGGAGGGCATCGTCCTCGAGGCAATCGATCCCGACTCCGGGGCGGGGATGGTCAAGGTCGCCACCGAGGAATGGCGGGCGACCGCCACGCGACCAATACCGAAGGACGCTCGAATCGTTGTCGGCGAGGTGCGGGGGGCCCGGTTCGTGGTCGAACCGGTGGAACACGACTGAGTTTCGAAGAATAGGAAAGGAAGAGACATGGAGGCAGTGGTAGTCCTGTTCGCCGTCCTGGCGCTGGTGTTGATACTCATCGCCGCGGCCGGCTTCAAGGTGGTCAGGCCATTCGAGAAAGGGCTCATCGAGTTCCTGGGGAGGTACCAGCGGACGGTGGACTCCGGGTTGCGCTGGGTGCTCCCGTTCGTGAAGAGATTGACCAAGGTCGACATGCGAGAGCGGGTGATCGACGTGCCCCCCCAGGAGGTGATCACGAAGGACAACGTGGTCGTCACCGTCGATGCGGTCATCTACTACGAAGCGACCGACCCGGTGAAGCTCGAATACAACGTTGGGAACTTCATGCTGGCTGTGACCAAATTGGCGCAGACCAACCTCAGAAACGTGGTCGGGGACCTCGACCTCGACTCTGCACTCACCTCCCGCGAGGTGATCAACGCCAAGCTGCGCCAGATCCTCGACGACGCCACCGATAAATGGGGGGTGCGCGTGGTTCGGGTCGAGATCCAGCGAATCGAACCGCCGACGGACGTCACCGACGCGATGCACCGTCAGATGAAGGCGGAACGTGACCGTCGTGCTGCGGTCACGGAAGCAGAAGGTCTCAAGCGGGCAGCCATCCTCAACGCAGAGGGTCACAAGGAAAGCCAGGTGTTGGAGGCGGATGGCCAAGCCGAGGCGATCAAGCGGGTCGCGGACGCCGAGAAGTACCAGAAGCTCACGGTGGCAGAAGGTGAAGGCCAGGCCATCGAGCGGGTGTTTGCAGCCATCCACAGCGGAAACCCGACCCCCGACCTGATCGCGATTCGTTACCTCGAGACGTTGCAGCGAGTGGCCGACGGCCGGGCGACCAAGATCTTCCTCCCCCTCGACACCAGCGGGGTGCTGGGCAGCGTGGCCGCTATTGGCGAGATGTTCAAAGAAGTGTCGACAGAGTCGACGACGTAGCTACGTGCTACGTGCTGCCTGCAGCGTTGCCATCGGCCGATCGAGCGCGTTTGCGATCGCCGAAACCGTCTCCATCGTCTCGGCAAAGCCTTCGAGGGTCAGGCTCTGCGGCCCGTCGCTGAGCGCCTCCTCCGGTCGGTCGTGGACCTCGATGATGAGGCCGTCGGCGCCTGCGGCGATCCCTGCCGCAGCGAGGCTGGGCACCAGGGACCGGCGGCCCGCGGCATGACTGGGGTCGACGATCACCGGGAGATGGGTGCGCTCCTTGAGAACCGGGACGGCGCCGATGTCGAGGATCCCCCTCGTCGCCGTGTCGAACGAGCGGATCCCGCGCTCGCAGAGGATCACCCGAGGATTGCCTGAGCCGACGATGTACTCCGCAGCCAGCAACAGTTCTTCGATTGTCGACATCAGGCCCCTCTTGAGCAGCACCGGCTTTGGCTGCTCACCCACCGCCGACAGCAACCGGAAGTTCTGCATGTTGCGGCTGCCGACCTGAAGCATGTCGACGTATCGATTCAAGAGCGGAACGTCTTCTGGGGCGACACACTCCGAGACCACCCCAAGCCCGGTTGCCTCACGGGCCGCAGCCAGCAACTCGAGGCCTTCCTCGCCTAGCCCCTGGAAGCTGTAGGGAGACGTCCTCGGTTTGAAGGCGCCGCCGCGCAATAGCACCGCTCCGTTCTTCGCCACGCCGCTGGCAATCCTCTCGATCTGGGCCTCCGATTCCACGGAGCAGGGCCCAGCAATGACCACGACCTCGGAGCCGCCAACCACAACGTCTCCGACCCGGACCGTGGTGGGTGCATTGCGAGCCTCCCGGGCCACAAACGGGTAGAGGGGAGCCTCGGTGCTGACCGAAGCAACCCCGACCAGGGCGCCTATCGATTCAGCCATGCCCGGCTCGTAGTCGCCCATGACGCTGACCACGGTCGTCGACCCTGCCTCACCGACATGGACCCGGAGCCCATAACCCTCGATGAAACGAAGAATCGCCGCCTTCTGGGCGAGGGTGCAATCGGCGGTGAGGGTGGCGATCATGGCCGCAGTCCCTCGAGGAAGGCGACCGGGTCGTCGCCCCTGCTCACCACTTCGACGAGGGCACTCCCTACGATCACGCCGGCACAGTGCGGCACCAGCGAGCGGACCTGATCGGCGCTCCTCACCCCGAACCCGGCCAGCACCGGCACCGGGGATGCTCTGCGCACTCGATCCAGGTAGCCGCCCACCTCCGGACCGACCAAGGTCGAGCCACCGGTGGTCCCGGTCATGGTGACCGCATAGGTGAATCCCTCTGAAGCAGCTCCGAGACGTCGCAGCCGGTCGTCATCGGTCATCGGCGTGACCAGCTGCACCAACCCGATGCCGGCAGCCCCGGCTGCACTCTTCACCTCTTCGGACTCCTCGAGGGGGAGATCCGGCACCACGAGTCCGGCGACACCGACCCTCGCCAGCCGTGAGAAGAGCTCTTGATACCCGTACGCCATGAGCGGATTCAAATAGCTCATGACCACTAGAGGAACCTGGAGGGGAGGCAGGGCCTCCAGGGCCGAAATCACGGCCCTGAGAGTCGCTCCCCCTTCCAGGGCGATCCGGCTCGACTCCTGAATCGTCGCTCCATCAGCCATCGGATCGCTGAAGGGGATGCCGATCTCCACTGCCTCCGAGGTCGCCGCCACCTCGACCAAGACCTCGGCAAACCGGGTCATCGTCGGGAAACCGGCGGTCAAATAAGGAACGATCGCCGGGTCCTCGCCCTGGAGTTGCTCCTCGAGGAGGGTGGCGCCGGTCAGGGCAGTCGTCATCGGTTCAACCCTCTCAGAATGTCGATGTCCTTGTCCCCGCGACCGGAAAGGCCAATCAGCACCACCGAACCTGGGCTGTCCACCAACCATCTGCGGACCGCGGCCAGAGCGTGACTCGACTCCAGTGCCGGGAGAATCCCCTCGTGGCGCCCGAGCTCGTCCAGTGCCGACAACGCCTCGTCGTCGGAAGCCTCCACATACAGGGCACGCCCCGTGACCGCCAGCCACGCGTGCTCCGGGCCCACCCCGGGATAGTCGAGGCCGGCCGAGACCGAGTGAGTCTCCTGGATTTGACCGTCGGCGTCCTGGAGAAGAAAGGAGAAGCTGCCGTGGAGGACTCCCGGGCTGCCCCGCCCGATGCTCGCTGCGTTCTGGCCCAATCCCGGCCCCCTGCCACCGGCTTCGACCCCGACCAGGCGGACCGGGTCGTCGAGGAAGGGGTGAAACAAGCCGATGGCGTTGGAGCCACCACCCACGCAGGCAAAGGCAACATCGGGCAGCGAGCCACGGAGCTCGAGGATCTGACGTCGTGCCTCGTGACCGATCACCGACTGCAAGCGTCGCACGAGCCATGGATAGGGATGAGGGCCGACCGCGGAGCCGAGCAGGTAGTAGGTGTTGCCCGGGTCGGTCACCCAGTCGCGCAGCGCCTCGTTGATGGCAGCCCGCAGGGTTGCGTCTCCGGAGGTCACCGCTTCCACCCGGGCACCGAGCAACCGCATTCGCTCTACGTTTGGAGCCTGGCGCTCGATGTCGACCGTGCCCATGTATACCGTGCAGTCGAGGCCGATTCGGGCACAGGCAGCGGCCGTGGCCACTCCGTGCTGACCGGCTCCCGTCTCCGCGATGACCCGCCCCGCCCCCATCTCCTTCGCCAGCAAGGCCTGGCCCACGGCATTGTTGATCTTGTGCGCCCCGGTGTGGGCCAGATCCTCACGTTTCAGCCAGATCTCGCCACCCCAGGCCTCGCCGAGGCGCGGGGCACGGGTGAGGGGTGTCGGCCGGCCCACCCACGAGCTGAGCTCGGAGTCCAGGGTCGACAGAAAGCCGGGGTCGGCCAGAAGATGGGTCGCTGCCTCTTCCAATCGTTCCAGCGCGGGAACCAGGATCTCGGGCACGAAGCGGCCGCCGAACTCCCCAAAGCGGCCTCTCTCGTCGGGAAGAGACTTGGAGACAACACTGGTCATACCGTCACCTCGTCCTGGAACTCGACTGACCGGGCTGCGGTCACGAACCCCCTCATCAGTCTGTGGTCTTTGACACCCGGCGCCCTTTCGACACCCGAGCTGACATCGACCCCCCCGGGCCGCACAGACTGCACCGCCTTAGCCACGTTGTGGGGGGTGAGCCCTCCGGCGAGCACCAATCGGCTCCTCGAGGGGAAAGCCGCCAGCTCGTCCCATGCCACTCTCCGCCCCGTGCCGCCCCGCGCCGAGCTGTCGACGAGGACCCACTCCACGTCATTGACCACGAGAGCGGCCTCGACTCGTTGCGCGAAACCCGGCCCCTCGACCACCACGGGGAAGATGCTCGATCGGGGCAGGCCGTGCAGTGATCCCGGCTCCGACTGGAACAGGTCCGGTGCTACCTCGCGCTCGACCTGCTCGACGAGATGACGCGAGGGATCATGGAACACGGCCACTGCCAGGATCTCGGCGGGCAGCAACGAGCGCAAATGGGCGGCCTCGGCCACCGAGACCCGGCGAGGGGACTCCGTCATCACGAAACCGACGGCATCGGCCCCGGCATCCACCGCCGCCTCCACGTCGGCAGGAGTCCTCAACCCACAGAGTTTGACGAACAGACTCATGTTGCGGCCATCTTCGCCATCTCCCGCCCCGCCCCCAGCATCGCCTCGACCATGTCGGAAGGCTGAGACGATCTCATGAGCGCTGAGCCAACCAGGGCGCCGCGATAGCCGAGACCGGCCACCCGGTGAATGTCGGTGGGACCGAGGAGCCCGCTCTCCGCTACGGAGGTCAAGGTCGCGGGGAGGCTCGCCGCCAGCTCGGTGTGAATCGCCGGTTCGATGCGCAATGTCTCGAGGTTTCGGCAGTTGACCCCGACCAGGCGCTGACCTGGCCCTTCTGTCGTTTGCATGATCCGCCTCAAATCCTCTGCATCGAACGCTTCGAGCAGTGCGAACATGCCGGTCCGCTCGACGGCACGGAGCATGGCGGCCATCGTCTCGTCGGAGAGAAGCCGGGCGATGATCAGCACCCCGTCGGCGCCGGCGGATCTCGCCTCGAACACCTGGTAGGGATCGACCAGAAAGTCTTTTCTCAACACCGGGACCTGGGCCCGGGCTGCAACGGCTTCGAGCAGGTCGAGTGAGCCACCGAAGGCTTCCGGTTCGGTGAGAACCGACAACATCCTGGCTCCACCTGCCTGATAGGCGAACGCCCGCTCCACCAGCCGACTGTCGGCAAGCTCGCCCTCCGCCGGCGATCGGGGCTTGATCTCGGCGATCAGGTCGAAAACCTCCCCGAAGCGCCCCACATCGCGGGGTGGTGGTGTGGCGAGGGCCGCTTCGATCACCGACTCCAGGGGGCGAGTGGCGCGAGCCGCGCCAACGCGAAGTTGGGAGGATTGCCCCATGGATTGGAGGAATCTGCTCACGATCGCTCCCTCGCACCGAATGCCGCGAGAGCCTGGAGGAGTGCCATCGCCCGCCCATCGTCGAGTGCCGACTCCGCCATCGCCACCGCCGTCCCGGGATCGGGCGCCCACCCGGTGACCTCGAGGGCCAAGGCGGCACCGAGGATGATCGAGTCGCGATGGGGCCCGGTCTCCCCCGCGAAGACAGCCGTCAGCTTCCCGGCGTTGTGCGCCGGATCACCGCCTGCGAGGGTGGATGGATCGCAGCGGTCCATCCCGAGGTCGGCCGGGTCGCGACTCGTCCGGACGACTGAACCGGGACGCACGTCGTAGAGGAGAAACTCCCCGATCGGGCTCGGCTCATCCCAGCCTGCGGCACCGTGAAGCACAAATGCCCGCTCGATCTCGAGACCGGAAAGAGCCACCGCCATCAGCTCCGCTGCCCTAGCGTCGAAGGCTCCCACGACCAGATGACGGGGGCCGGCCGGATTGGTCAGCGGGCCCAGCATGTTGAACACAGTGCGCACTCCGAGTGCCCGCCGGATCGGGCCCACTGCCGCCATCGCCGGGTGGTAGTGGGGGGCAAAGAGAAAGGTGAAGCCCAGGGTCTCGAAACATCTCCTGGCCTGATCTGCGTCGAGGGGAATCGGAAGACCGATCGCCTCCAGGATGTCGGCGCTTCCACTTTGGCTGGTCATGGACCGGTTCCCGTGCTTGACCACGGGGACCCCGGCCGCGGCGGTGAGTAGGGCGGCCCCGGTGGACAGGTTGAGCGACCCGGAACGGTCGCCCCCGGTCCCGACGACGTCTACCGCCTCGGATGAATCGATCCCGGGATCACTGGAGAGACGTCCCATCGCCGCCGCGAACCCCCTTACCTCATCGGGGGTCTCACCCTTCGCTCGCAATGCAATGAGCAGGGCACCCGCCATGGCCGGGTCGACCTCGCCGCCGGTCAAGGTGACCAGCAACTCATCGGCGGCCGCCGCCGAGAGATCCGTGCCCGCGAGCAGATCGTCCAACAGCTGTCTCATACGGGCTGTCCCCTGAGATCGAGGAAGTTGCGGAGGAGGAGGTCGCCGTGTGGAGTGAGCACGCTTTCCGGATGGAACTGGACCCCCTCCACCGGGTAGTCACGATGTCGGACCCCCATGATCACCCCATCCGAGGTGAACGATGTCACCACCAGATCCTCAGGAAGATCCTCCTCCTGCACCGCCAGTGAGTGATAGCGACCGGCCTCGAACGGATTGGGGAGACCGGCGTAGATCGTCGCCGAGTCGTGATACACCGGGGACGACTTCCCGTGTCGGAGCTCTTCTGCCCGCTCCACCCTTCCCCCGAGGGCCGCAGCCAGCGCCTGGTGACCGAGGCAGACTCCGAGGATCGGGACCTCGGAGAGAAGCCCGGCTATCACGTTCATCGACTCCCCCGCCGACTCCGGGCCACCCGGTCCCGGTGAAACGACGAGATGGGTCGGCTCCAGCTCCCGGGCGCTCTCCACGTCGATGTCGTCGTTGGTGCGAACGATCACCTCCGCCCCCAGGATGCGCAGCGCCTGGACCACGTTGTAGGTGAACGAGTCGTAGTTGTCCACCAGCAGCACCCGGCTCATAGACCACCCGCCGCAGTCTCGAGGGCGCCGCGCATGGCCCCGCTCTTGGACAGGACCTCCTCCCATTCCGTGGTGGGGACGCTGTCAGCGACGATCCCGGCCCCTGCCTGATACGAATAAGAGCCTTCGGACATGACGAGGGTCCTGATGGCGATGGCCTGGTCCATGCTCCCCCCGTGGCCGAAGTAGCCAACAGTCCCCGCGTAGATGCCGCGAGGCACCGGCTCCATTTCCTGAAGCAGCTCCAGTGCCCTCACCTTGGGGGCCCCGACCACGGTCCCCGCCGGGAAGGCAGCGGCAAACAGGTCGAAGGCGTCGGTACCCGGCTCCAAGATCCCGGTGACCCCGCTGACCAGGTGCATGACATGGCTGTAGCGCTCGATCGCCCGATAAGGATCGACGCGGATGGTGCCTGGCACCGCCACCCGCCCCAGGTCGTTCCTGGCCAGATCGACGAGCATCACATGCTCGGCGGCCTCCTTGGCGTCGTCCAGCAACTCGGTTTCTGCTCTCCGATCCCGCTCCTCGTCGTTGAACCGGGGCCGGGTCCCGGCGATCGGGCGTAGCTCGGCGGCGGTGCCCCGCAGACGCACCAGGGCCTCGGGCGAGGACCCGATGACCCTGGTCTGCCCCAACTCACAGAAGTACATATAGGGCGAAGGGTTGAGCAGACGGAGCCCACGGTAGACATCGAAGGGGTCGAGGTCCGACTGACCGGAGAAGCACACCGATACGACCAGTTGATACACATCACCGGCCGCTATGTGCTCGCGGGCCCGCTCGACTGCCGCCACGTACTCGCCCTTGTCCATCGAAGGCACGGGCTCGCTGAATGACCCGCCCTCGTTCCTGGCTCCGGGCACTCCCCCGGCGAGGAGGGAGATCACCTCCTGGCGAATGGCGAGGCGACCCGTCTCCGGGCCGTCGTGGAGCAGAGCGACTCGCCGGCTGAGATGGTCGAACACAATCACATTGGGAGGCCCGTAGAGCAGGAGCTCAGGTGTTGGTGACGGCGGAGGGATGGCGCCCGCGAGCCGGTGGGCGACATCGAAGCTCACCGCGCCCACCAGACCGCCGGCAAAGGGAACCGAGCTGGAGAGGGGGCCGGGGCGGGGAGCTGCGGCAAGCGCCTTGCGCAACCCCTCCATGAGGCCGGTGACCGTCCCGTCGGTCTCGATCCGGGCGTCACCGACGTCGATGGCGTGCCCGTCGCTTCGGACCTCGAGCCCGTCACCGAACCCGATGAACGAGTAGCGGCCGATGCGATCCCCGTGCTCGACACTCTCCAGGAGGAAGCGCGGGCGAAGAGGGCCGAGCTTGAGATACACCGAGGTCGGGGTGTCCAGGTCGGCTGGTATGTCGAAGGGATGGTTCATCGAGGGCTCCTCTGACCGGTCCGGGAGATGAGCTCCATGAAAAAGGAGAACCCACCTTCCAGAGCCGGAGGTGGGTCTTGAGTGATCAGAAATCCTGGGGACTATCCGACCGAAGCCACCTCCGGCGCAGGCCAACGCCACCACCAGGTGGTCGAGGTCGACGAGGTGCTCGATCGGGTCATTTCGGACGGAACGGTAAGCGCCGGGCTGGACGCCGTCAAGAGGGCCGCTCCCCGTAATTGGGTTGCACAGGTCCGTATGTGACCCCTCTGCCTCCCAATCAGGGGTGGGACCCAGCGCTAACCGCCGACCCGGTTCATCCCGGCCAGCACGGCTTCGACATCGAGCGGGGCCACCGGCGGATAGAACACCATCGTGTATTGATCGCAGCGCTCCCCTGGCTCCTCGTACCAACCAGCGACCCAGGTTCCGTCAGGGTGCGGCCCCACCACCCCACGGGTGCCGTCGATGAAGACCTCGCCCTTCTCGGCCGGCCACTCGACCGGGGGCAAGGTTCCCCGGATGAGGGCGATGGCCACGGTTGTGTCTTCGCGCCCGAAGAACTCGGTCTGACTGCCGCCGACCGAAGTCCAAACATCCATCTCGATCTCATCCGGATCGAGCAGACCGGTTCCCACCCCGGTGGGGAGGAACTCCAATTCGTAAGGGGCGGCCGGACAGTCGACCGGGGTGGCGGTGGTGGTGGTCTCCCCAGTTGTCGTCGTGGTGACCACGACCGACGTTGTCGTCGTGCTCTCTGCCGTTCCCGAGCATGCAGCCAGCGCGAGGAGGAGCCCCAAGAGGACAAGCCGTTTCATGAAGGGGCGATGATATGAGCCGGGGGGCTGCTAGCCGCGGAGCCGGCGACACCCCGCCGCTCGCCGGCGTCCTACAGAAAGGAACCAATCGCCTTCCGCTGGCCGGCGAACCGATCATGGGCGCTTGGCGACACATGCGAATACTCCCCGAGTATGTCTCGCGCCGGCTGGAGCGCGTCGCCCAGCACGAGGAGGGCGGCCAACGCCAAACCGGTTTGATAGGTGCTGATCATGCCCACCCCTCCGGCGGCGAGCAGCACGAGCCCGACGGCCATCTGTCGTTCTCCGGATTCGAATGCCGACCACAGAACCATGCCAACCGCCCCGAGGGCCAGCGCGTAGGCGATACCGGGAAGCCAACCCGGGGTGCCGAATGACCACAAAGCCAGGATCGAAACAGTCGATGAGCTGGCAGCCGCGACGAGAACGGTCGGAACTGCCACCCCCAACCCGACCAGCATCGCACGACGCGAGGGGCGTCGTTCGAGGAGGAGGGGTGCGGTAAGGGCGAAGCCGAGGACCATGATCTCTGAGACGATGAGAAGAGCATCCACCTGCCCTCCGCTCAGGCCGCCAGCCCTGCCTTGAGCCAGGGCGCTCCAGCCTGCAGCCACCGCGCCGGCTGTGAAGAAGGCCAGTGGAAGGGCGCGTCCCCCCCTACTCGCAGCACCGACCAACGCCATCACCAGTGCGGTCATGCCGACCCACCCGACGACCCCGGGCTGGATCCACTCCAGTCGTCCAGCGAGAGCCGTCACGAGGAAGCCGAGGGCGGCCAAGGCCCCCATCACCGCAAAGGGACCCGATCTCCGAAATCGTCGAACGGTGAGCGCTATCAAGAGCGCAATCAGAAACACGACAGCAGCGAAGTAGGCGAACCGACCGACCTCGGCCAGCCACCGAATCGGGGTCTCGTACTTCTCCAGCCCGGGAATATGGATGAGGGTGCGTGTCCCGAGCCGGAGAAGGAACAGCTCAGCAACGACCAGGATCGCCAGCGGCCCGGCGATTCTGGACGCGAGATCAGTCCGTGGGTTCTTCTGCATCGGGCTCGCTCCGTGTCATGGACCAGATCAGGGCTCCAACCACCAGGACCACTGCGACGAAGAGGCCGACATAGCCCAGCATCGCATTCGGCGGCTTGTATTCGGGCCAATCACCAAAGGCGGGCACGGCGCGCCTCGGTGGGTCCTCCGGTGTGATGTTCAACTGTGTGAAGGACGACACCGACTTCATCCCGTCTCGTTCCCCCTGGCTCCCGTCCCATATTGCGAAGGCCACATCAACCGGTGTGTCGCTGGTGAACTCCGGTTGCAGCGGACCTTCGGGAGTGAAGGGTCTGGAGAAAACGACCATCCATCTGCCTCCGGCATTAATGCCTGAGCCGATCAGGTCTGCCGCATGGCTGGAGGTCAGGGTCCCGAAGCCTCCCGCCACCAGATTTCGCACTGGACGACGCTCCTCCTGCGCCAGCGGATTGCCGGCTTCTCGTGCCGGATAGAACGAATCGTCGTCCGAGGGATACAGGTCGACGTAGCCGTCCTCGGGCAAGCTGGGAAGCTCCTGCTGCTGGTCGTGTCGCCATTGCCATATGTTGACCGCCTGGTCCGCCTGGCCCATACAGATTGCCGGAACCGTGCTCGCGGCTACGGCGGGAAACTGAATCGCGGCGGCGTCGGTAAACGCTTCTGGGCGGTCAGTCACCAAGTCGGTTGTGGAATCAACCCATTCCAGCATCACATACAGGCGGTTCTCCCAGTGAACCGCACGGACCGCGACCCGCTCCACCGTCCCGCCCCCCATCGGGGGTGTCACCTGCTGTGCGGTAGTGGCCACGAACACGGGCAGAATCGACTGCCAGGACGGTGAAGACCCATCCAGTCCCGGGTCGGAGTCGACCTTCCAGGCACCAATTGACTGGGTTTGGGCCATCGCAGGATTGGCATCCCACACTCGCATCACGGCGGCGGCGAGCAGGAGCAAGATGATCACGAGAAGGTTGTGGTGCCGCCTCATGGGACACCAGGTGTCGTCGGAACGGGGCACGGGCCACAACTCCCGTCGTCGGGGGGATCCTGGGCCAGCGGCTGGTCGGCCACCTCGATCGGGCTCACTCCCAGGGCCGCGGCATCCGCCTCGACCCAAAGCGCCAGGAGCAGGCCAAGCGCCCCATACCAGGGGTCTCCGGCCAACGAGGCGGCACGACGCCCAAAGGCAGGCGCCCAACAGGCCAGATGATCCTTGAGGAAATCCGCCGAGGTTCGGCGGCAGATGTCCGCCTCCTCCAGGCGCAGAGCCTGGGCCGCCGAGAATTCCTTACGGGCGGCCAGAGCCATGAACTCGAGCTCGACCACGACATGATCGAGCCGCTCTCTCTCCTCGCCCCCGGCCCTGAGGCCGTGCGCACGGTAGAAGCCGGCGATGTCTGCGAGCAGTGCAGATTGCTGGAATATCCCATCACCCCGGTAGGCGGTCTCGTACCCAGGCGCGTCCTGGGACGTGATGGGTGGAAAGAGGGCGAAATGGGCCGCGTCTATCGCTTCCAGATCCGAAGGCATCAGCGATTCCACATGATCAATGGCGGAGTCGATGGCCTCCGGCAAGTCGAGAGCTTCGACCGCCGGCAGGAGCACCGATTCGATGGCCGCCAGACGTTCCGATGTGGGTCGGGCGAGCCCGGTAGCAAGAAGGCTGTAAACGACGGCCCGGCCTGCGGCCACCGTCAGGTCGGCCTCGTAGGCGAGGGTGGCGCTCATATCGAGTTCAGCTTCAAGGGACGCTCGAAGATTGGTTCCTCGACACTCACCCGGACGACTTCATGGCCATCGGCGCCATAGCCGATAGCGGTGTCGTCGTACACCTCATAGGCCTGCCCGCCCACAGCGATCTCGCCGACCTTCTCGCCCTCCTCGACGTCGAATGAGAACAACATCTGCTGTGAGACTCGGAACAGCTGCAGCACAGCCAGAAGCCGACGCGAGGGACGGGTGTAGCGCTCGATCGCACGGTCCACACCTGGGCCGAACATCTGTCTCAGATAGTCACGGGGGACCCAGCGGGGCGGTATGTAGTAGATGTTCGGCTGGGTACCGAACTGGGGATAGAGAGGCAGGGCCACCTGCTCCTCGTGCACCAGGTAGTAAAGGGGGTGATTCGGGTCGCGGGCCCATGTTCCATCCGCCTCGACGGTCACCAGCCCATGGAGCCGGATCTTCCCCACACACGCGGCCATACACCGCGGCTCCATCGGTTGTCCGTTTGTCAGCGGGTCCGAGCCTTCCACTCTCGGGTAGCAACCGACGCACTTCTCGGAAGTGCCGGTGCTGGGTCGGTACATTGCCTTCTTGTAGGGGCATGCCTCGACGCACTTGCGGTAGCCACGACACCTCTCCTGGTCGATGAGGACAATCCCGTCCTCACCCCGCTTGTAGATGGCATTGCGGGGACAGGCGGCAACACACGCCGGATATGTGCAGTGATTGCAGATCCGTGCCAAATAGAAGAACCAGCTGTCATGTTCGGGGAGACTGGCCCCTTCGGCCTTCCACCCGGTGCCGTGGTCCTCGAATCGGTTGGGTGCCTTCCACTCATCCTCGATGGGCAGGTAGCCAAGGGCAGTCTGTCCGGCCTCGGCGGCCTCGAACACGGTCTTGCCCTCGAATCGGCCATAGGGGGCACTCGCAGAGTCGGCGCCGGCGTCCCAGACCTGCCCACCGGGACTGGCCTTCTCGAGCAGTTCGAGCGTGTTGACGTCCCAGTGACGCGGGTATCCCCCGTAGGGCTTGGTCTCGACATTGTTCCACCACATCAACTCCTGGCCCGGGGAGAAGGTCCAGGTCGACTTGCAGGCCATGGTGCAGGTCTGACATGCGATACAGCGGTTGATGTTGAAGACCGCGGCGAATTGACGGCGCGTCCCCCCGCCTTCGAACCGATAGTCCATGTCACGGCCCAATTGCCAGTTGTAGACAGTGGTCATCGCTCACCCCCGAAGACCCCGGTGATCAGGTCCCGGACGAACTCCTTGCCACGACGCCGGAGAATCGCGTGGGGAAGGGTGTAGGACGGTGACTCAAAGAGCGATCCGATCTCGTATGCGGTGAAGCCGCTGAGGGCGTATTCCTCGATCAGGCAACGAGCGGTGGTCAGATCGATTTCCAGGGTGATCGACGTCGCATAGCCGACACCCACCAGCTCCATCGGGTCATCGTGCTCCAGTCCCTTCACGAGCGGCTCCCCTTGATTGTGACCAAGCGACCAGCCAGATAGTCCTGCATGGAGCGTGTCTCCGCGCCAGGGCTCTTTCCGGTGGTTGCCCCCGACCAGATCCCCTCACCTCCGAGACCTCCTGCCTCGGCCAACGTGATCCTGACCAGGGTCTCCTTGGGCACGGTGTTGATGGCGTGGTTGTCCACATCGAACCCGAAGATGAACCCCATCCCGGCGGCCCTCTTGTGGAAGAGGGTGTCGGTCTGGTGCATGGGAGGTGCCCAGCCCCGGGTCAAGGACTGCTGACTTCCGTGACGGAAGCTCGCCTGGTATCCGGTCTCGGAGAGAGCCCTGCCGTCAGCGCGGCTCTGCGAGGCGCGCACGGTTCGGGGCGTGGCCATGTTGAAGGCGTGCTTGATCATGGTCACCCCCTGTGGGTACGAATGGTTGAAGCTGACCCTCGCCATGAGTCGGGCGCACTCATAGAACGGGTCGTCGGGCGAAGCCCCGACATAGGGGCGATCGGCAGGGTTGGCATCGATCCAAACCCAGTCCCCGTTCTCGACACCGAGGGCGCGGGCGTCGACCGGGTTCATGTGAAGCTGGGCGTCGCCGACACCCGGCATCCTGTTCTCGGCCCGATGGGGGTCACCGAAGTTCGAGTTCCAGATCCAGTGCCAGTCGGTGACGGCCCACGACGAATGGACGGAATGTCGTGACTTCGGGGTCAAGCAGAGGAACCGGAACCCCTGCTCAAACAAAGGGTTTACGGTCCGTCGCACCTCGGACCAGGGCATCTTGACATTTCGAACCTGACGGCGGTCGGCGTCGAGATCGTCGAGGGGTATCCCATAGTCCTTGGGGCGGAGCCACGGGCTCGAGGAGACAATGACGTTCGGCAGATAGGGCGTTGCCTCGACCGCCTCTCGATGGACGATGAGGTTCTCGCCGTAGTCGATCGCCTCGGGCAGATCGCAATAGGCATTCATCCGACCGGTATCGGTGTAGAAGGGCAGGCTGTCGTGTATCTGCTCCCAGAACGGGATGCGTGGATAGGTCCGGTACTGCATCAGGGCACCCCCCGGCTCGCCGTAGCGCCCCTCCATGATGTCGGCGACCGTGTAGCCCTCGGTGGTGAACGAGGCGGCGAGAACCCGGTCGAGATAGACCTCGGGTCGCCCCTCGCTGGCGAATGCGAAGTAGTCGGCGAAGCGGCCGTCCCCTGACAGACCGGTCAGGGCCCGGGCCACACCGGCAAAGATGGCCACGTCGTCGCGACTGTCATAGAGAGGTGGGATGCCACCTTTCCAGAGTTGAAGGAATGGATTCGAGCAGGAGCCCCCCATCTCCACCGTCTCGAACTCAAGCCAGCTGTTCGCGGGAACGATCACGTCCGCGAACTCGGCGGAACCGGTCCATTCGATCTGCTGGTCGACTATGAGGTCGACCTTGGGGTTCACTTCCTTGATCAGGTGGTAGGCCCATTTGGCCTGGTTGATCAGGTTGGCGTTGTTGTACCAGAGCACCTTGGTCGGGGTAGGCATGTGGCTGCGACCTGTGAACACCTTTCGCCCTTCAGCAGGCGTGTCGACGATGAGAGGGCGGTCCCCATAGCCCCAATAGGAGGTCTCCTCGCCATGGATGTAGTGGTGGGTGTTGTTGAAGTCGTACCTCGAGGTCTCATCGAGCAACGGATGGAACGGGTCTTCGTTCACATATCCACCGACGCCCGGTCCGAACCAGGGAGCCGCGTGGAAGATCCCACCCTTGTAGTTGCCGGCCCAGGTGCTCACACCCGAGCCGGGGATGCCCACCTGACCGGTGAGCATCGCCACCAGATACGTCGCGCGGTTGTGCAGGGTGGCGTGGAAGTAGTGGTTCACCCCCTCACCGACCTGGATCGACATCGGTCGGATCGTGGCCACATCCTCGAGAAGCCTCTCCAGCAAGGAAGCAGGGGACCCGGTTATCTCTGCAACGGTGTCGAGGTCGTAGTCGGCGAGATGCTCGTGGTAGAGGCTGAGGACGGTCGCCACCTCGACTTCGCTTCCGTCGGCCAGGCCGACGACCCCGCGCCAATCGAGCTCGGGATCGATTCCGAGAGCCTCCATTCGGGCGCCGACATCCTCACGGCCGACCGCCCGAAAGTTGCCCGAGACCTCCCGTAACACCCGGTCGCCGATTATCTCGTACTGATCGGCAGTCATCCCGTGAACGGAGAAACTCGGCCCCTCGGGTTGAACCAGTGGAACGTGATCCGCAAACAGTTCGTCGGCGCGGAGCCTCTGCAGCGTGTCGAGCCGGACCAGTAACGGCAGATCGGTGAACTGCTTGACGAATCCCTCGTCGTATAGGCGGCGCTCGATCAGCTCTCTGGCCAGGTACAGGAAGATCGCGGTATCGGAGAGACCGGCGCGGACCGGGATCCAGTAATCCGACTTGGAAGCCTGAGGTCCGTACTCGGGGACTATGGAGACGATCTTCCCCCCCCGCTCGATGATCTCCTGGAACCAATGGCTTTCCGGCATCTTGTTCTCGACGAGGTTCTTTCCCACCTGAATCAAGAGCCGACTATGGCGAAGATCGTTGAGGTCGACCTCGGTGGCCTGCAGACCATGAACGAACGGGAATCCAGGCGCCTGGTCCCCTCGCCAGGTGTACTCCGACCAGTCTCTGGCGCCTTTTGCCTCAGCAGGGCCGACCCCACGGACGGATGCATCGAGCAGAGCCAGCATGTTGGCGAATCGGATGAGCCCGAACTTGCCGGCAACCCCGTGGACGGGCAGAGACGACCCGAACTTCATGGTGCGGACCCCAGAGACATCCCAGCACTCGAGCATCTCCGGTTCGTAGCCGTCTGCCTCCAGCAGACGCCGCCTCCCCTCGTCGCCCGAGTAGGTGCGAGCTATGGCCTCGAGCCCTCGGGCAAGGTAACCGTCGACCTCGTCCCAGTTGAGTCGGACGAAGGTGTCGTTACCCCGGTCGTCGAATTGATAGGTGGCACGAAGGTCCGGCTCATCGGAGAGGGAGGGGAATCCGTCGTCCGCCCATTCCTTCCATCCCCTCCTGACCATCGGGAAACGGAGGCGATAGGGCCCATAAACCCGGCGGTGCAACGTATAGCCTTTGAGGCAGCCTCGAGGATTCCAGTGAACGGTGGACTGGTTCCCCTGGGGGTCGCCATAGTTGCCCCCGTCGTAGTTCTGTTCGAGGCGAATGACCACCCCGTTACGGGTGAAAGCGCGGAGCCGGCACATATGGGTGTCATTGGGCGCGCAGATCACGGTGAAGCTGTCGTCGTATGCGTACTGATCCCGGTAGATCGCCTCCCATCCACGGTTCGGATAGGTGAGAAGCGGGTTATCGATACCGGGAAACGCCTCCAGGGCGATCAGTTTGAGTTCGAGGACACCGGTGAGAGCAGCGAGCCCGGCGCCAGACGCCAACTGGATGAACCGGCGACGGGAGACCTCTGTCATCGCCTACATCCCCGATGCCATTCCACTTTGCTCCGCCCTCGGCTCCGAGGAGGTTTGATCGCCACACCGAGCGGTCCTCATGTCCGGAGTTGATCGAGGCTGATCGCGCCGAGATAGGGCCAAAAGTCCCATACTCTAGTTTTTATGCTCTTCCCCGTGTAAACTCGTTCCGAAGTGGCTGACGCGACACTGGTTGAAAGAGACGAAGCGCGTTATCGCGCTTTGGCCGATCCCGTCCGACGTCGGATCCTGCGACTCCTGGAGGACGGCGCGGAGCCTCGAGATGTGGAGCATCTCGCCTCGATGGTGAACCTGCATTCCAACACTGTCCGCGGTCATCTGGATGTCCTCGCGCGAGCCGGTCTGGTCAACAAGACATCCGAAGTACGGACCGTGCCTGGCCGTCCCCGGATGCTCTATGAGCTCGCGCCCGACAGCGAGCCGCCGGCCGGGTCGGGTTATCGGCTTCTATGCGAGATCCTCGCCACCGCGTTGCGAGCCGCGGTCAGCGAACCTGGAGAGATGGCGTTGAGGGCCGGACGGGAATGGGGCCTGTATCTGACTGAGCGTCCTTCGCCGCTTCGGCCCCTCTCACCAGAGGAGACGACCAGGCGCATCACCGAGATGCTCGTCGACTACGGCTTCGCACCTGAAGAATCAGCTCACACCGGCCCGGCGACGGTGATCGAGCTTCGAGACTGCCCGTTTCGTGATTTGGCTCGGACCAACGCCGACGTGGTGTGCTCGATCCACCTCGGGCTGTTGCGGGGCGTGGCGGAGGCTCTGGGCGGCCAGACTGTCGTCACCTCGCTCGATCCCTTCGTGGAGCCGTCCCTGTGTCGAGTGGTCCTTCAACCCTCATGACCGGCATCGAGCTCGATGTTGGTGGAGGTCAGCCCAGTGCGCGCAGATACCCGTCGCGAGAGCCGATGTAGATGACCCCGTCCCAAATGGCGGGGGTGGCCTCGAGACAAGTCTCACCGAGGTCCACCGACCAGGCTTGGACCGGGGCTCGTGGGTCCTGCAACGAGTAGCCGCGGACATCGCCCAGACAGGTGGCCGTCACCAGCATCCCTTCGACGACTGCAGGCGACGACCACGAGTGCCAGCCAACTTCGTCGGACCACAGCACCTCCCCGTTTGCTGCATCGACTGCGATCAGTTGCCCCTGCATCGTGTTGTCGTAGACCACTCCCTGGTAGACCGCAGGCGTGCTCCAGGTGCCGGACTGCTCACTGCCGGCGGTGAGGTCGACGCCCCAGACCCGAGGGTCACCGTCGGCGTAGGGATCGAGCTTGAGCAGCTGTCCCACCTCCCGGGTGCGGTCGATGTTCCCCTGGGTCCGATACCCGGGGCCGACCTGGTCCGGCTTGACATTCACCGCCGCGTAGATCATCCCTTCGGCGTCGACCACCAACGAGGCGTCGATGTCGCCACCCGCGTAGTAGTCGAAGACGATTGGCGCCTCACCCTCCCGCACCCGGCTCACATCGAGACCAACGATCCGGCCTGCCGAGTTGGCGAAATAGACCCGCTGCTCGTAGAGGACAGGCGAGTTCTCGATCGAGACGTTGCCGCCGGCGGTGTCAATCAACTCGTCGTTGTAGCCCGGCATCTGCAACACGATCTGAGGATCGACCGTGACCTTGCCGTCGGCGTCATAGCCCCGGTTCAGCTCGACGGCGAAGAACCAGCTGTTCTCGCCACCCACGTAGAGGATGTCGTCGACAACAGCTCCGTTGGAATCCCAGTCGTCGTTCCAGGTCCCGGCCACGTCGGTGGCGTCCATGGACCAGAGCTCAACCGGCTCCTCCCCGTCGAGAGCGAGGATGCGGTACTTGTTGTCGCGGGACCCGAAGTAGAGAAGGGGATACCCATCGGGGTCCAGGGACACCGACCCCTTGATCAAGTCCCCGGTCTGGAATTCGGGCATCAGATCTTCCCCGGTCCCAGCATCGACGAAATGAACCGCCGAGTCGTAGGCGCCGAAGATGAGCTCGGTGATCCCGTCGGGTCGCTCCCACACTGCGGGCTGGCCGGTCCAGCCCATCCCGCACCATTGGGTGGTCTCACCGAGGTTGGTCGAGGTGCTGCACATGGCGGTGTCGGGGTAGGTCCACCGGACCGAGGGTTGCTCGCTGACGTCGCCGGTGCCGTAGTAGCTCCGCGTCGGGTTGCCCCGGAACATGGTCAACCCGACCGTGGTCCCCCAAGGTTGTCCCACGGTGAGGCCAGGAACTGTGTCGGGGGGGCGCTCGCCAGGGGGTTGGGTGCCGGCGAGCGTGGTGGTAGTGGTCTCCCCCGGCACGGTCGAGCCTGGGTCGCCGGGAGAGGTGGTCGTAGTTGCCCCCGCTTCGGGGGGGGTCGTGTCGTCACCAGGAGTCGAAGCCGCCCCATCCCTGCTCACCAGGAAGACGCCGAACCCGAGAACGAGACCGGTGACCAGCACGATGAGAACCTGGCCGAACCGCTCGTTCATGTCGGGAGCTCTCTCATGAGGGGAGCCGACAGCTCGGTTCCCCGGTCAGCACTGGGTGCCCGGGGCTCTCGATCATGGCCGGGATGAGGCATCCCTCGATCGTCCCATCGGGGGACACCACGGCGCGGGCAACCGCGGTGGTCGAGCCTGCAGGCGAGAAATTCGGCCATACGAAGTTCCCCAGGGACCAGGAGACGAGTCTGCCGTCGATGAGATCGAGCGACTGCAAACGATGCGGGTGATGCCCGAAGATGATATCGGCTCCCGCCGCAATCATCGCCTGGGCCCGTTCCACGTCCTCAGGGCGGGGAGCCGTGTCCAACTCCACACCCCAATGGATGGCGACCACCACTAAGTCGGCCTGGGCGGCCGCAGACGCGACTGCGGCCACCATCGATGGGATGTCGTCCCCGTCCCTGATACCCGCCTGATCGTCGGTGGCGAACCAGGAAGCATCGCCGACCACCCCGCCGAAGCCGACCACCGCCACTTTCCATCCCCCGATCTGAAAGAGCGCGGGAGCGCCAGCCTCATCGGCGTTGGCTCCGGCTCCGACCGGGACTGCTCCCGATGCGATCAGGTTCGCCCGACCGTCTACCAGGGCGTCTTTGCCGTAGTCACCGGAGTGGTTGTTGCCCATGTTGGCCACCTCGATCCCGTTGGCGATCAGCGAGGTGAGAGATTCGGGCGGGCACCTGAACACAAACTCCTTGTCGAGCGCGCTGCCGATAGCCGAGGGCGCACATTCGAGGTTGACCACCGTCAAGTCGTCTTCGAGAAAGAGGCCATCGAGCCCGGACCAGGCATGATCCCAGCCCTCCGCGGCCAGGGCCGGGATGTACCCGGGGTCCAGGTTGACGTCTCCGGTGCCCTGGATCACCAGCCAGCCCTTCTCGGGGAGCGTTGATGCGGTGGTGACAGGAGTGGTGGTCGTGGCTGCGGCGGAGGTAGTTGTCGTCGCAACCGTCGATGGGGTGGCCCGGGCAAGGGCGGTGGTCGATGGGACTGCTGCCTCTTGCTGGGGCCCCCACAGGGCGTAGACGGAGAACCCGGCCAGCGCACCGATCGATACGACCACGGCGATAGGAACAGCTCGGGACCGCATGAGCGTCTGTCAGCGTATTGCTCCCCACCTCACAATCCGAAGGCGACGACGCCCCGCGAGGAGCCGACTACTCGAGCAGCGCCAGCACCCGGTCCACCACACCCGAGGCATCCATGCCCACGGATTCGTGCAGGTCGGAGGGTGACCCGAAGGGGAGGAATCGGTCGGGGACCCCGATACAGGTGACTTCCTTGGTCATGCCGGCGGCCGAAAACCCCTCCATCACCGCCGAGCCGAACCCACCTGCCAGGACGTTGTCCTCGAGAGTGACCACATGGGCCACCGGGCCCGCCCACTCCAGGATGCGGGGATCGAGGGGCTTGACCCAACGGGCGTTGACCACGCCAACCGACACCCCCTTCTCCCCGAGGTCGAGGGCGGCCTTCTCGGCCACCTCGACCATCCGGCCCACCGCCACCAACAGGACATCTGAGCCGGTGGCGAGGAGTTGCGCCTCCCCGATCGGGATCGGAGGGACCGGGATGGCCGGGACCGAGACCGCGGCACTCTTGGGATAGCGGATGGCGATCGGCCCGTCGTGGTCCACCGCGGTCTCGATCATGGCGCAAAGCTCGGTGGCGTCGGCAGGAGCCCCCACAACCATGTTGGGGATCATCCGCAGATAGGAGAGATCGAAGACACCATGGTGGGAGGGGCCGTCGGGGCCGGTGACCCCGGCCCGGTCGACGAGGAACACCACGGGTAGGTCGTGAAGGGCGACGTCGGCGACGATCTGATCGAAAGCACGCTGGAGAAACGCCGAGTAGATGGCCACAACCGGCTTCTTGCCTGCCATCGCCATCCCCGCCGCCAGAGTCACTGCGTGTTGCTCAGCGATGGCAGTGTCATACACACGATCGGGAAAGCGCTGCGACATCTGCATCAGACCGGCGGTGCTGATCATTGCCGCCGAGATCCCGATCATGTCGGGCCTGGTTGCGGCTGCCTCGGCGATCGCCCTGCCCGCGACCTCGGTCAGCTTCAACTCGGACTTCAGAGCTTTCCCCGTTGCCACATCGAAGCTGCTGACACCATGGAGTTTCTCCACCTCGTCTTGGATGGCCGGCTGATACCCCTTTCCCTTCTCGGTGATTACATGAACCACCACCGGCCGGTCGTAGGTCTTGGCGACGGTGAGGGTTTCCTCCAACAGCGCCAGGTTGTGCCCGTCGATCCGCCCTGTGTATTTGAGGTCAAGAGCATCGAAAACGGTCGAAGGCTCCAGGATCTGCTTCACCGCGTCCTTGAGACGCCCGGCCAACTCGTCTGCCGTCTCCCCCACCAGAGGGATGCCGCGGAGCATCCGGCCCAGCGTGCGCTTGGTCCTCTCGTACCTCGGATCGAAGCGATAGTGGGCCAGGTTGGCCAGGGCGGCGATACCGCCCACCGTCGGGGCGTAGGAACGGCCGTTGTCGTTGAGGACGATGATGAGACGACTCGGCCTCGCCACCGCGATGTGGTTCAGTGCCTCGTAAGCCATGCCACCGGTCATGGCACCGTCCCCAACCACCGCCACTGTGTAACCCGGATAGCCGGAGAGGGCATGGCCCAGGGCATAGGAGAGTGCGGTCGAGGCATGACTGTTCTCCACGAAATCGTGTGGCGACTCCTCACGGCTCGGGTATCCGGACAGGCCACCGGTGTGACGCAGGGAGTCGAATGCCGCCATACGCCCGGTGACCAACTTGTGCACATACGCCTGGTGCCCGACGTCCCAGATGATTCGATCGTTGGGAGAATCGAAAACTCGATGGAGGGCCAGGGTGAGCTCGACCACACCGAGGTTCGGAGAGAGATGGCCTCCGTTGGCGGAGACCTTGTCGATGATGAAGGCGCGAATCTCCTCGGTCAGCGTCTGAAGTTGATCCGGGCTCAACCCGCGAAGGTCGGCCGGGCTCGCGATGGTTTCGAGTATCGACATGAAGGAACAGGCGACAAGCCGCTATCAGGCTAGCGACGGCCCGGCGTTGTCCCCATCGAGAACTGGGAGCCGGACCGTGAAAACCGAGCCCCGGCCCAACTCGCTCTCGACGTCCACGGTGCCGCCGTGGCTTTCCACCACATGCTTGACGATCGCAAGACCAAGGCCGGTGCCACCGGTTGACCTGGAACGTGCAGCGTCCACCCGATAGAAGCGCTCGAACACCCGAGCCAGGTCCCTCGTCGGTATCCCCTCTCCGGTGTCCGAGATCCTGAGGACAACCTCTCCATTCACGGTCCTCAAGACCGCACCGACCGATCCGCCGGCCCCGGTGTACCGGATGGCATTGTCGAGGAGGTTGCGAGCAGCGATCGCAATATCGCGACGACTCCCCGCGATTTGGGTGGGCGCCAGCTCCATCGAGAGCTCGATGGCCTTCTCCTCGGCCACGGGCCGGAGACGCTCCAACTCCTCACGAACCAGGAGGTCGAGACTGAGCGGCTCGAGCTCAGGTTGGTCACGCTCGAGTCGGGAGAGATCGAGGAGGTCGCCCACCAGCCGGTCGAGTTGTCTCGCCGATCGCTCGATCTGCTGGGCAAAGCCAAGCGACGAGTCGTCGTGGCGAACCACTGCGATCTGGAGCGCTTCGGACGAGGCGATGATCGCCGACACCGGCGTCTTCAACTCGTGCGACGCATTGGCCACGAAGTCGCGGCGAATCGAGGCAACCCGGTCGAGGTCGGTGACATCGACAACGACCAGGAGAATCCGATTGTCGGTCAAGAACGGGGTAGCAACCGCCCGCAGCCGGCGCACCGGTTTGCCATGCTCTACCGCCTGCTCCACGGGCCTTTGTGTTTCTCGGCACTCACGGACCGCGTTCTGGAAGGGAAAGGGCGCCAGGCCGGAAAGAGTGGTCGGAACAGCACCGAGCAACTCCTGCGCCGAGGGGTTGGCGTAGACCACTTCGTCCGCCTCGGAGAAGAGGACGGTTCCCTGACGCAACGCCCCCAGAACCAACTCGAGAGTCTCGGTGGCGTGTTCCGCTTGCACCACCCGTTCCCGTTGCCCCGCTTCCAGTTTCGAGATTGCCAGCCCCAGCTGATCGAGCTCGCGCACTTGTGAGCGAGGCACCCCGTCGGATTCGCCTTCGGTCAACTCGAGGGTGTGTTCGGTCAACGCGGCGATCGGTGCCGCCGTGCTCCGGGCGAGGAGCCCGACCACAACCAGGCCGACGATGCCCGCTCCCACCGATATCAGCAGGATCGAATTGCGCTGCCCGGGAGAGGCCTCAACCGATTCGAGGACGAGCCAACCGATGACCCCGATCAGAGCCAAATAGGCGAGGCCGTAAGAAACGAACAGACGGACTGCGAATGGTGTCCTGCCCGGCGACGAGCGGCTACTCATCCACGAACTTGTAGCCGAGCCCGCGCACAGTGAGGATGTGGACCGGCCCGGCCGGATCGGGCTCGAGCTTCTGGCGAAGTCTCTTGATGTGGACGTCGAGGGTCTTGGTGTCGCCGAAATAGGTCGGGCCCCACACTTCGTCGATCAGGGTGTGACGGGCGGCAAGTCGATTCTTGCGTCGCATCAGCGATTCGAGCAGCTCGAATTCCTTGGGTCGCAAGTCCACCGCCTCGCCGTTCAACCGTGCCTGGTGGGCGTCGATGTCGAGCTCGATCGACCCGCCCCGGAGCACCTCGTTGGACTCGGAAAGCACCCCGGTCTTCGCCGCCCGGCGGAGGTGGGCCCGTACCCGGGCGATCAGCTCCCGCATCGAGAAGGGCTTGGTCATGTAGTCATCCGCCCCCAATTCGAGGCCGGCGACCTTGTCCGACTCGGCGTCCTTGGCGGTCAGCATGATGATCGGGACGTCGGATGACGAGCGGATCTGACGGCAGACATCGAGCCCCGACATCCCGGGAAGCATCAGATCGAGGAGCACCAGATCCGGATGATTGACCCGGGCCGATTCGAGCCCGCTGACCCCCGACTCGGCCACGAACACGTCGAATCCCTCGGTGTCGAGGGCGTATCGAACCGAATCGGCGAGACCCGGCTCGTCCTCCACGAGAAGTATCCGATGCGGCCTGCCATCAACTGGGACTGTCATCGACCGACCGGCTGAGGCCTACCTTGACGAACTCAGCCCGCTCTCCGGTGATCAGATAAGCGGTCTGCTCGGCGAAATCGACGGCCTGGTCGCCGATCCGCTCCAGAGCCCGGGCCACCATCATGATCTTGCTTGCCCACTCCAGCATCTCGGGATTGCTGCCGACGGCGATGATCTCTTTGTACATGTTGGCGTTGAGCCGGTCCACCGGTTGATCCATGGCCGGCAACAACCTCGCCTCTTCGAGATCCTGTCGGACATAGGCCTCGATGGCGGTGCGGATCATCGGTCGCGCCAGGTCTCCCATCTCACGAATCTGTTCCACCATCCGCTCCACCCGGGGCAGCCCCTCGTTGAGTTTGGTGACCTTTGCGATGTTGACGCATTGGTCACCCATCCTCTCGAAGGTCTGGTTGAGCTGGAGCAGGACCGTCATCTTTCGCAGATCAGAGCCCAGAGGCTGGAACCGGGCCATCAGGGTGGTCCAATGACCGTGGACCTCGAGGTAGGTCCGATCGATGTTGTCGTCCAGCTTTATGACCTGAGCGGCGAGGTCGACATCACCGGTGCAAACCGCATCCACAGCCATCGCAACCATCTGCTCGGCGCGGTCGACCATCCCGAGCACCTCGTGCTCCAGCGAATCGAGTCCCTGGTGGAAATGGAGGTTGGTGTCTATGGCGTCTGTCATCCAAACCGCCCTGTGATGTAGTCCTCGGTCTGCTTCTCGCGTGGCGCAGTGAACAGTTCTTCGGTCGGACTGAACTCCACCAGGTAGCCGGTTCGCTGTCCCTCGTCGCTCACCCTCACCGAGAAGAAGGCCGTCGTGTCGGAAACCCGCGCCGCCTGTTGCATGTTATGAGTGACGATGATGATGGTGTAGTCATCCTTCAAATCCAGCATGAGCTCTTCGATCCGCAAAGTGGCAATTGGATCGAGCGCAGAGCAAGGCTCGTCCATCAGGAGAACGTCGGGACTGGTGGCGATGGCGCGAGCGATGCAGAGTCGTTGCTGCTGGCCACCCGAAAGTGCCATTCCCGACTCGTCGAGCTTGTCCTTCACCTCATCCCAGAGGGCAGCCCTTCTCAGCGACTCCTCCACCAGGTCGTCCATCTTGCCCTTGAAGCCTCCGAGCCGAGGACCGAAGGCAACGTTGTCATAGACCGATTTCGGAAAGGGGTTCGGTTTCTGAAACACCATTCCCACCCGTCTTCGTAGTTCCACGGGGTCAACTTCGTCTTGGTAGATGTCAACGCCGTGATAGCTCACCGTGCCTTCGATCCGTGCACCGTCGATGAGGTCGTTCATGCGATTGAAGCACCTGAGAACGGTCGACTTTCCGCAACCCGAAGGTCCAATCAATGCGGTGATCTGATTCCCATGCACTGGGAGGTCGACATCACGCACGGCGCGGAAGTCCCCATAGAAGACACTCAAGCCAGACGCGTCGAACACGGTTGACCTGGGCTTCACCTCGCCCGACTCCGTTGTATGTCCGCTGGCCGCCACTTCAACACGTATATCAGTCGGGCGTGCCTGTTCCTGTCTAGTCGTCATGTCGAAGTCTCCCTCCGTCCCGTCACCCATGCTCATCGAAGCTTCCTCTCGAAACGGTTTCTGACGAAGATCGCGATCGAGTTCATCCCAAGGAGGACTATCAACAGAACGACGCTGGCAGCAGCAGCCAACGGACGAAATTCGATTCTCGCCTCGGAGATGAAGCGAAAGATCGCCAGTGGGAGAACCGTGTAGGTGCTGTCGAATCCCTCCGGATTGAAGGTAACAAAAGTGAGAGCACCAACCAATAGCAATGGGGCCGACTCGCCCAGTGCCCGAGACGTCGAAAGGATGGTGCCGGTGGCAATGCCCGGCACTGCGGCCGGCAGCACCTGCCGGTAGACCGTCTCCCACTCGGTCGCCCCCAGGGCGAGGCTGCCGTGTCGCAGAGAGTTGGGGACGGCACGCAATGCCTCCCTGGAAGCAATCACGACCGTGGGGAGAACGACCAGTGTCAGTATCAGGGCGGCGGTCATCACGGTGAACCCGAACGAGAGGACTCCCCGTGCGATGAAGGCCAATCCGAGCATGCCGTAGACAACGGAGGGCACCGAGGCGAGGTTCTGGATATTCAGTTCGATCAAGCGGTTGTACCAACGGTCCTTCTTGGCGAACTCCTCCAAGTAGATGGCGGCGCTGACACCGGTCGGAATCGAGATCAACGCCGTGGTCCCAACCACCCATAGAGAACCGAAGATCGCCGATTGGATACCGGCACGCTCCGGGCGAGCGGACGGCATGTTCACGACGAGGTCAGAGTTGAGACGGGGCCATCCCTCTGTGATCAGATCGATGAGAAGGGTGATCAGAGTGCCCAACGCCACCCCAACCGAGATCCAGAGAAAGAGCTTGAACACGGCATCGACGACCCTCCTTCGTGGGGAGGTTGCCGATCGAAGTGCGACCGCTGTGGCGACCTGCTCGGGGGAAACCGAGGTCATTCGTAAACCTCGCGGAAGCGGCGGACAATGCGAATGCTGACGATGTTCAGCAAGAAGGTGATGATGAAAAGGAGCAGGCCCACAGCAAAGATGGTCAGGTAGCCTGTGCTGCCGGTGGGCTGATCGCCGATGCCGGCAAACCCGATGAAGCTGGCCATCGACTGCATCTGATTGCCCGGGTTCCAACCCAGGGTCGGACGGCTTCCGGCCACGAGGAGGACGATTGTGGTTTCTCCAATAGCTCGAGACCCAGCGAGGACGATTGCCGCCACGATCCCCGATAGAGCTGCCGGGAAGACCACGCTGGTCGCAACCTCTCGCCTGGTGCCGCCCAACGCAAATCCGCCTTCACGTAACCCGCGTGGCACCGCGGTCATCGCGTCCTCTGACAGAGACGCAACGGTGGGGATGATCATGACCCCGACCACGAGGCCCGCCGCCAGTCCCGAGAACGTGCTCACCGTGCCGATCGGCCAGAACCTCTGGACGATCTCCGGATTCACCAGGAACAGGCCAAAGAACCCCAGGACGACGGTCGGCACCCCAGCGAGGATCTCCAGGAAGGGTTTAAGGATGGCGCGGACCCTCCGTTGGGCGTACTCGCTCAGGTAAACGGCCACGCCAAGCCCAAATGGAATGGCGACCAGCAGTGCGATGCCAGTGGTCCACGCAGTTCCGGCGACGATCGGCCATACCCCAAATGAGGGTGGTTGGAACAGAGGCGTCCACCTGGTGCTCCCAAAGAACTCGCCCAAGGACACCTCGGAGAAAAAGCGCAGGGCCGGGATCAGGAGCGAGAGCACGATCAAAATCGTGACTCCCACGGTGAGGAAGGCTGCCAGGCCGAACAAGCCCTTGAACAGAGCCTGTACGTAGAGGCGACGGCGCGTGGCGCCGGTAGCCCTGAGGCTCACCGGCGCCAGCGCGGTATCGGTCCTGATCACCATCTGAGTAGAGCCTATGCTCGTCAGCCGCCGGTGATCTCGTCCAGCTCGGCCTGCTGCTGGGCTGCCTGCTCGTCAGAGAGCGGGATGAACAGTGCCGTTTGCGTGATGCTCTCTTGGTTGTCGGCGTAGTACTGGGCAAACGCGGCAACCTCGGGTCGTTGCAGCGACTCGGCCTTGAAGTAGACGAAGAGCGGGCGACCGAGTGGCACATAACTGCCGTCGATGACCGTCTCCGCGGAAGGCGCCACACAACCATTGCCCCCGTCGACCTCCAGTGCGATGATCCGACCCTCGTTTTCCAGAACGTAGGACAGACCCAAGAATCCAACCGCTCCTACGTCGCCTTCGACTCCGATAATGGTCACATTGTCGTCCTCAGAAGGGTTGTAGTCGGTCCGGATGACACCTTCCTCACCGTTGATCTCATCGGTGAAGTAGTCGAACGTCCCGGAGTCGGATCCGGCACCGAACAGGTTCATCGCCTGGTCAGGGAATGCCGGATCGATCTGGTTCCAGTTGTTGATTGTTTCCTCGGCCTCGGGACCCCACATGGTGTTGAGTTGCTCCACCGTCAGGCAGGTGGTCCAGTCGTTGCCGGGGTTGACGATCACCGAGAGCGCATCGTTGGCAACGATGAACTCCACGGGCTCGATTGCGTTGGTTTCGCAGATCCCGGTCTCCTCCTCGGAGATTGGCCGTGATGCCATCGACACGTCGGTCTCACCAACGCAGAACTTCTCGAACCCACCACCGGTGCCCGAAGTGGCCACCGTGACTCTCACCCCGGGGTTCTCGATCTGGAAGTCCTCGGCTGCGACCGTTATCAACGGCGTGACTGTGCTCGAGCCATCGATCACGATGTCACCCTCCAACTCGCCCCCGCCTGCCGCGGTCGTTGCAGGTTCCTCCGCTCCGCCATCGCCGCAGGCGGCGAGTAGCAGCGCCAAGACAGCCAGCAAGCTCATCAGTCGCATTGTTCGGGATTTCATCCCTTGTTTCTCCTTGTTAGGGAACCGGTTCAATTGCGAACCATGGACGGTCGCCCTCCCACGGTCGCTGGAGAAGCTAAGAAACGCCTTTGAACAGCGGGGGCTGAAGGGATGAACACGAGATGAACGTTTGGGTGAGGCCCTCGGCCGCCTACAGGTGCGCGGTTGCCCTCGCCCTCGCCAACTCTTGGAGAACCACATGGGCGTCGACTCCCGAAGCGACCGGAATCCGGGCCCAGGTCCCGTCTTCGAAGAGCTCCCAAGCCAGCAGGTCATCGGCCATGAGCACGTCGATGACCTCATCGATGCGGAATTGGAGATCGGGGTCTGTGACCGGAGCCAGGGCCTCGACCCGACGGTCGAGATTCCGCGGCATCAGGTCCGCCGAGCCGATGTAGTAGTGCCGGGTCCGTCCCCGGGCCCCGAATCGGTAGATCCTGGAATGCTCGAGGTACCGGCCGACAATCGAACGCACCGTGATGTTCTCCGACAAACCAGGGACCCCGGGACGGAGACAGGAGATGCCCCGGATGATGAGGTCGATGCGGGTGCCCGCGTTGGATGCCTTGTACAACGACTCGATGATTCGGGCGTCAACCAGGGAGTTCATCTTCATCGTGATATGCCCATCGGGTCGAGAGGCCTCGTCCTCGATGAGCTCGGTGATCCGGTTTCTGATCCCGTTTGGCGAAACCGCGAGCTTGCGGTAGCTGGTCTGACGTGAGTACCCGGTCAGATAGTTGAAGACGTCCGAGAGATCCGACCCGATATCGGGATCGGCGGTGAGCAGGGCAATGTCCTCGTAGCTGCGCGCCGTCTTCTCGTTGTAGTTCCCGGTGCCGATGTGTGCATAGCGGGCGACTCCTTCGCCTTCCCTCCTCACAACCAGGGTCACCTTGGTGTGGGTCTTGAGCCCGACCACGCCGTACATGACATGAACCCCGGCGTCTTCCAACCTTTGCGCCCACTCGATGTTGCGCTCCTCGTCGAAGCGCGCCTTGAGCTCGACCAGTGCCACCACCTGTTTGCCCGACTCCGCGGCCTTGATCAGAGAGCCCATCACCGGACTGCTGCTCGAGTTGCGATAGAGGGTCATCTTGATCGCAAGGACACGAGGGTCCCGAGCGGCGCGGTCGATGAATGCTTCGACGGTGGGTGTGAACGAGTCGTAGGGATGGTGGACGATCAAGTCGCCCTGCCGGATCACCTCGAAGATGTCGACCATGTCACCTGGCGCTCCGGCGAGACGGGAGGGGGTGACCCCGTGGAACGTCTCGAACTTCAGATCAGGCCGATCGAGGTCGTACAACCCCCAGAGCCCGGAGAGATCCAGTGGACCATCCACCTGGTACACGTCGTCCCCGGTTGCACCCATCTCCCTCATCAGGA